>JAJZWS010000051.1 GCA_021846565.1 Bacillota bacterium
GCACCTCGAATCATTCCTGCGGCACGCGCCGGACTGGTGGCAACTGTTTTTGGGCGCCCCCCGTCCTCAGCAAAAGACCCTCTTGAAGCAACTGGTGGAACGTGTCACGGTGGGACCCGACGGCTTCTCCATCGATTATCGCGTGTCGCAGGAAGCCATGGCCTCGCCCGTCGCCCTCCGATGGCGGGCTACCCACCGCTGGCAGTCGACCGGCTAAGCCCCCCGCGTTATTCCATAGGGTTTAGGGTTGCCATAGGGGAGGCCACTGCCATCGGCATGGAGGATCCCCACCTGGCCCTGGTGATCCCCATCGGCATCGTCGTCCTGCTCGGCGTCCTGCAGTGGGCGCTCACGTTTCTCAACGTGCGGTGGACTGCTTTGGAGCGCCTCACACAGGGCACGCAAACGGCTGTCGTGAAGGACGGCGAAGTGCAGCAGGCCGCCATGCGCGCAGAGCGCATGTCCCAAGCCGATCTGTTGATGGAACTGCGCCAGAAAGGCATTGCCTCCGTTCAACAGGTTCGCGAAGCGTATCTGGAACCCACCGGGCAGGTGAGCGTCTTTCAAACGTCTTCCAGCTCCAGCAGTGGCGGGTCGAGATCCGAGGGCTCGTCGTAGGCAGGCAGCACCCCCGTCACGCCTCCGGCACGACAACCGGCCGTGGGCGAGGCCGCGGGGGGCTCCGG
This sequence comes from Bacillota bacterium, assembly GCA_021846565.1. Classification (GTDB taxonomy): domain Bacteria; phylum Bacillota; class Sulfobacillia; order Sulfobacillales; family JAIMBI01; genus JAJZWV01. Next base: position 687 of record JAJZWS010000051.1, read on the forward strand.
AGGATGAACCACGTGGGGAGGCTCTGGCCGCGCTTGCCGCCGGCGCCGTCCGTCGCTCACGCCTTCTGGCTCGTAGTGGTCTCACGGACCCGGGTGGTCAACGACCGCGCGGATCTGTTTGCTGGCGTCTCCCAGGTGATGGGGCCCGACGGGGTGCCAGCGCCGTCACGATGACGTGCACGCCGTCGCTGGCCCGCGTGCGCGCTGCCTCCATCTCGCGCGTTAGGGCGCCGTCCCAGCGCCAGCCGCACCGCGACCGTGTCCCCGGGCGTTGGGAGAGTGGCTGCCCCCTTGACGCCGGCGCACCCGGCCAAGCCTCTGGCAATGCTCACCGACGTCCCAGCAGTCCTGGGAGACGTTTGACGGGCACGCAACGCCGACCGACTTCTGGGGCGGTTGGATCAGCCCGATGCGGGTCCCCCTACCGGTGAGCCCAGGCCTTCGCCGTGTCGAGGGCGGGCCTACATCCGCCCCGTGCGTGCGGCCTCATGAACCCGAGCAGCTTGGACGACGCTGCACTCCCACGTGTTCGCCCGTGAACCGCGTCGTTCTTGAGGGGTGCCGAGCGCCGCCGGATTTACCTGGGACCGGTGTCGGGGCATGTCGTCGCGGCCATCGTAGGCGCTTCCGCATTCGGCTACCATAAGTCCCGGGTGGAAACATTCCAGGCCGAATTCCGGGGGAGGTGCGCGGCGTGAAGGTGCTGATTTCCGTGGACATGGAGGGCATCGCCGGCGTGAGCGGGCGCGACGAGGTGGCACGGGGCCACTCGGAGTACGAGCGCTTTCGCCGCCTGATGACGGATGAGGCCAATCAGGCCATTGTCGGCGCGGCACGGGCCGGAGCCGATGAGATTTGGGTCAACGACTCGCATGGGGGCATGCGCAACCTGCTGTACGAACAACTGGACGAGCGGGCCGAGCTGATTTCCGGCTTCAACAAGCCCCTTTGCATGATGCAAGGCGCGGAGGGAGCCGACGCCGTGGTGTGCATTGGCTACCACGCGCGGGCGGGCACGGCCCAGGCGGTGCTGGACCACACCATCTCCGGCGCCCAGGTGCACAACTGGTGGATGAACGGCGTCTTGGTGGGCGAAACCCAAATCAACGCCGCCCTGGCCGGATCGTTCGGCGCCCCCCTCGTGCTGGTCAGTGGCGACGACACCCTGGCCCAGCAGGTGCAGGCGACCCTGCCCGCCACCCGCACGGTGGTCGTCAAGCACGCCCTCGACACCCTGACCGCACGGTCGCGCCCCCGCTCCGTCGTTCACCACGACATTCGCGAGGGCGTCGAAGCCGCCGTCCGCGAGCGGGCCGCGGTGCCGCCGGTCCGCCTGGAAGGCCCGGTCACGTTCCAAGTGGAAATGGTGCGGTCCACGCACGCGGAGGTGGCGTGCTGGTTTCCGGCGGTCAAGCGCGTGGACGCCCGAACCATCGCGGTAACGGGCGACGACGTCGTCACTGCGTGGCGGATGGCGATGGGCGCCCTGCTCCTGGGCTCGACGGCCGACCGGTAGCGGTCGCCGTCAATCGGCCCCGGCCCCCGCGACCACCACCACGCCGACACGCCCAGGACCGTGCACCCCAATCCACAGTTGACCTTCGATGTCGGCCGTGGAGCTCGGCCCCGAGATAATTTTGGCCATGGCCGGAGGTGGGCCCTCGTCCCGCATCCGCCTGAGGCCATCGGCCACGGTGGCCACCACCTGGGCTTCCTGGAGCACGATGAGGTGGCTGGGAGGCAGGAGGCTCGGCCAGAGACCCTGTCCCGGTGCACTGGTCAGCGCCACCGACCCGGTGTCGGCCACGGCCCAGGCGGCACCGGTAACCCCGAGCGCCGCCGACGCGGCCGCGCTGCGCAGCGCTGACGGGTCCATCGGTCGGCCGCTGAGAACGAGCGGCTCCCGCCCGGTGACCGGCGTCACCGTCCATCGGTCCGGAGGAAGCGCCGCCTCCCACGCGAGCGACGCCCACGCGGGACCGGGCCACCACAGGGCGGACGACGTCTGTCCCGGCACGCGGTCGATGAGGGAATCCGCCGCGGCCGCCAGCGTCTCGGTCAGACCGGGCCCGGACACGCTTTCCCAGTAGTGTCCGCCCAGCGCCTCCCAGCGCGCGCGAAACGCCTGCAGGAGCGGCGAAAGGCCGGGGCCGATCATGACGGCGTCTTACCGGACGGCGCGCGACGGGCCCACCACTCGTGAAAGGTTTCGGGGGCAATCGGCGGCATGTCCCGCGTCTCAAACCACCCAGCCCACAAGCCCGGCGAACGCACAAGGCGCCCCTGTCGCATCATAAAGCGCTGGCCCCGCCGCGCCCAGGACACGAAGCGCTGGTACTGGCGCGGGGACGACCAGAGCCGCCCCCACGCGCGATACGTCAGCCGTGTCCCGGCGGCTTCCCGGCCCTCGCCGACCTGGCGGCGCCGCAACGTGATGAAGTGGTCCGCTAGCGCGATGTCCATCGGGCACGCCTCGACGCACGCGTTGCACAGGGTGCAGAGCGACTTCGGCAACTCGGGCAGGAAGTCCAGACCGGCCAAAAGCGGCGTTTCCACGGCCCCGATGGGACCGGCGTACGTGGAGCCGTACGCGTGTCCGCCCACCTGCCGGTATACCGGGCACACGTTGTAACAGGCGCCACAGCGGATGCAGGTGAGGACGTCCGCGTAGGGCCCGTCCACCAACTGCCGCCGGCCGTTGTCCACCAGCAGCACGTGCAGTTCCTCCGGTCCCTCCGGTGAGCCGGCAGCGCGGGGGCCCGAGATCAACGTCGTGTAGGCCGACAGACGCTGCCCCACGCCCGAGAGGGCCGGCTGCTGGATCACGGCTGCCAGGTCTGCCCACGTGTCCAACACCTTGTCGATGCCGGCTATGACCACGTGCACCGGCGGCAGGGACGCCACCATGTCCGCATTGCCCTCGTTGGTTACCAGCACGATCGTCCCGGTCTCCGCCACCAGGAAATTTGCGCCGGTGATGCCGATGTCGGCGGCCAGGAAATCCTCGCGCAGGCGCTGGCGCGCGAACGCGGTCAGCGGCCCCACGTCGTCCGAGGTAGGGCCGGGCACCCCCTCACGCTCCGCGGTTTCCTGGAAGAGGGCGTGAATCTCTTGGCGGTTTCTGTGCGCTGCCGGCGCCAGGATGTGGCTGGGATGCTCGTCCAGCAACTGGATGATGTACTCCCCCAGATCCGTCTCCCGAACGGCCAGACCGGCGACCGCCAGGCGCCGGTTCAGATCTAATTCTTCCGTCAGCATACTTTTCGACTTGACGACCCGCTTGGCCCCCCGACGGGCGGCCAGGCTCACAACGTAGTCGGCAACCTCTTTGGGGCCCTCAGCAAAAATGACCCGCGCTCCGTTGGCGGCCAAGCGGTCGCGCAACTCGTCCAACAGGGGTTCCACGCGGGCCACTGCCCGCCGCTTGGCGTCCCGCCCGGCAACGCGCAGCACCTGGCTCGCCGGGTAGCTGGCGTAGGCGCGGCGGCGGGCGTCGGCCAGCCGCCGCGTGACGCTTCGGATGTTGCCGCGCAACACCGAGTTGCCAAGCGCCCGATCGCGGCGCTCCCCCCACGGCGCGGGATCGCGCGGAAGCCGTCCGACCATCACGGCACCTCCCGGACGAACCGCCCTGCCCGGGCCAGTTGCGCGGGAGCCAGCTCCCCACGGTCGGCCAGATCCACCAGTTGCGCGAGATGCAGCACCGACCAGGCCACGCCGGTGCGTGACAGCCGACCACCGAGATGCAGCAGGCATCCCCAATCGCAACTCACCATGGCATCCGCCTGGGTGGCCCGCAGGGCCCTGAGCTTATCATCCGCCAGCGCGGTAGAGATTTTCGGCTCGTTCATCGCGTAGGTGCCGCCAAATCCGCAACACTGATCCTCGTCCTCCGGCGTGGCCACGCTCACGCCGAGTCCTTCCAGCACTGCGGCCGCGTCGCCGCCTGCGGCCAGCACCCGCCGCATGTGGCAGCCCGTGTGCAGCACCACGCGGGTCGGTCTCGTGTCTTGGTGCGCCGACGGTGCCGGTGCGGCCCGGTTCAGCCACTGGGACAACTCCCAAAGCCGACCGGCTACGCGCGCGTGCCGTACGCGCCAGCTGGTGTCCCAACCCGGTTGGCCCGCCGCCCAGTCCAAAAGCTTGGGGTATTCTTCGCGAACCATCGCGACGCAGGAGCCCGAGAGCCCCACCGTTGCACGCTCCTGTCCGTCTGGTCCAGGCGTCGGCGGGGCATCCAGCGCCGCCAGCAACGCTTTCGCCATGGCCCATGCCTCCGGCCAGTGGCCGGCATTGTAGGCAAACTGCCCACAGCACGTTTGTCCGGAGGGAAACCCGACCTGGGCGCCGCGCCGCTCCATCACCGCCACGGCCGCCCGGCCAGTTTCGGGTTCGAACAAATCCACCAGGCAGGACACAAACAAGTCGACCCGCTCCACACTACACCCCCTTTTGCCGCCACCGGTGCCAATCCAGGCACCCCAGTTGCGCGCTCACCCGTTCCACTGCTTCGACCAGGGCCGGCGCAATGGCCGCCTCACGCTCTGGGGAGAACCGTTCGCTAGCCATGGTCACCGAGACGGCGGCCACCACCGCCCCGGTGTGTTCCACCACCGGCGCGGCGACGCAGCGCACATCGCCCGAATACTCCCCTGCATCCCGGGCGTATCCCCGTTCGCGCACCTGCGCCAATTCATCCTGCAGCGCCGTGCGCGTCGTGAGAGTCGCCCGGGTGTACTGTGGGAGAGAGTCCGGCAACAGAGATTCCACGGCGGCCGGCGCGAGTCCCGCCAGCAGCGCCTTGCCCAATCCGGTAGCGTAGGCGGGCAGGCGGCTTCCCACGTGCGACACCATTTGCAGGGGGTGGCTCGATGAGGCCTTGGCCACGTAAACCACATCGGGACCGTTCAGCACCCCCATCTGCACGGTTTCGTCAAACGCGTTGCGCAGGGACTCCAGGGCCGGCCACGCCAGCGGCACCAGCTGCAACTGCTGGGCATAGTTCATGGCCAACTCCCACAACTTGGGCCCCGGCGTATAACGTTTGGTGGCCGAGTCCAACTGAATGACGCCCCGACCGGCGAGCGTGTGCACCAATCCATGGAGGCTGCTGCGCGGAATATCTGTTGCCTCCAACAGTTCGGTGAACGTGAGTCCCGGGGGACGGAGCGCCACCGCCTCCAGCAGTTCCACGACCCGGGCCGCCGACTTGACCGCACCCGCGCCCGTTGGATCTGCCATGTGCCGCCTCCTTTTGCCGCCGTCACCCGGCTCGCCGCATCCCGGCCATAGTATCAAACCATCCCGCCTGACTCGTGTAAACAGAGCGACCGCGGGTTGCCCCGCGGCCGCTCTGCGCGGACGCTACGCAGATAGGCCCCCGGATTGAATCGCCTCCAAGGACTGTCCGCTGGTGCGCGGGCCAAACAGTCCGCCCACCACCAGGTTGTAGGTGAACATGGCTCCCATGATGACCGCCACCAGCTTGAAGCCAGACGCGCCGGCCAACACCGGCAGGAAAAGGCTCCAGCCGCCAATCATGATGCGCATGACCGCCCACAGCGATCCCTGTGCGGTGTTGCGCACGCTGGTCGGGAACAGCTCCACAGACCACACGCGCTGCAGGGGCCAGAGTCCAATCCCCTGCCCGAATCCGAACAGCAGGACGTTTAAGATCGCCACTGTCGGGTCGGTGATCGGGAAAGCCACCAGCAGGAAGAAGGCCGCGGCGCAGAACGCGGCACTGATGGCATACAGGAGACGTCGGTCCACCCGGTCATTGAACGGCATGAAAATCACCAGTACCGCCACGATGGCCGAGGCGAACCACAAAATCTCCAACAGGTCCCCGCCCGCCGCCGTGGTGGCGCCTTCGGTCTTGAAAATATACGGCAGAAAGAACCCATACGTCCCGGCCGGGATGCCCCACAGTACGTAGATGGGTGTGATGAACGCGAGCCGACGCCAGCCACCGTTCCGAAACATCTCGCGCCAGGGCGCCACGGCCGGAGCGGCCGCGGGTGCGGCCGCCTCGGCGCGGAATCCCAGCTGCTGGGCGGCACTTTCCACCTCGGCGGTCTTGCCGCGGGCCAGCGCCCAGCGGGGAGATTCCGTGAGCGAGCGACGCAAGAACCACGTGACGATCGCCACCAGGAGAAGGCTCCCAAACACCAGCCGCACGCCCGTGATGCCGAGATGGCTGAACGCCAGCGACAGCAAAAGAATCACAATGGGACCGATGTACCAGAAGATGTTGGTGAAGCCCATCATTTTGCCCCGTTCCCGCCGCGGCGAGAACTCGGCGATAAGAGACCATGACGTGGGAATGTCCGCGCCCACGGCAAGCCCCATGACCACCAGACCCACGATCAAGAGAGGGAGGCTCGCCGCCAGAATCACCACCACCGCTCCCAGGGCATAAATCAACAAGTCAATCGAGTAAATAAATTTGCGGCCGTAGAAGTCTCCAAGCCGCCCGCCGATAATAGCCCCCACCGCGGTGGAAAACCCGTTCGACCCGATCGCGGCAATGAGACCCACGGTCGACGAATCGAGGTGAAACAGCTGCGTCCAAAACAAGACCGACGCGCCGCCGGCCACGATCGAGCCGGCATCCAAATAGTCCCCCAGCGCCGAGAGGATTGTCCAGCGCCAATGCGCCCCACTCAAGCGGGCGTCGTCCACCTGTGCTAGCGCCCCTCCACCGGACCCCGGTGCGGTGCTCACGAGCAACACTTCCCTTCATCACTCATGGAATTCTCATCTGTGAACTCCCGTTCATTAATATTCGCGCCGCAGTCGACCAAGTCCTGCCGCTGCCGGGCCGCTTCACAAAATATTTTGACGCTGCCCCGCAGCGGATTAGGGCGCCGGCATCAGGTCGAGCGACCGATTCAGCTCCACGCCAAACCCAGGTGTGTCGGGCACCGTGATCACCCCATCGACCGGCAGGGGCTCGCCCAGCAGCAGCGGGTCAAACATCGGGGTGAGCCCGGTCGCCGTGGGATGCATCATGAGGAACTCGGAGAACGGGGTGGCCGCCCGGGCGGCCGCGAAGTGATAGCTGTACACACTCGAGCCATGGGGAATCACGGGCACCTGCCAGCTGTCGGCCAACGCCGCGATTCGCGTGAGCTCGGTCAAACCTCCGCACCACGTCACGTCGGGCTGAATCACGTCGGCCGCCTCCATTTCCAGCAGGAGCCGAAAACCCCAGCGTGTCGCTTCGTGCTCGCCAGTGGCAATGCGCATCCCCAGGGGACGGCGCCGGCGAAGCTCGCGATACGACCAGTAGTCGTCAGGCGGAAAGCATTCTTCGACCCAGTAGACACCCAGTGGCGCCAAGCCCGCGACCAGCTGTTCAGCATAGTTCAGATCGAGCGCCATCCAGCAGTCCACCATCAGCAGCGCGTCGGGGCCCATCTGGTCCCGCGCGCGCGCGACGGTGTCCAAATTCTTGCGCAAGCCAACCATTCCCTCGTCGGGACCGTGCACCAGCGGCAGCTTGCCGCCGAGAAACCCCGCCGCCACTGCCCAGTCGGGTCGGGGCCCCGTGGCATAGCATGGGAGGTTCCGCCGGACCGGACCGCCCAGCAAGTGAAACACCGGTTCCTGCCGCTGACGTCCCCAAAGATCCCACAGCGCGAGATCGACGGCCGAAATGGCGTTTAAGGCCAGGCCCTTGCGCCCGTAGTACAGGGACGAGCGGTACATCTGGTCCCAGATGAGCTCCACCTGGCTAGGATCCCTGCCCACGGCAAACCGGTCCAGGTGGTGGGCTACCAGCCATGCGGCGGGCACCCCGCCCGTGCTTACGCCGATGCCCACGCGGCCGGCCTCGTCCTCCACCTCCACCACCACGGTGCCCAGCGCGTCGATTCCCCAGGACGATCGCGTGTCCCGATATGCGGGGTAGCAGGACATCGGCGTGGCCACTTGACCCACAATCCAGTGGCTGGCCCCCTGGTCGTGGTAGTCGGCCCCGCCCCCGCGCGCCGTGAGCGCGCGCACGGCGCGGATACGTTCGCCCCTCATGGCCGCCCCTCCGCGTCCAGCACGATTTTGGCAAACGGGGCCGGACCTCGGGCCTGTTCCTGAAACGCCCTGTCGCCCGCGGACAGCGGGCGCCGGTCCAGCCAGCCATCCCCGCCGGGCAGCGCACCCGCTGCCCACAGGTTTGCGGCCACGGTAAAGTCCTGGTCTCGATAGCAGAACGACCCAACCACTTCGGTTTCGTCCCGCACCACCCGGTTGCCGTCCAGACTGGTGGCGGGCTCGTGAAGCCCCACAAGCACCAGGCGCCCCCCGCGAGTCAGCAGTTCCAGGCCTTCCCGTCGGGTGCCCGCCAGTCCCACCGCGTCAATTACCCGGTCCACGCCGTCCGGGTAAGCGCGCCGCACCAAGCCGACCACGTCCTCGGTCGTGGCATCGAGCGCACGATCCGCCCCCCACACGGAGCCCTGAGCGAGCCGCACCGGATTCGCATCCACCAGCCAAACCGACGTGGCTCCCCGACGCCGTGCCATCCACGCCGACATCAGCCCGATGATGCCGGCCCCGTACACCAGCACCGCGTCGCCCGGCTGAACCGCCGCCTGACCCGTGGCGCGCACGGCGCAGGCCAGTGGTTCCACGAGGGCACCGGTCCAGAGATCCTGGTCCTGGCGGTGCACCGGCCACAGGGACTCGACTGGCACCGCGACCTGCTCGGCAAAGGCACCGGGAAAGTCGATGCCGATGATGCGCCGGGTGCGGCAAAGCTGCCGCTCACCCCGACGACACCAGCGGCAGGTTCCGCACGTAACCAGGGGGTTCACCACCACGCTGGTGCCGTTCCATACGGGATCAACCCCGGCGCCCACCTCCACCACGACGCCGGAAAATTCGTGACCCATGACCAGCGGGGGGCGGCGCAGTTCATTGTGCCCCAGGTAGGCGCCCAGTTCAGACCCGCACACCCCCACCCCCGCCACGCGCACCACCACATGGCCCACTACCGCGACCGGATCGTCCGCACTCCGGCACGTCATGCGTTCCGGGCCTTCCCAGACCAACGCCTCCATGCTGTCACTCCTCTCGTGGGTCATCCAGGTGATACACACGCACGTAGTCGTGGGCGTCGGCCGGCTCGTCCCCCATAACCGGCGCCATCCACGCCCACCACCGCTGCATGACCGGCTCTTCCGCCAGTCGAGCCAGCGTGGCCGGCGGATCGACCGCCTCGAAGTACGCCACCAGCTCCGTGCCCGCCGCGAAAATGCTGTAGCGCGAAAAGCCGACGCGACGCAGCGCCGCCTCCACCTCAGGCCAGACGGCCTCGTGGCGCTGGCGGTACACGTCTTCCATCCCCGGCTGAATTCGCATCCGAAAGACCGCTGGCTGCACAAGCCATCCCTCCCTTGCCGGCCGCAGCGCATGTGTCTGTCGGGAACGCCGTGCTGCGCTGTGGCACGTTACTGCAGGTTCACAAACAGGCCACCGTCCACCAGGATGTCTGCCCCGGTGATGTAGGCGGCGTCGTCGGAGGCGAGAAACGCCACCGCCCCCGCGATGTCGCGCGGCTGGCCCAGCCGTCCCAGCGGGATCCGCGCTTCATCACGCACTTTCAGACCCGGTTCCTCGTAGTGGGCTCGGTTGATGTCAGTCAGAATCGACCCCGGCATGACGCTGTTGCAGGTGATTCCGTAGGGCCCCAGCACGATGGCCAGCGACTGCATCAATGAGCGGACGCCAGCCTTGGTGGGCGTGTAGTGCGTCTGCAGTTCGCCCCCCACCAGCGCGGAAATAGACGACATGCTGATGATGCGCCCGCCCGCGCCGCGGTCGCGCATCATGCGGGACGCCCGGTGGCTGCAGAGAAACGTCCCTTTGAGATTGACCGCCGCCACCCGGTCCCACAGCGCCTCTGTCATACCCCACCAATCCTGAAACGGGCAGATGCCGGCATTGTTCACCAAGATGTCCAGCCCACCGGTCTCGCCCGCCACCGTATCGAACAGTCGCGCCACCTGGTCGGCCTGCGACACGTCGGCTTCCACCGCCCAGGCTTCACCCCCCGCCGCGCGAATCTCCTCGACCACCGACGTCGCATGCCCTGCCTCGCCGGGATCGCCCGGAAAGTTGACCACGACGCGCGCACCGTCCTCACCCAGGCGCCGCGCTACCGCCCGCCCAATCCCTCGGCCGGCCCCCGTCACCACCGCCACCTTGCCGTCGAGCCGCCCCCCCGTCACTCGGGCACCTCGGTCGCGACAGGTGGGACCACCCAGCCGTCAGCAAACCGCTCCCGCATGCGGGGGTCGTACAGGGACACAAAACGGCCGCCCGACGCCCGGATGCGCTCATAGGTGCGCCGGCACTCCGCAAGACTCTCCTGGATCCCCAGGGGATGGTCGTTTTCCAGGTTTTCGTAATAGAACGCCACGTCGGACAGCACCACCACCCCCTCGGGCGTGTCCACTTCCACGGCCAGTGAGCTTCGGTGGTGGGTGCCCGCCCACCAGGTGCGCACGCCCGGCACCACCTCGTCGCCTGCGTCCCCCAAGAGCCGAAAGCGCTGGTGCGCCCAGCGATCTTCCAACAGGTAGCGCAGCAGCCGGTCGGGCACCGCCATGCGCCGGCGCGGATCGAAGCGCGCCGGCGCGACGAGATCCTCCCATCCCCGACGGCTGACGCACACCTCGGCATTGGGGAACCGGTCGATGTTCCCAATGGCATACGCCTGGAGCGGCGTCACCACAATGGCGTCCACATCGTCCGGCGCCACGCCCACGCGGCCAAGCCAAGCAGCCACGGCGTCCGACCCCTCCACGGAGATGTGGGCCCGCGGCCCCAGCTCCTGACGCCACACCGCGTTCATGACGTCCAGATAGTCCTGAGGAGGTCCCGAGTTGATCAGCACGGTCCGCCCCTCACCCTGGATGATTCCCACGTACACCTTAAGCGGCAGCCACTGGTCGAAGTGACTCATCCAAAACACTTCGGGACCGGGCACCTCGCCCAGGTCGGCTGCCTGCACCATGCGGACCGAATAGGGCACAGTCCACCTCCGATTCCTGTATGAGAACTCTCGTTCACCACATACCCAAGATCTCATTCGCTACCGCGTCGTCAGATCCTTGTGAGCGTCGCAGAAATTCCTCAGCCACCAACGACGGGGCCGAAGGGCAACAGCACGGCAACCGCCAGTCCCAGCGTGAGAAATGGTCCCAGGGGAATCCCGTCCTGAAGCGTGGCGCGCCGGGCCACCACCAACCCGATGCCGTACAACCCTCCCACCAGCAGCCCCAGCACCACCGCCGAGAAGCCGGCGGGCCACCCCAGCACGAGGCCCATTGCCACGCCCAGCTTGACGTCGCCCATGCCAAACCCGCCCTGGGACACCAGGTGGGCGGCTAGGAAAAACACGCCCAAGGCCGCCGCCAGCAGAAGGTCTGGCTGCCAGGCGACGGACCCCGACGCCAATCGGACGGCGGCGGCCGCCAGCATGACGGCCAACCACCGATGAGGGATGACCCGGTCCACGAGGTCGGCGCCGGCTGCCAGCACGGCCGCCCACACGGCCACCGCGCCCGCCGGGTGGCCCAACGCCACGGCGAGGGCCAACACACCCCCCGCCAAGACCGCCAACGGCACGCGCCACCGCGGCAGCCCGTCACGCTCCAGGCCCCAGCGCTCGGGGCGCGCGGTGGCCCACCACGCCACCGCAATGCCCACCACGCCGGTCGCCACCGCCCACCCGATCATGAGGACCACCCAGTGCCCGCAAGCCCGACGGCCCCCGCCATCGCGGACACCGGCGCCCCATCCCCGAACCACCGCGCCCACGCGCCGGCCGCCTGCCGCACCAACAGCTCCCGCCCGTCGATGATGGCCGCGCCATCGGCTTGGGCTTGCTGAACCAGGCGGGTCGGGGCGTCACCGTACACCCAGTCCACCACGCACTGGCCCGGCTGGAAGCGCGGCACCGGGTCCCAGGACGCCCGCCCCTCTTGGCCCAGCGGTGTGGCGTTGATGATGACGTCGGCCTCTGGCACCCACCTGAGCGCATCGGCCCACGCGACCCGGCGACAGGCGGGGACGTCCAGCGCTCCCACCCACGCGACCGGCGTCCGGGTGGCCACCACCACCGTCTCGGCGGTGGCCTGGACGGCCAGCACGGACGCCCGGGCGGCCCCGCCCCCCCCAAGCACCAGGACACGGCGGGGCTCCACCGCCCGATGCGCCAGCGCTCCATAGAGCGCCGGCCCATCGGTGTTGAACGCTTCCCAGGACCCGTCTGGCCGACGGGCCAGGGTGTTGGCTACCCCCGCCCGCAGCACCCACGGATCGCGGCTGTGCATGAAGGGCAGGCCCAGCACCGCGGCCTTGAGGGGGATGGTGATGTTGAGGCCCCGCCCGCCCAGGGCGGTGAACGCGGCGATAACCTCGGTGAGACGGTGCGGCATGGTGTCCACCGGCACGTAGTGGCAGTGGGTCCAGCCCATCGCCTGATAGGCGGCGCGGTGGATGTCGGGCGAACGGCTGGCCACCACGGGATGGCCCAGCACCCCATAGAGGGCGGGCCTAGGGTGTTCGACCATGGTCAGAGGGCACGCCGCGGGTGGGCGGGTGGTCCGAGCGGGGCCGGCGCATCGCCTGCGGCAGCACCAGCCGCTCCACGCGCCGCACCAGCCGGGTGGTCCAGTACTCGTGCTCCGTCATAGGGAGCACCAGGATCGTGTAGCACTTGAGCCGGTTGCCCCCCAGCACGTCGGTGAACAGCTGATCCCCGATCACGGCGGTGCTGCCCGGCTCCGTGCCCATGAGCGCCATGGCCCGACGAAACGCCCGGCGCCGCGGTTTAGCCGCATTGGCGACCGACGGCACGTCCAGCCATTGGCCGAAGCGCTGGACGCGGGCGGGAAAGTTGTTGGAGACGAGGCACAGGCGAAAGCCCTGCCGCTTGACCCGCTGCACCCACCGCGACAAATCCTTGGACGCCCGCTCATTGTTCCAGGCCACCAGGGTGTTGTCCAAGTCCACCACCAGCCCCACGATGCCCTGGCCTTTCAGGCGATCCAGGTTGATGGCGTAAATCGACGACACGTAGAGACGGGGGCGAAGACGCTCAACCAAGCGTGGCCCCTCCCCTCCTGCCGCTCCTGTGCTGTGGAGTGGGCGTCATTATAGCACGGCGACCGGGCTTCAGGCCCCGACCTGCGCGCCGGCGGGCATCCGTGGGCACGGGGGCCGGACCATGATATGCTTATCGACAGTGTTGGCCTGCGCCCCGCGCCAAGAGGTGATGGTTTATGCGTATGTTCACGGCTCCGTGGACGGCAGACGAACTTACCCGGCTCCCCGACGGTTGGCGCTACGAGATTGACGGCGGGAAGTTGATCATCATGGCGCCGGCCGTCCGCGCGCACGCGCGCATCACCGCCGCGATCACCCGACACGTGGGCAACTTCGTCCATGACCACCAGTTGGGGGAAGTGGATTCGGGAGAAGTCGGCGTGTACATCGAACGGCAGCCGGTCGAGACGTTGCGGGGCATCGATGTGGCCTACTTCTCCGCGGCGAAGGTGGCGATGGCGGCGAAGACGGCCGCCGCCGCCCGAGATGCCGATGATGGGGCTGCTTCGGGCTTTTGGGATGTTTTGCCCGACCTGGCCTTTGAGGTGCACGACGCGTCGGACCCCGCACTGCGGCGCAAGGTGCACCAATACCGGACGGCGGGGATCCCTTCGGTATGGGTCGTCGATCCCAAGGCGCGGTCGCTCACCCAGTACGGACCGAGCACCGACACGCGCACCCTCACCGATCCAGCTGACATGGTCCAGGATCCGGTCTTGCCCGGATTCACGTGCCGGCTTCTAGACTTCTTCGAGTAAGGCGTGGCCCGTTAGCCGCCTCATCGGCGCGCGACGGCGGCCGCCAACGGCTCTTGGTGTCCCCAGAACCACCGCAGCGCCGCACCGCGCAGTCGCACCAGCTCGGTCCACCCCTCCCGCACATTAGCCTGGGGGACCGTTGGGTGAGAGGCGGTCCCCAGGAGGATCGGGCGACGTGAACGCACGGCTGGAGGCGCTGGTGCGGCGCGTGCACCCCGACGGGGTGCTCCTGAAGGCGGCGCCGCTGCTGGGCGGCATCTCCGCGACCCTGACCAAGCTGCGGGTGAAGGTCGCGGACCGCGACGTGCAGCTGGTTCTTCGGCAGGCGGACGCAGCCGCTTCGAGTTTCGCCTGCTCACGCTGCTGCACGACCAGTTCCCCGGCCCGTCCGGCTCGAGCCGCCCGGTCGCCTGCTGGCATCCGGCGGGCTGCTGTTCTCGTGGCTGCCCGGTCGTTCGGATTTGACCGGCTGCGAGGTCGACTCGGGCGCCGCGCAAGCGGCTCGCATGCTGGCCTGCATTCACCGCCTGGATTGGCGGCATCCCGACTTTGATTTTCTCCCGGACAGTCCCGCTGATGCGCCGAGCCCCTCAAGCGGCCACGACCTGGCTGTCCAGCACGGCGCCTATTGCCCCGGCAACTGGCTTTGGCACGACCGCCGTGCAGGGGGTGCTGGACTGGGAAGATGCCCACCGGGGCGATCCGCTGGAAGATCTGGCCACCGCGCGCTTGGATGTGTGGATCCGATTCGGCGCGGAGGCGGTGGCCACCTTCACCACGGCCTATCGCGCCGCCGCTTCCCACGTCGACACCCGCCGGCTGGCCGCCTACGACCGGTGGGCGGCCGACCACGCCGTGGGCCGGGTGGTCCGGTGGACCGGGGACCCGGTGGAGCGCGCTCGCCTGACGGCGGCCACGGGTGCCTTCAGCCAGGACGCCCAGCGGAGCCCACCCGAGTGACGCGGCTGCCGGACGCCGGCGCCGGCCTTGGGCCGCACTTAGGGTGTGGGGGGTTTGTTCGGGCGGAAGAAATCCAGTCGGCGCACACCGCGCTGGAGGAGCGGCGAGGGCACCTGGGCGTTCAGCTTGCGGACCAGCTGGTTGCGCTCGGTCAGCAACGTCGCCGCGTCCTCATCGCGTCCTTCCGCCACGAGCCGCCCGAGCCGCTCGTCTGCCAGGTCGACCGCCTGGCCCAGCACGGCCCAATCCGGCGCAAAGCCCTGCGCCTTTAAGATCTTGTTCATCAGAAAGCCGCCCTCGCCATCCCGCAGGTAGTCGGACGGCAACGGCGCTCCCTTGCCCGACACGTCGTCCAGCGCCCCCGTCCTCACGGCCTGGTCGAGGACAGATTCAATCCGCCCATCCCCCATGGAGGGGGGAAGGTCCTCCCGCACGGCGGCTGGGTTCGCGGTCGGCGCCTGCCGCTTAAAGATTCCCATCGAAACCTCCCTATCGGATCCCCGGAGGGGGGGCGCACTCCTGGGCGAGTCGGGCTCCGTCGTGAGACACGACACTTGGGCGCCCTCATTTTACGAGACTTACGAGACTTACGAGACGCGGGGTCCTTGCGGGCTTCGGCCTGTGGGCGAGCGGATCCACGCCCCACGCACGCAACCTCCCCCCCAACGTTTTAGCACATCTGGACGCGTGCACGGGCGTGAGACGGCGGGATGCACGCGGGTCCTGCGCGAAACCACCGCTCCGCACATGTGATCGGTGCTCATCAGGGAGGGGACCAGTGAGCGTGACTGCAGCCCTACGGGTTCTGGTGACCGGTTCGTCGTCCGGCCCAGGACTTTCAGCCTCGGTGGAGTTGGCGCGAGGCGCCATCAGGTGGTGGCCTCGATGAGCCATCCCCGCCGGGCTCACCGACTCTTGGATGCTGCCCGGGCGGCGGGTGCCGCCGAGCGCATCGAGGTCGCGACCCTGGATGTGGCGGCACCGGCCGCCGAGGTGGAGGCCACGGTCGCGCGGATCGCGGGCGCGTCCCGGGGGCATCGAGGTCCTGGTGAACAACGCCGGCGTGGCGGCGGTCGCGCCGGCCGAACGGCTGCCAGACGCCGAGTGGCGCCGCACGTTTGCCACGAACGTCTTCGGGGCCATGGCCTGCATTCGAGCCGTCCTGCCGATCATGCGGCAGCATCGGGCGGGAACCATTATCAATGTGTCGAGCATTAATGGCCGCGTCCCCCTCGAAGGTGCGGCGGCGTGGGTGGCAACCAAGTTTGCCCTCGAAGGCCTGTCTGAGACGCTCTAGCCGGAGCCGTTCGGCATCCGAGTCCCCATCGTAGAGCCTGCCCAATTCGCCACGGGCATGTGGACAGAGACCAAAGCCCTCCTGGACCAGGATGACGAACCGTCGTATGCCGCGATGGGCGACGACTGGCGGGCGCTGCGCGGTGGACCGCCGCCGGGAGCCGCCGACCCGACCGAGGTGGGCGTGCTCAATTTTGCCGACATTGTTGCCAACCCCGCCCCGCTGCAGCGGGACCCTGTCGGACCGGTGGGGGACCTGACCGCCGCCGAGTGGATTTCCCGTCACGTCGCCCTTTCGTCTGTACCCGACGGCGCGATGCCGTTCGGTGGCGCCGCGCGTTCGGCAGCGGTCCGATGGTCTGTCGCGCCGGCGGCGCGCTACTTCCCTCGGCCCTCTTCTGTGTTGGCGACGGCCCGTTGACTTTTGGCCGCCGTGGGCTACACTGATCTAGAAACCCGACTAAAACGCTAGGGTATTGATGCTGAGCGATCCGAAGCGGTCCGAAACGAGGAGGCTGTCATGGCAGGTCCGGAGTTGGCGATAAGCGATTTGCAGGTGGCGGTGGACGGTAAGCTGGTGCTGAAAGGGCTCACCCTCACCGTCCGCGGCGGCGAGGTGCACGCGGTGATGGGACCGAATGGCACGGGCAAGAGCACGCTCGCGCAAACGATTATGGGCCACCCTCGATATCAGGTGACAGGCGGGTCCATCACGCTGGACGGCCGGGACGTCTTGGCTATGAAAACCGACGCGCGGGCACGCGCCGGCCTGTTTTTGGCGATGCAGTATCCCAACGAGGTGTCCGGCGTCACCACCGCCAACTTTCTCCGCACGGCGCTGAACGCGCGCCGAGACGCCAAGGATCCCGTGCGTCTGAAAGAATTTCGCGACGAGCTGGACCACGCGATGGACGTCCTGTCGATCGACCACGGATTTGCGAACCGCTATCTCAACGAGGGCTTCTCCGGGGGGGAGAAGAAGCGCAATGAGATTCTCCAGATGCTCCTGCTGAAGCCCCGCATCGCCGTCCTGGACGAGATCGACTCCGGGCTGGACATCGATGCAGTGCGCATCGTGGCCGAGGGGGTCGACGCCTCGCGTGGCCCGGAGCTGGGCCTCCTGCTCATCACCCACTACCAGCGCATTCTGAACTACGTCACCCCAGACCGCGTACACATTGTCTACGATGGCCGCGTCGTGATGTCTGGCGGCCCGGAGCTGGCGGAAACTCTGGAGAGCCGTGGCTACGAATGGGTCCGCGAAGAGTTGGTGCCCGCTGTCGAGGGGAGCCCGGCATGAGCAGGCCGGAGCTTTTGACTCTGCCGGATGAGCCCACGCTGCTGGCGGACCGCCGGCGGGCGGCGCGGGAGCTGTACGAAGCCCTGCCGGTGCCGACGCGGCCACGCACGCCTTTAAAGGCACGCCGATTGGAGGCCATTCCCTACCGAGAGCCCGCGTCCGCAAATCCCAACGAAGTGCCTGCGGCGCTCCGCTCCGCGCCCGAGTCGGCCGGACACGTGGTGCTGTCCAACGGCCACGTGGTGTCGTGTGAGATGAAAGAGCCCGCCCGCCGCGCCGGTGTCAAGCTCCTGAGCTTGGCCGACGCGGCGCAGCAGGAGGCCAACCTCATCGCGAAGCACCTGGGATCCCTGGTGGCCGCCGATACGGATCGCTACACGGCGGCCAACGCGGCCTTTTGGCGCGACGGCGTGCTCTTGGTGGTGCCGCGCGGGGTCGCCCTCGCGGAACCTGTGACGATTGTTCACTGGGTGGGGGCGGCGGCGGCCGGCATCTTCCCCCGGACGCTCATCGTGGCCGATGCCGACTCTTCCATAGCCGTGGTGGAGACATATTTGGGCGACCCGGCCGACAGCCACCGGGTGCTGGTGTCGGCCACCACCGAGGTAGTGGCTGGCCCAGCCAGCCACGTCTCCGTGTCCGCGCTCCAGCAGCTGCCGCCTGGTGCCGAAGCGTTCCTGCGGCGCCGGGGGCGGGCACAGCACGATGCTCGCATCGACTGGGCGACCGCCGAATTTGGCGCCGCGCTCTCGGTAGCGGGCCACCATACAGATTTGGCGGAGTCGGGGGCCAGCACCACGAGCCACACGGTGACGTTTGGCTCGGCGGCCCAGCACTTTGACTACGACGCCGAGGTGGTGCACATCGGGCCCCATACCACGAGCGACATGCGGGCCCGGGGTGTCATGAGCGGCCGCTCGCGCAGCATCTTCACCGGGCTGTCGGAGATTCGCCAGGGCGCCCGCCGCACGGACGCGCGCCAAAAAGAAGAAACCCTGATGCTGTCACCCGATGCGCGGGCCGATGCCATCCCCTCGCTGCTCATCGACGACAACGACGTGTTTGCTGCGCACGCGGCCAGCGCCGGGCCCGTCGACGAGCTGGCCCTGTACTATCTCGCCAGTCGCGGGATTCCCCGGGCCGACGCCATTGACCTATTGGTGCGGGGTTTTCTGGGCCCGGTGGTGGAGCGCATCGCGCTGCCCGCCGTCCAAGACCGCATCTGGCAGGCCATTGAGTCCAAGCTCCAGGAAGAAAGGGGGCGCGGCACGTTATGAGCCTGCCGTCCACCACGACCGCGCCGTCCTGGACCGAGGTGGCCGGAGCGTTTCCTGCGCTCCGGCAAACGGTGAACGGCCACCCGCTGGTCTATCTGGACTCGGCGGCGACTAGCCTCAAGCCTACCGTCGTGATTGACGCCGTGTCCGAGTACTATCGGGACTACCCGTCCAACGTGCACCGCAGCGTCCACACCCTCGCCGGG
The DNA here is from genome assembly GCA_021846565.1 of Bacillota bacterium. Taxonomy (GTDB): domain Bacteria; phylum Bacillota; class Sulfobacillia; order Sulfobacillales; family JAIMBI01; genus JAJZWV01. The sequence continues at coordinate 19,600 of JAJZWS010000051.1, forward strand.
CGCGCCACCGAAGCCTACGAGGCGGCACGAGCCCGGGTAGCGGGCTTCATCGGGACGCGGGCGGAAAACCTGGTGTTCACCCACGGCACCACAGAGAGCGTGAATCTGGTGGCGAATGGCTGGGCTCGCCGCCACCTCCAGCCCGGGGATGAAATCCTGCTGACGCCGGCCGAACACCACTCCAACCTGGTGCCCTGGCAGCAGGCCGCGCGCGCCACCGGGGCCCGCCTGGTCTACGCGGAGCTGAGCCCCGAGGGACATCTCAGCATGGCGGCCTTGCGCGCCGCCTTCACCCCGCGAACGCGCCTGGTGACGGTGGCGCACGTCTCCAACGTGCTGGGCACGGAAAACCCCATTCGCCAGGTGGTGGAGCTGGCGCACCGCCATGATGCCGTCGTGGTGGTGGACGGAGCCCAATCCGTGCCTCATCTCCCCGTGTCCGTCACCGAGCTCGGGGTCGACTTCTTCGCGTTCTCGGGCCACAAAATGTGTGGGCCGACGGGCATCGGCGCTTTGTACGGACGGCCAGACCGCCTCCGAGAGACCGACCCCCTGCTTTTCGGGGGAGAAATGATCGCCGAGGTGGACCGCGAGCGGGCCACCTGGGCCGACGTGCCCTATCGGTTCGAGGGAGGCACGCCCAATGTGGCCGGTGCCATTGGGCTCGCCGCCGCCGTACAATTTCTCGAAAGCGTGGGGATGCAGCGCATTGCCGTCCACAGCCGCGAGCTTGCCGTGGAGGCGGCCGAGCGCCTGGCCCCGTTGCCCGGGGCGGCCGTGTACGGATCGCTAGCGAACCGGCAGGCGGTCGTGGCCTTTAATCTTGCGGGGGTGCATCCGCACGACGTGGCGCAGGTGTTGGACAGCCTGGGCATCGCCGTGCGGGCGGGCCACCACTGCGCCCAACCCCTGATGGCAACGCTTGCCATCCAGTCCTCGGCCCGTGCCAGCTTTTACTTGTACAATACAAGGGAGGACGTCGACCGCCTGGTGGATGGTCTCCGCGAAGTGGGGCGATATTTTGGGCGCTAACTTGGACGAGTTGTACCGCGAGGTGATTTTGGACCACTTCCAAAATCCTCGCCGGATGGGAACGCTCCCCGAGGCCACTCACACGCTGGGTCTGCACAACCCCACCTGCGGCGACAAAATTGCGGTGGACCTCCAGGTGGAGGACGGTCGCGTCGCAGACTACCGGTTTTCCGGCCACGGCTGTTCCATTTCCATGGCCTCCGCCTCGATGCTGGGCGACGCGGTCGTGGGAAAGCCGGTGGCCCAGGCCACCGAGGTGGCCCGGGGGTTTGTTGACTTTTTGACGAATCCTCAGAGCCAGGAGACACCACCCGGTGACTTGGAGGCGTTGGGCGGAGTCAGGAAGTTTCCGGCGCGGGTGAAGTGTGCCACGCTGGCCCACAACGCGCTCATGGAGGCGCTCGCGGCTCACGGGGTGCACGCTGAGCCACACTAGGAGTCAGGGATCGCATCGGATCGAATGGGATCGGGTCGATGATGGGAGTCCAAGGTATCGAGTCGAAAGGAGGCGCGCGATGGCAACGCGACAGCAGCTGGTGGCAGACGAGTACGAGTACGGGTTCAATGACGGTGACGTCGGCGTCCTGAAGTTCCAGAAGGGCCTCACCCGCGAGGTGGTCGAGGAGATTTCCCGCATCAAGCAGGAGCCCGCCTGGATGCTGGACTTTCGCCTGCACGCGTTGGACATTTTCTTGAAGAAGCCCATGCCCAACTGGGGCGCGGACCTGTCCGCTTTGGACTTCGAGAAGATCGTCTACTATGTGAGGCCGTCCGATCGGCAAGGCAAAACCTGGGACGAGGTGCCTCAGCAGATCAAAGACACGTTTGAGCGGCTCGGGATCCCCGAGGCGGAGCGCAAGTTCCTGGCCGGGGTATCCGCTCAGTACGACTCCGAAGTGGTGTACCACAACATCCACAAAGACCTCGAAGAACAGGGCATCATCTTCACCGACACCGACACCGCCGTGCGTGAGTACCCGGACCTCGTGCGGGAGTACTTCGGCACCGTGATCCCATCCGAGGACAACAAGTTCGCGGCTCTCAACACGGCCGTGTGGAGCGGCGGATCCTTTGTGTATCTGCCCAAGGGGGTGCACTGCAACATTCCCCTGCAGGCGTACTTTCGCATCAACTCGGAAAACATGGGCCAGTTCGAGCGCACCCTCATCGTCGCAGACGAAGGGTCGTTTGGGCACTATGTGGAAGGGTGCACCGCCCCCTCGTACAATTCCGAGTCCCTGCACTCGGCGGTGGTTGAGATCTTGGTCAAAGAGGGCGCCCGCATGCGCTACACCACGGTGCAGAACTGGGCCTCAAATGTGTTCAACCTGGTGACCAAGCGTGCCGTCGCAGAGAAGAACGCCACCATGGAGTGGGTCGACGGCAACATCGGGTCCAAAGTGACGATGAAGTACCCCTCGGTGTACCTGGTGGGCGAAGGGGCCCGCGGCATGGTGCTGTCCATTGCGGTGGCCGGCAAGGGCCAGCATCAGGACACGGGGTCCAAGATGTACCATTACGCCCCTCACACGACGTCCACGATTTTATCGAAGTCGATTTCCAAGCACGGCGGCAAAACGACCTACCGGGGCCTGGTGCACATGGCGAAGGGCGTCGAGGGCGCCAAGTCCAACGTCAAGTGCGACACCCTGATTCTGGATGAGCAGTCCAACTCCGACACGATTCCGTACACCGAGGTGGCCGACAGCCGCGTGGAGATGGAGCACGAGGCCACGGTGACCAAGGTCAGCGAGGAGCAGCTGTTCTATCTCATGAGCCGCGGTCTTTCAGAAGAAGACGCCACCCGCATGGTGGTGATGGGCTTCATCGAGCCGTTCACGCGCGAGTTGCCGATGGAGTTTGCGGTCGAGATGAACCGGTTGATCAAGTTTGAGATGGAGGGAGCCATCGGCTGAGCATGGCATGGCAACAGGCAGCCACCGTTGACGAATTGACGGAAGGCTTTCCCCTTGGTGTTTCGGTCGCCGGATACGATGTGTGCCTTTTGGCGTGGCAGGGACAGATCTTCGCGCTCGACGATGTCTGCAGCCACGCGGAGGCCACCCTCTCGGAAGGCGAGCAGCACGGGCGGATTCTTGAGTGTCCGCGCCACGGTGGACAGTTTGACATCCGTACCGGCAAGGCCGTGCACTACCCGGCGTTCGCGCCGGTGGCCACCTACCCCACCAAGGTCCAAGACGGCGCCATCTACATCGATCTGGTGTAGGGCGCCGTCTTCGCCTCCGGTGGCGCCATTTTGTCCAGGAGGAGGCGCATCATGGCGGAGTCGCCCTCCCTGCCACTTTCGGCCTTTCATCCCCGCTCAATGCTGCGGCTGCCTCAGCACCGGGTCGAGCGGCCGCGCTTTCCGGTGATTGACATCCACAACCACTCTCAATGGGGCGGGAGCTGGCAGGTCACGGACATCCCCGCGCTGGTGGCCGAGATGGATGCGGCCGGCGTCGCCGCCATGGTGGACCTGGATGGCGGCAGCGGGGAGCGGCTGGCCATGCACCTCGAGCGGTTTCGGGCGCCCTATCCCGACCGGTTCGTCGTATTTGCCACCGTGGACTGGGACCACGCGCTGGCCCACGACGACTTTGGCGACCGGATGACCCAGGAACTTCGCCTGGCGCTGGGCGACGGCGCCGAGGGTCTCAAGGTTTGGAAAGACGTCGGCCTCACCCGTCGGACGCCGGATGGCCAGCGCCTGGCCCTCTCGGACCCGCGCCTCGACGGCCTCTGGGCCACGTGCGGCGAGCGGGACGTCCCCATCATGATCCACGTCGCGGACCCTATGGCCTTCTTCGAGCCGCTGGACGAAACCAACGAGCGGTATGAAGAGCTGGTGGGCCACCCCGACTGGCACTTTTACGGACCGGGCCTCCCGAGCCACGCCGACCTGATCGCGGACTGGGAAGCCGTCATGAGCCGCCATCCGGCGACACGCTTCATTGGAGCCCACCTCGCGTCCTGCTCGGAGGATCTGGTTCGCGTGTCCGGGCTCTTGACCCGGCATCCCAATCTTACGGTGGACATTGCCGCGCGCACCGCGGAGCTGGGCCGCCAGCCCTACACCGCGCACGACTTTCTGGAGGCGCACCGGGGTCGGGTGGCGTTTGGGCTGGACGACTGGCCCGCCAGCCGTGAGGACTACCGCACGGTTTACAGAATGCTGGAAACCCGCGATGAATACTTTGACTACAGTCCCGGCCAGGCGCGCCACCCTGGCCTGCAGGGCCGCTGGCAGATTTATGGGCTCGGCCTGTCGGACGCGGCGCTCGCCGCGTTGTACCATGAGACAGCGGTCGCGCTGCTGCCGCGCCTGGGGCGGCAAGCCTTGGCATGAAGCGCTGCCCCGGTGGGTGCCTCGGCAGACCGTGAAGGGTCCCTCGCATGCCACTCTGGTGAGGCTCCCACCCCAGACTCCCTCTCGCCGTTCGCCTTCCCTCGATCCCTCGGGTTTTTTGGACCGGGGGCGACACGGAAGACCCGCGTGTGCGGGTCGGTCGGTCGCCGGCACAACGATATCGGCGCCCCCCCGTCGAGTGATTGGCCTTTTTGGGCGAACCGCCCTATTGACCGCGAAAAGTAGTACAATGGGTCCTGTTCCATTGAGGCCCATTGGCCGTTGAATTGTTAACCTCCGTCCCTCCGTGCTGCCCTCGATGCCGTTTGTGAAAGGTGTGATGTGGTGACCTCCGCAGGATCTCGCAAGGCCCGCTACGGTTTGACACTGGCCTCATCGCTCATCTGGCTCTCCCTGATTCCCCCCGCCTTGGCCATTGCCCAGAGCGGGCCAACGGTCACGCCCGGCTCCGTCACGCTCTCCGGACCCACACGGTCCTCGGTTGAGGGGCAGGTGACGTTCCAGGCCGCGGCCCAAGACCCCAACGGCACGGCCCTCTATCAGTTCTGGGTCCAGGAGCCCAACGGTCAGTGGGTGGATGCCCAAAACTACTCGGCCAGTTCCCGCTTCACGCTCGCGACGCCGTCGGCGGGCAACTACCTGGTGGCGGTCGACGTCATGGATCAGAGCCAGGTGGCCGCGGGTGACTGGTCCGCGGCTCAGACCACGCTGCCCGACGGGGTGTTTGTCCAAAGTGCCGTCACGGTGTCGGCCTCCACGACCGACGCACCCGCGGGCACGTCGATCACGCTGTCGGCCACGGCTCAGAACATTTTCGACCCGCTGTACCAGTTCTGGTGGGAGCAAAACGGCCAGTGGCACCAGAGCGGAGCCTACCAGTCCAGCAGCACGTTCTCGTTCACGCCGCCCGGGAGTGGTGCGGTCACCTACGTGGCGTACGCCAAAAGTCCGCTCGCGGCCAACAATCCCCATGGCGCGCTCATGAGCCCCGTGGGCACCACGACCGAGTACGGTCTGGCCTCGCAGGTGGCCGTCTCGGTCGCCAGCCCCAGGGTGGTGGCAGATGGCATGGCCACCGACACGGTCACCGTCACCGTCGAGGACTCCAACCACAACACCGTGGCCAACTTCAGCGGCTCAGTGGTGGTGCTCGGCTCAAGTTCCCACCTGGCCTTCGTCGGACAAGAGGGCCCCGCGACGGTCTCGATCACGAGCGGCGTGGGCACGGTTCAGGTTGACGTGGGGTCGGGCTACGGCGGCACCACCTACACCCTCGCCGCCGACCATCTGCAGTCGGCCGCCACGTCCGCCGGAGGCGCGGCGGGCCAGGGCCAGGCCGCCAACGTGAGCTACAGCAGCGCGACGGTGTCGGCCCTGGTGGCGCAGGCCGCCTCGCTCACCGTGACCCCCATGCTGCCCAGCCTCGCCAACAACTCCGCCAACAGCGACACCGTGTGGGTGGGGTTGAACGACCAGGCCGCCAATCTCAACGCCACGTCGGCGGGCCGCTACGTCACCCTGACCCTGACCGGGCCGGGGAGCTTCAGCTCGAGTGGCACCCAGACCACGGAGTCGGTGTACATCCCGACGGGCACCGCGCAGGCGTCCGCCCAAGTGTACGACGTGCAGGCCGGGTCCGGCAGCATCGTGGTGAGCGCCGCGGCGTCGGGACTCGCAGGCGCCAGTGCCACCATTGGGCTCGACGACGTGGGAGCGGCCAATCACCTGGCCATCGTCAGCAGCCAGGTGTTCGTCAACGGCAGCCCCTACACGGAGTATCAGATTGAAG
>JAJZWS010000114.1 GCA_021846565.1 Bacillota bacterium
CCGGACGCGCAAACGGCGCCCGTTGGAGCTCAACGCCCGCTATGGCCTGATTCCGCTCGGCTTCTTGGCCAGCCTCGTTGTGGTTGGGGTGGTCCTGTACGCGGAGGGACTAAGTCCGCGGGCGGAGGTCGCGGTCGTGTTTTGGGCGCTTTATGGGTGGCTGGGGGGACTCGCGATGACGCAGCTCTACAAGATCGTGCCGTTTCTCACGTGGCTGAATGCGTTTGGCCAGCGGCTGGGGAAGGGGCGCGTGCCCCGCGTGCAGGACCTCGTCGACGAGCATCGCGACCACTATGCCTACCTGGTGTACTTCGCCGCCGTGGCGCTGGGGGGTCTTTTTTTGTACCTCGGATGGTTTGGTGCGTTTCGCGGGGCGCTCGCACTGGCTTTCCTCGCCACGGTGGATATGGCGCGCGCCCTGTATCACGGAGCCCATCCCGCGTCGTCGGGATGACGAGGCATCACGACCGCCGGCGGGCGCACCCAGCCACCGGCGCCCTCACAGAGATGCCGTGAAGGAGGCCACACAAGACAAGATGGAAGCTGAGACCAATCTGTGGGAAGGCACCGGCGACGTGAATGCGTTCGCAGCCCGCGTCGCCGCATGGCGGGCACGCGCGGATGCGTCGGGGCGTCTCATGGTCGTGGGACCCCCCGAGTGGATTCAACAGCTGCTTCGGGCCGGTCCCGCCGAGGGCCGCGAGGTTTACGCGCCCGACGCCGGTGGCACGGCAGCGGTGCGATGGACATCCGACCAGGCGCACGCGCGGACGGCCTGGCAGGGCGAGGAGCACCGCGCGTTGCTCCTGATCCTGCAGGAAGCACTCATCGCGGTTGCGGAGCAGGATACCGACCGGGCGGCGCGGCTCGCGGCCCGCTCGTGGGTCAACCTGAAGACGGACCCTACCGGCCAGCGGCGCTTCGACGGGCTGTTGCACCGGTTTACCGGCGTGCTGCACCCGGGCCCACGCGCCAGCGCCTCGGCAGCGCGATCCGCCGGCCTGCGCGACGACGAATTGCCGAACCCGATGGGTTTGTGATCCGCGTCACGACGGGGGGCGGGGCGTGGTCCCATAGTCGCGGCAGGCCCCCTGGCGCCCGTCGCTGGTCCCGTTGTCCATTGTCGAAGGAGGCATTCTCATGGCAGACCCGGTGATTATTATCAACGCCCCGCTCATTCCGCCGCCCGTCAAGCATCAAGCCATCCTGGCGGCATTTGACGCGGTTCCGCAGGGATTTTCGGCCCTGCTCATCAACGACCACGACCCGAAACCGCTCTTGTATCAGCTGGAGGCCGAGCAGCCCGGCGCGTTTCAGGTGGAGTATCAGGAGCGCGGTCCAAGCCGCTTTGCCATTGTGGTGACGCGAAACTAACACCTCGTTCATCCCCGGTCGTGCGGCGGGGCCAATCCTCCGCCGCTTGGTTGTCGGTGGGCCGGATCGTGATGGTTGCCACAGCGGGGGCGCGTCGGATCGCGACACTGGACGCAGGAGGTGGACGTCATGATTCGTGCCGAAACCCCTGTCTGGACGGGCCGCGAATGGCACTGCCGCGTGGCGGTGCGGGAGGGCGTGTATCAGCGGGCCGACTACCCCGTCACCATCACCTACCTGGGCCCGGTCGCCGATGGGGAAGACCGCGCTGCCCTCCTGGACGCGCTTCGACGTGTCGTCGAAGGTATGGTGGCAGCGCACCTGTGGAAAGGATCCCTCGCGCCTGCGGGGATGCTGGTGAACTGGCGCGAGCAGCAGGATGAGCGGTTTGCCGGCAAGGGGCTGGACGCCGTCCGTGCGCTGGCCGATTGGCTGGACGGCCGGGTGGGGCGGATGTCCCATGCCGATGGCCACGGGTATTATCACGCACGGGACCGCCGGCCGACGATGAGTGAGCGGAAGGCGCCCGAGGGGGCCGCAAGCAGCGCGGCGGAGATTGAGCGGGCCACCCCGGTCCAGCCCGTCTTAGCACCGAGTGCGTGAGGGGAAGCGGTCGGGATCGGTGCACCCGGCTACCGCCCGGAGGGGGACGGGGGGCGCTGTAGGCGCGACCCGGGCGGGTGGCGCCGGTGTCGCGCCGCCGCGAGCATGCGCACGCCCATCACCCCGACCCACGACTGCACGGCCGCCAGCAAAACGGCACCCACCTGAATCGCCGGGACCACCGGCAAGGCCAGCCCCGCAGCCAGGAGCCCGATCGCCCCCGCCGTAAGCCAGGGAATGACCCGGCTGGCTTCGGACGGCCACAATTCTTCCAGATGGGGGAGCGTGCGGGCGTCGACACCGCGCGACGCGGCCGTCCACACCATGAAGGGCCAGATGCGCTGTCCGAAACCGAGGATCGCGGCAAAGAACACGCCCAGCACCAGCGCAGGCAGCGCGTCAGCCAGCCGACCGTCCAGCAGGAGGGCCTCGAGCCCGGCCAGCACGACCAGCACCAGCAGCGCGCCCGCGACCCGCACCAGCCGCATCCCGGGGTCCGGGCGGCGCGCCCGGTGGGTGCGCCAGTCCGCCGCGCGGTCGGCCAGAAAAAGTCCGGTGGCGCCGAGACCCACGACAACCGCCGCCCCCAGCGCCAGCGGCACGCCGAGAATCCCCACCACGCCCAAGAGGATGGCCGCGTTCATCGCGACCAGCACCACGCCGGCGTGCTGCGGCTGGACCTCGGATACCACGAACATGGGGAACAGGCGGTACGACACCCCCCAGAGGGTGAGGCCCAGCCACCCGGCCACCGCCACCACGATGTGCAGCGCCAGTAGCCGGGACGAGCTCACGGCGGCCACGTGCACCAGATGGGCGTCCAATACGAGGCCCAGCACGACTGTGAGCGCGAAGTACGTCAGCCCCGCCTTCACAAACAGCACCGGCAGGAGCGTCCGGTCGGAGCCGCGGAGCGTCCGAGCCATCCCGGCCAAGAAGAGGGCCGCTGCGATCGTGAGTAGAATGCCGCCGAGGGCGAGAAGCCATGAGGCGGCTTGGCCCAGCCCCAACACGAAGCAGGGCAGGGCCAGAACCCAGGCGGCAAAGTGCCCGTGAGCCCAGCCGGGCCGCGCGAGCGGCCGCCCGGTAATCACCGGAACCCACTGGTAGAGCATCCCCATCACGGTGCTGGTCAGAAACCCTAAGGTGAACGTGTGTACGGTAGCCAGCACGGCGGGCGCAGAAAAATCCGCGTGAGCCAGCGCGGGCGCATTCGCGGCGGCCAATCCCAAGCCCACCAGCGCACTCAGCCATCCGGTGGCCAGAAACCGCAGGGGGATGGACAGCGCAGGCGCGGCGCCGGTCGAAGGCTTGCCCATCTGCCAGCCGCGGGTGTCGGGTTGCTGGGGCCTTTTGGGCATGCCGAGCTCCTCTCGCGACCCTGACGGCGGAACTCCGAGGGCATTGTAATCCGACACCGCCGACGCTTGGTGCGGATGATCACAAACAGCACCCGCCGGTACGAGGCCCGGTAAGAATTTCCCTCGTCATCCGCGCCGATTGTGCGCGGGGTCACAGAGAGCGGCCCGCGCCGTGATACGCTGGCAAGCAGTTGGCGACGCCGCCAGGCAGGGAAACGGGGGGGCATCATGCCGGACGGATGGCCCGATCTCTTGATGGGTCGGGTGGGGGAGGCGGTGGCACCGGGCGTGCACCGCGTGCTGGTGGACAGACTCTGGCCCCGCGGCGTGTCCAAGGCCGCAGCGCCGTGGGACACCTGGCTCAAAGACGTGGCGCCCTCGACGGCGCTCCGAACCTGGTACGCCCATGACCCCGCCCGTTGGGGCGAGTTCGCCGAGCGCTACCGGCAGGAGTTGACCGACGAAGGACACCGGGCCGCCGTGGTGCAACTTCGGGCCATCTGGCGGCGGCACCCGGTCATGCTGGTGACCGCCACGCGGAACATCGACGGGAGCCAGGTGCCCGTCTTGCAGGCGTTTCTCCAGGACTCGTAGCGCTACAGCGATCCTGGGGACGCGCTCTGCACCTGGGGCGGGCTGGTGGCGCTCGCGCCCGGCGTGTACCACCACAGGCGCCCATTGCCGACCGTGAGGCCCTGGGCGTCGAAAGGCAGGACCGATGCGGGAATGGTCCGCCAGCGAGAGGCGCCCGGGGACAGGACGTTCCAGACCGGCGAGCCCGCGTTAGACAGGCTGCTGCCCACGAGTGAGCCGCCCGGCAACATCATCAGAGCTTGATATACGTTGCCTCCCCCCTGAGCGCTCACCCCCGGCGGATTGGGCAGGGCGACGCTCTGCCAGGTGCGTCCGCCATTGCTGGTCATCTCGACCGGGTAGGCCCGTCCGCTGTCGATCAGGAGGGCGTCGCCATTGGTGAGGCCCACCAGCTGCATGGGAGCGAGCCCAATTTCACCCTCGGTGGACTGTACCCATTGGTGCGCGTGGTTTTGGCGCCACACGGTCTGGATCACCTGGGCGCCCATGCCCGGAAAGTTGGTGGGGCCGGGGCCCAGCAACAGGCAGGGGCCGGCGGTGGGGCAGGCCAGCGGGCCGGACGTCCAGGTGGCGCCGCCATTCGCCGTGTACTCGGTCGCTGTGACGCTACCTTTCGTCCAGAGCGCATATTCCCGCGGGCCCACCGCGCGATAGCCGGCAAAGCTGCCAAAAGTCATCCCGGCCGGGATGGGCACCGGATGCCAGCTGCCGCCCCCATCGGTGGAATAAAACGGACTGTAGAAAATGGGGGGGCCGCCGCCGTATGGCGGCGGGGCCGTGTCCACGCTGATG
>JAJZWS010000115.1 GCA_021846565.1 Bacillota bacterium
TTTCGTGGCGCAAGGTCCAGGGGCGCGGTATCGCAGGGGACGCCGAAGCGTCCCTCAATCGCGTCCTTTAGGAGTTCGGTCTGTTGCGCGTTGTTGCCCAAAATGATGATGCGCATGGGGAATCTCCTTTCTGGGGAGTGCAGTTAGCGACCTAGGAGGCGGCGGAGGTTTCGTCGAGGCGCCCGGTGTCCCGGACGTGGCGCAGCAAGTCCCGAACCTGGTAGGCCGTGTCCAACGACCACGCAGACCGGGGAGTCCCGGCGGTCTTCTGGTCCACGGCGGCCTTGAGCGCCGCACGGTCCACTCGCTTGATCGCCTGAAGGTACAACGCGTCCACCTCCACACACACGTCCGCGACGGTGGTCGGCGGGGCGTCTGGCGCGGCGGGTTCGGGCGCAATCGCGCCGGATGGCTCGGGGCTCGCCACCGCGTGGACCGCAGCGGCGGGGGGCAGGGGCGTGTCAGGGGTGGGCGCGCTCGACGCGACCACCAGTACATCGGTGGCCGTCACAGAAGGGACCGATGGGGTGTTCTCGGTCCGATCCCGATCGTCCGTCATGGGGTCGAGTTCGGATTCATCGGTCAGCCCCGCCCCGATGATGCTGAGCGTGAGGCGCCGCTTGGCCTTGGTCATGGCCTTCATGACGGCGTTGGCCCGCAGGCTGGGGGAGAGAGGCGTCCCTGCGCCATCCGCGAGAGCGACCGCTCCCACTTCGACGTCGTTTCGGCCGTCGGGGAGCACGCCCTCCACCGTGACCGTGGCCATGTCGGCGCTCAGGTTGACCTCGGCCCGCACGATTTTGACCCCGTGGATCGTGCGCAACTGGTCGGTGGCGCCCTTGGTGGCATAGGCGATGAGCTTGTGCTTCTTTTCCCACTTGTTCGTCACGGGATTTTGTTCCTGGTACGTCGTGAGCATACATTGGATCGGCCCGCCGATGGGATTGAGCCCCAGGTCTTTGGCGCGGGCCTCACAAGAGGCATCCCGCTGGGCCACACTCAGAGCGCTGAGGTCGCCGCCATTGAGGATGGCGTGGCGGGTGGCGTCATCGATCTGGTCAGGAAAGTCGGTCACGCCCGCCTTCTTGCGGGCGGTCTCCGAGAGTTTAACCATGAGGTACCTCCTTGGGCGAACGAATGCGGAAACTGCGAAAGGCCGTCGTCGTGCGATAGCGCGCGACCAGGTCCGGGTGGTCTCGTTCCAGGGCCTTCACGTCGAACCCGGTCCGGGTGCGGTTGGCCCAGGTGATGGTGTGCGGCCCCGCGTGCGCCTTGGCCGCGTCGCCCATGAGCGCCTGCAGCTGGGTGGCGGCGGCGTCCTTCGCGGCTTCCGCCGCGTTTTCCTCGGCATGGGCCCGGTGCCAAGCTTCCGCGAGGGCGATGGCGTCCGTCCCGAGGGTGACGGTCGTCTCGTCGGCGTGCGGGTGCAGATGCTTTAAGAGTCGCGCGCTGGCGGCAGAGCCGTCTAAGGGTGGGGGCTGGCGCCGCGTGACGCGCGCCCAGAAGGCGCGTTCGGCGATCACCAACTGGGTGATGAACGCCTCGTCGCGTGCGATGGGCGTGAAGAAAAAGCGCTGCCCGCCGATGAGGGCGGCCAAGTAGGCCCACTGATACCCCGTCACCGCGAGGTAGTGCTGGACCTGGATGAGGTAGTGGTCCGGCGCGGCCTCGTCGCTCCAGTACGGACTTTGGCGCAACCCGGGGGCCTTGCACTCCAGGATCCCCGGCCCGCGCTCCGGGTGCGCGGGGTCCGTGAGCAGGCGATCCACATTGGCCAGCATGAACGGGTGCTCCCGACTCCGAAGCATTTGGGGGAGCTGGTGGACGCCAAACGGTGTGAGTTCCGCGAACCGGTCGGCAACCACCGGCTCTAAGCGATTGCCCCAGAACATGGCCTCGGTTTCGTCCCGCTCGTCGGCGAGGCCGAGCTTGTCCAGATACAGGTCCATGGGACCGGCATAGGGGTTTAACCCCAAGACGGTGGCGGCGTCGGAGCCGCCGAGCCCCTCGCGGCGCAGGTGAAGCCACGCGTCCCGCGAGAGCGTGCGGGTGTCGGCCACCACGTCGGCCGCCGGGCAGTCGACCGTGGCTACCATGCCGCCACCTCCGCCAAGGGGCCGTGCGAACGCTGGCGAATCACTCGGGTCAAATTCACGAGGCCACCTCCATCGCATAACAAGCCCCGCCGCGCCCGCGCTGGAGCGGGGCGGCGGGGCAGGGCGCTAGACGTCACCCGCCGCCAGTGGCTCATCGTCGTCGAAGGCCCAGGCGAGTTGGGACGCGGTTCGGCGCCGGGTGGGGCGCACCACCACCAATCGGGGCGGGGCCACGACAAGCGCGGGCGGCGTGGGGGCCCGGGGACTGGGCGGAGGCACCGGCCGCGCGACGTCCAGGGGAGCGGAGGGAGCCGGCGTGGCCGAACCCGGTGACGCCGGCCCGACCGCGGCGGCGGTTTGCCACACCGTGGAGATGTCGGGCTGGTCGGCGAGGCCATAAGCCAGGGCCCGGGCAAGCCCGTTGCTGACATCGTTTTCTTCCGCCAACGCCTGTAGTCCCGTGAGCGACAGTTGCCCTTCGAGCCCCATTGCTGTGGCGAGCTTGGCGCCCATGAGCCGGAGGGCGTCCGCTTGCAGGGTGTCCGCGTAGGCGAGAAAGACCACGCGGCAGGGCGCCGTCTGGCCGATGCGCCACGCCCGGCGGGAGGCTTGCCGGAGCCGGAAGAGGTTGTACCCCGTGCTGTACCAGACCAAGGTGGGCCAGGCCAAGAGGTCCAAGCCCGTCTCGACCAACTGGGGATGGGAGAGGATCACCCGCACCCCGTCGGCGGCGGCCCGCTGGATCCAGGCTTCGCGGTCGGCGCGCTTGACGTCGGGGCGCAGGACCCGATGCGCGATGCCGGCCTCGGTGAGCACGTGGCTCAGGCGGGCCAATTGGTCGTGGGTGTTTGTGAAACTCGCATAGACCCACACGCCGCCGTCTGTGGCGCGGATTTCGTCCAGCAGCCGCTGTTCTTTGGGGTAGAGAAAGTCGGGGGTCAGGGAGGCCGGCGCCTCTTCCCGCAGGAGCAAGTTGCCCGTCGTCGGGTCGTAGACGGTTTGGGTGACCCATGGCTCGTCTGGCAGGGTGAGGCCCGTGGCCAGGAGCCGTCCCAGGAGTTTGGTGGACCCCATGGCCAGTGCGGCTTGGGCCAGGGACCGCACCGTGCTCATGATCGCGTGGTGCCACGCCGCTTGGTCCTCGGTCATGGTGATCCACGCGACTGCTTCGGTGTACGGGGGCAGGGCCTCCGCCCCGATGTCCGCGAGCGTCAGCACGGCGGCATGGTCCACCAGTTTGGTGGCGTACCACAGCGGAGAGATCCCCGGGAGACGCTTGGTGCGGACGGAGGCCGTCGCCTTTTTGCCAAGCACCCCGTCCGACCCGTCGCGGCGTGACCGTTCGATGCGCTCGATGCGGCCGTACCGTTGCAAGGTCATATCTGGCGCGTCGTGCGGCAGGCGGTCGGCTGCCATGGCCTGCGGGCTGAGCCGCCACTGGAGGTAGTGCAGGTCGTCCGCATAGCCGGAACTTAAGGTGCCGGTGCCCACCAAGAGGCGCGGCACCAACCCGCGAATCCACGCCAGCACCTGGCCCTGCTCGGTCGCGCCCTTGAGTTCATGGACTTCGTCGATGATGGCGGCATCCCAGAGGCCCCGGGTGCGGCGGCGCAGGATTTCGGCGGGCGCGAGGCGTCGGAGCGAGGCGTCGGCACTCCAGAGGGCAGTCTGGCAGTGCGGGCAGGCGCGCGTCCCCCGGCGTTTGGTGATGTGCTCGCTCCAGGGCGTGCCGTCGGGGTTGATCAGCACCTGGCCGCAGTCGGGGCAGATCCAGCCCCTGCGGCGGTCGGACCACCGTCCGGCAAACGCCGTGCGGTACGATAGTTTGGCGCGGTCCCGCCCCAGGAGCACGTAGACGGGATGGTCGGGGCGCTGACGGGGTTCCGCCGCCAACGCGAGGGTGTCGCGCCAGGACCCGAGCGTGCGGACCTCGGCATCGGGGACGGACGCGAGAATTTCGCGCCGCCATTTGGGGAGCAGGTGGTCGGGGGCGAGGACCAGCACGCGAAAACCGGGGCGGTCGCGGCGGCGAAACAATTCCCACGGCGTCAGCGCCATTTGGAGGGTCTTGCCGACACCCTGCTCGCCGATGACCAGGGCCCACGACTCGGTGTCCAGCGTGGTGGCCAAGGCTTGGATGACGTCGCGTTGGGCTGGAAACGGGGGCCGGGGCAACGTCGCCCACGCAGCGGGCGCGTCAGTGCCTGCCGGGCTGCGGGGTTGGACCACCGTCTGCATCTGACTGCCCAGCGCCGGGGCCCACGCGGTCAGATAGTCGTCCACACTCGCGGTGGGGGGCACGGGGCTGGCCGGATTGGGTCCGGGGCCCTCGGGGACGGTCAGCACCCCCTGGCGGACGGCGTCGCTCACCACCGAGCCCAGGTGGTCCAGCCCGGTGAACTCACTGATCTGCGGATGGGGCGTGTCCGGGGCGGCCCAACTCGGGATCCGGTACAGGGCAAACGAGCCCCGGCCCTGGACGCCCAGCGTCAGGAGCGGGGTGCGCCACGACGGATCCAGCGGGACGGTGGTGCCGGTGAGCACATCCCACTCGGCCTGGGTTCGATCCGCCTCGGACCAGCCGATCACCGT
>JAJZWS010000007.1 GCA_021846565.1 Bacillota bacterium
TCCCGGGATTTCCCCCCTTCGAATGGTGGTGGTTTGTCACTCCTTTCATTCGACATCAGGGCCGGAAATCCCTTTATTCATGCGGCTTTCCGGGATCTCCACTCCTCGCTTTTTTCAGGGGCCACTAGATAGGGACATGTTGGATGGGATGAGATCTGCCGGAGTCACTCTTCGTGGGACGCCCCTCATCGTCAGCCCGCCGAGAGTACCTACCTGGACCGCGTGCGCCGACGACGGGCGCGAAGTCCCTCCGCATCTGCGAGCAGGCTTCGGCCCCGCCCGCACCGGGGCAGGGGCGAATTTCCGAAAAGGCTCCTGGCGAGCCGTCGCAGAGGACGTGGCGAACACAAAAACGCGGGAGGGGATGTCCCCTCCCGCGTTTGGAATCGACTCAGGGAGCCCACTGGGAGTACTGCAGGTACAGCGCCTCGATGTTGGCCACGTACTGTTGGACCGAGGCCCCCCAGGACTGAGCAAACAGGCCCGCCAGGCTGCCGTAGGCCTTGACGCTGCCGGGCCCGGCGTTGTAGCCCGCCAGCGCCTCACTGAGATACGTGCTGCTGTTGCCCGGCGGCACCGCCAGCGACGGACTGACGTTGGCCGACGCGCCCGGACCGCCGAAGTAGTCCAGGAGGTAGCGCAACTCAAAGCACCCAATCAGGAGGTTGTCCTCGGCGTTGTACAGTGCCGACGGCGGCAGGCCCAGCTCCGCTTCGATGGGCGCGGCGGTGCCGGGCTCTACCTGCATCAGGCCCACGGCGCCGGCGGGACTCACCGCGTGCTGGTTGCCCCCCGACTCCTCGGTGATGACGCCGATGACCAGGGCCGGCGGCAGGCCGCCGCCCAGTTGAGTCGTGGCCGACTGCACCAGGGGATACAGCGCGGTGAACAGCTGGTGCTGGCTCAGGTAGCCCCCGGTGTACTGCGCCAAGAGCGCCTGAATCTGGTTGACGATGCTGGTGAGCTGGCTTTTCAGCTGGCCAATATAGGTCGCCTGCTGCTGCTCCTGACTGTGCAGGCTGATGACCAGCGCGCCGGCGCTGGCCGCCGCGGCCTGCTCCGCATTGGTGGCCGCCACCGCCTGCTGTTGCAACGCCACCAGATGGTTCTTCTGCGTGACCAGCTGGGCCTGTTTTTGGTGCATCAGCGCGTCCTGGGCTTTGATCTGGTTCACCAGGTTGGTGGCCATGGTGGCCACCTGGCTCAGCATGTACAGGCGGCTCAGGAAGTCGGAGAACGACTTCGCGCCCAAAATGACATCCAGGTACCCCACCGCACCGTGTTCTTCCATCAGCCGCACCTGTGCGGTCAGCAGGGACGCTTCGTAGTGCAGGTGGCGGTTGATGCTGGTGATCTCGTTCTGCGTGGTGGTGAGCTGGGCCTGGGTGGCTTGAATCTCGCCGTCGATCGCCGCCACCCGCGAGCGATCCTGGGCCACCTGCTGGTTGATTTGCTGGATGCGGGACTGAGTTGCCAGGATGGAGTTCTGCGTCGCTTTCAGCTGGCTTTGCTCCGCGTTGAGCTGTTGCGACGTCTGGTGCTGTTGCTGCTCCAACTGCTGAAGCGAGGCCGCATGCGCTGTCGCCAGCGGTCCCACCGCCAACAGCATCGCCGCGCACACCCCCGGCCACAATCGATGCATGCCACACCCCCGTCGTCCGACCGTCAGGAACGAACGGCTTACCAGGTTCGACATCGGACAGGAGATTCCTTGTAGGCGGCCCAAATTTGTTGTCGGGCGTGTGGAGATGGCGGTCGAAGGCCAGCGACGGCGTGGCGCACATTGATGCAACCCATCCCTCCGGAGCTTTTGCATCGTCCCGGGGGGACGCCTCGGTTGCGTCGCGCGCGCCCTAAGGGATTACCGCCGCGGCCTAAAACACAATTGTCGTGGCGCCTAGCGGACCGACTGCCACGGATTCGGGGTGGCTCTTGGCACGGTCACGACGCGCCTCGGCATTTGACTCTTCGGGTGAATCGAGATGTGACGCGAGGGGTGATTCCTATCGAGATAGCGCAGTTGGCGCTCGGTGATGGGCTTGGCCACTAACCGCCCGCGCTCGCACCTCGCGTTACCCCGGTGCGGCGGTGGAGGGTGGTCGGACCGTGCGTCCGTCCGGGGGGATCAGGTGACGTGGCTCGCCTGGACACCTCCGTGGGGGTCAAGCGGTTGATCGCGGATGCTCGAGGGACGCAGCGGCTCGGGTGATCGAGGCGTCGTGCCGTCTGATGGCGCCCGCCCTTCTCTCAGTCGAGGTCGCCAGCGTTCTCCGCCCGCCCGTGCCACGAGGCTTGCCGGAGGCCCTCCCCGGCGAGGCTCGGCACCAATGCCGAGGAGGTGCGATCACGCGGTGGAGAAGCCCCGGGGACCATGGCCCGCCCCGATTTGCGACCGGTCCTGGTCCTGCACCCCGTCGCGCTTGCGAGGCAAGCGGACTTGCAGCAACGGTCTTTCGCTGTGGTGCAGCGCTAGCTAGGGCGTGGTGGGCAAGCACCGCCAGCAGGGCTTCCGCGCCAAGCCTCCAAATCGCCGGCGAAGCATGCAACGGGCGGCGGCCCCTTGTGCGGCGGGCCGCCGCTCTGATAAGATGGGCGTCGATTCACGCGGCGGATGGAGAATCGGAAGAGGGTGAGATGTTGAAGCCTGAGATTCATCCCAAGTACCAGCGGACCACCATCACGTGCTCCTGTGGGGCGGTGTACCAGGTGGGGTCGACCCGGGACAACCTGCGCATCGAGGTTTGCGGCAAGTGCCATCCGGTGTACACCGGCGGCAGCCAGCGGCTCATCGATACGGGCGGCCGGGTGGAGCGGTTCAAGCGCAAATACGGCATGAAGTAAACAGAGCCTCGGCTCTGTTTTTCTTTCCGCGCCGGTCGAGGAAACAGCCATGGATCGGAAGCGCTGGGAATGAGCTTTAAATGGACGCGCCGGTGACGATTGGGACGGGGCGATCCGAGTAGCGGAGGAGCGAGGCGATGGACAGCCGCATGACGAGCCGCCTGCAGCAGATGGTGGCCCGGGGACAGCACTTGGAGGCTGAACTGTCTCGTCCGGAGGTGGTGTCGGACCCGGTGGCGGCGCGACGTCTGGGCAAGGAACTGGCCCGGTTGGCCCCAGTGTTGGCGCGGTTTGCCCAGCATCAGGAGAGTCGGCGCACCGAAGATGAGCTACGCCGACTGATGCGGGAAGACCCCGAACTCCGCGGGTTGGCGGAGGCGGAGTTAGAGACGGTGCGCAGCGACTTGGCCCGCCTGGAAGCCCTGCTGGCGGAGGACCTGCTTCCGCGCGACCTCAACGACGACAAGAACGTCATTGTCGAGGTCCGTGCGGGCACTGGCGGGGACGAAGCCGCCCTGTTTGCGGCCGATTTGTTGCGTATGTACCTTCGGTTTGCAGAGCGCGAGGGTTGGCGAGTAGAGATGCTGTCCGAGAGCCCGACGGATATTGGGGGCTTTAAAGAAGTCATTGTCCTCATCGAGGGCGACGGCGCATACAGTCGTCTCAAGTTTGAGAGCGGCGTGCACCGCGTGCAGCGGGTGCCGTCGACGGAGGCCCAGGGGCGCATCCACACGTCGGCCGCCACGGTGGCGGTGATGCCCGAAGCCGAAGAGGTGGATATGGCCATCGACCCCGAGGACCTGAAGATTGAAACCATGCGGGCTGGGGGCGCGGGCGGCCAGCACGTCAACAAGACCGAGTCCGCGGTGCGCATCACGCATCTGCCCACCGGCATCTCGGTGCATGCGCAGGATGAGCGGTCCCAGCACAAAAATCGCGACAAGGCGATGCGCATCCTGCTCGCACGGGTGCAGGACCTGCGCACCCAGACGCAGGCATCCGAACAGGCGTCGGCGCGGAGGGCGCTGGTGGGCAGCGGAGACCGCTCTGAGCGAATTCGCACCTACAATTTCCCGCAGAACCGTGTTACCGACCACCGTGTCGGCCTCACACTCCACCGCCTGGAGGCGGTGCTGGACGGGGACCTGACCGAGCTTTTGGCCGCCTTGGCGGCGGCCGAGGATCAGGCGCGCCTGGCTGAACCGGTGCCATGAGGACCCTCACCGCCGCCTGGGACGCCGTGCGCCGGCAGCTGGCGCGGGCCGGGGTGCCCGACCCGGAACGTGAGACGCCTTTGCTGCTGGCGGCCGCCTTGGGGCTCCCTAAGGAAGTCCTGTACCGTGACCGGCCCCCCGTTGACGACGCGGCGTGGGTCCGCCTCGAGGCGTGGACCGAAAGGCGCGCGCGGCGCGAGCCGATGGCGTACGTGCTGGGCCGCCAAGAATTTTTTGGCTTGGAATTGGTGGTCACGCCCCGGGTGCTGGTGCCGCGGCCCGCCACCGAAACGTTGGTGGCGACGGCCCTGGCCGAGATTCCGGCGCGCGCAGGCCGCGTGGTGGACGTCGGGGTGGGCTCCGGCGCGGTGGCGCTGGCGCTGGCCCGTCATGGATTTGCCGGGTGGCAGGTGGAGGGGGTGGATTCGGACCTGCAGGCGCTGACGCTGGCCAAAATCAATCGGGAGCGGGTGGGCGTGCGGGCCCGGTTTTATCCCTCGGATCTGCTGGCGCAGGTCGAGGGAGGGCTGTTGGCCGTGGTGGCGAACCTGCCCTACGTGGGCCAGGGTGACGCCGTGGATCCGGAGGTGCACTTCGAACCTCCGCGGGCGGTGTTTGGGGGCGCCCGCGGGCCCGAACTCATCCTGCGGCTCGTGGGGCAGCTCATGGGCAAGCTCGCGCCCGACGGCCACGCGTTGCTGGAGGTGGGCGCAGGGCAGGCGGTCGAGGTGGCCCAGGCTCTGGCCGAGGCCGGCTTGACCGTGGCGCCGCCGGTGGCCGACGTCGACGGCATCGCGCGGGTGGTGTGGGGGAGGCGCTGAGGTGAGGGACGAGACGCAAGCGAAAGACACCATCACGGTGCCGGAAGTCGTCGAGCGGTTGCAGCGTGGAGACCCTACGGTGTTGATTGACGTGCGCTTTGGCAAGATGGGCGAGGTGCCCGGCTCCGTCGCCGTTCCGGTCACGGATTTGGAGGATGACCCTCGCGACTGGGACCGCGAGGCGCTGTTGGTGGTGTTTTGCCAACACGGGCATGGCGCCAGTGAGTACGCACAGGAAGTGCTGCGTGAGCAGGGATATGATCAGGTGCGGCGGCTGACCGGCGGCGTGGATGCCTGGGTGCAGTTTCACCACCGCCAACGGCCGGGGAAGGAGGCGGCGCCGACTGAATGCGGGCGCCCGTAACCCATGACCGACGCCGCGCTGTGGGCCCTCGTCGTCTTTGGGCTGCTGTACGTCATGCTGGTGGGTGAATGGGTGCATCGCGCGGTCGCGGCGCTGGCGGCCGCGCTGGCAGTGGTGTTTGGCGGACTGCTGCCGCCCGCCCGGGCCGTGGCCGCGGTGGACTGGAACACGATCCTGCTGTTGTTTGGCCTCATGGTGCTGGTGAGCCTGGGCGAAGAGGTGGGGTTGTTTCCGGCACTCGCCTCCTGGGTTCGCCGGGTGACCGGGCCGTCGCCGTGGGGAACCATTCTTGGGTTCATGATCGTGGTGGCGGTGCTGTCCAGTGTTCTGCCCAACCTGTCCGTGATCCTGATTCTGGGCCCCGCCCTGTTCACGGCGGCCGAGCACTGGGACTTGGACCCGGTGCCGCTCTTGGTGTTTGCCATTATGGCGTCCAACCTGGCGGGCCTGGCCACCCTGGTGGGCGACCCGCCCAACATCCTCATCGGCACCGCTGCCGGGCTGTCCTTTACGCAATTCGTCACGCACCTGGGTCCTTTGGCGCTGGTGTTGGTGTTGATGGTCCTAGGCTATGCGCGCCTGGCGCTCAAGCCACCCGACCGGGCCGCGGCGCGCTGGCACCCGACGTCCATCCCGCATCTGCGCAGCGGCTGGGCGTTGGGGGTCGTGATGGGGGCCACCCTGGTGGGCTTCATCCTGCAGTCGGATCTGGGGATGCCCGTGGGCGTCATCGCCGTAGCCGGCGCGACGCTGGCGCTGTTGCTGGTGGGGGGAGACGTGGAGCACCATCTCCGCGAGGTGGACTGGGGCACGCTGGTGTTTTTCGCCGGCCTGTTCATCGTGGTGGGGGCGCTGGTGCGAGCCGGCGTCATTCGAGCGGCCGGAACCTGGCTTTTGGCGCAGCACCTGGGCGACGGGCTTCCGGTGGCCGTGTTGGTGGCGACCGCCGTCTGTTCGGCCGTATTGGACAACATACCCATTGTGGCCGCCGCCATTCCGCTGGTGTCGGGCATCGTGGCCCAGGACCCCCAATATGGCCTCACGCTGTGGCTGGCGCTGGCGGCTGGTGCCGCCGTGGGTGGCAACGCCACGCTGCTGGGCGCCTCAGCCAACCTGGTGGGGGTGAGCCTCGCCCGTACCCGGGGATACGCCCTCGGCTTTAAGACGTACCTGCGCTGGTCCCTGCCGCTGTCGGGAGCCACCCTCGCGGTGGCGGTGGCGTGGCTTTGGTGGCAAGCAGGGATCACGCGCTGACGTCGACGGCCGTGTGGTGTAATGGAGCGGGCGGCAGGCCAGACGGCGCGGGCAGGAGGGACGCAGTATGGCGGTAACACGGCTTCCAGCGAGTGCGGCGGGTATTGGGCGCGCCGGCGCCGCGCTGGCGGCAGGGGAACTGGTCGCCTTCCCTACGGAAACGGTGTATGGCTTGGGGGCCGACGGCACGAACCCCCGCGCCGTTGCCAACATCTACCTCGTGAAGGGGCGTCCTCCCGACAACCCCCTGATCCTGCACGTGGTGGACGCGGCGGCGGCCCAGGAGGTGGCGCGGGTGTGGCCGGACGACGCGCGCCGCCTGGCGGATCGGTTGTGGCCCGGACCGCTGACCCTGGTGGTGCCGGCGCGGCCCACCGTACCCCGCGTCGTGCGGGGCGGGCTGGATACCGTGGCGGTGCGCTGCCCCAGCCATCCTCTGGCCCGCCGTCTGTTGGCGGCGGCCGGCCTGCCGGTGGCGGCGCCTTCCGCCAATCGGTCGGGGCAGCCCAGTCCCACCACCGCTGACGCCGTGGCTCGCGCACTTGGCGGCGCCGACGTCCCCGACGTCGGGGTGTGGCTGGTGGACGGGGGACCGTCACCCATCGGGGTGGAGTCGACGGTGGTGGATGTTTCCCGGGCTCGTCCCGTGCTGCTGCGGCCGGGCGGCCTTTCCCGGGAGGCCATCGAACAGGTGGTGGGGCCGCTGGACAGCCCGGGGGCGGGGGAGCCCGCCCGGTCGCCCGGCATGCGGTATCGCCATTACGCGCCGGACCGCCCGCTGGTGCTGCTGGCCATGGATCCCGAAGCCGCAGTGCAGGCGCTGCGTCAAAGGCCCGCAGCCCAGACTGGCCTCCTGGCGGAACGGCGTGTGGTCGAGGCGCTGGACTGGCCGGCCGCGGTGAGCTTGGGGGACAGTCCCTCCGACGCGGCCGCCGTCCTGTTCGAAGGCTTGTTGACCTTGGATCGATGGCCGGGCTTGGACCGGCTGGTGGCAGTGTGGAACAATCGAGAGGGAGTCGGCTGGGCGGTGATGAACCGCTTGGAGCGAGCGGCCGCGGAGGTGATGCGGGCATGAGCAGGAGTCCGGCTGTCACCTCGGGCGCGGCGGTGCTGTTTGTGTGCACCGGCAACACCTGCCGCAGCGCGTTGTCAGAGGCGTTTTGGCGCGTCTGCCGGCCCGACATCCCGGCCGGGTCCGCCGGCACCCAGGCTTGGCCAGGGGTGCCGGCGGCCGCCGAGGCCGTGCTGGTGGCGGCGAGCCGCGGGGGAGATTTGTCGAGTCACCGGTCCCGGCCCCTGGACGACGTTTCAGGGGTTCCGGCTCATGTGTATGTGATGACCGCCCGGCAGCGGGACGAGGTGCTGGCGCGCCGGCCCGACTGGGCCGGCCGGGTCGAGCTGTTGACAGAAGCGGTCGGCGAATCGGGCGATATCGCGGACCCGGCGGGCGGGACGGCGGCAGCGTACGAAACCCTGGGCGGGCACCTGTGGCGCTTGCTCACGCGGCTTGCGGACCTGCTGGAGCCCGTGCCACCGCAGTGAGCCCACCGGGGGCCCGAATCAGGGCCCAGACAGTCAAAGACGGACGAAGACGGGCGAAGGAGGAGGCGGCACATGAGGATAGCAGTCGGCGCAGACCACGCCGGGGTGGATCTCAAGGAGGCCGTCGTGGATTGGCTGGTGGACCAGGGATACGATGTCCACGATGTTGGCACCTTCGATCACGAGTCCGTGGACTATCCGGATTACGCCGTGAAAGTGGCGCAGGCGGTGGCGCAGGGGGAGGCCGCGTTCGGGTTCCTGTTCTGCGGCACGGGGCTGGGGATGTGCATCACCGCCAACAAGGTGCCCGGCGTGCGGGCCGTCACCTGCCACGAACCGATGTCCGCGCGGCTGGCGCGCGCGCACAACGATGCCAATGTCCTCACGATGGGCGGGCGGTTGGTGGCGCCCGGTCTGGCGCTCGACGTGATTGGGCATTTTCTGGGATCGGACTTTTCGGGGGGACGCCACGCGGGCCGCGTGGACAAGATTGTCGAGCTGGAGCGGCGGGGTGGCCCCAACTGAACCGGTCGGCACATCGACGGCGGGCAGGAGGTTGGGTGTGCTGACGGTGCTGGACCATCCCCTGCTGGCGGTCCACCTGACCGCCCTCAGGGACCGCACGACAGGCGCGGCGGCTTTTCGGGGCCATTTGGATGCCATGGGGCGTCTGATGGCCTACCCTGTGCTGGCCGGACTGTCCCTCCGCGACGTTTGGGTACAGACGCCCCTGGCGCCGGCGCCCGGCGTGGTCCTAGCCGCCCAACCGGTGCTGGTGCCCATCCTGCGTGCGGGCCTCGGCCTGCTGGATGCGTTTTGTGCTGCAGCTCCGGGGGCCTCGGTGTCTCACCTGGGCCTTTATCGGGACGACGCGGCGCACCAGCCCGTGGCCTACTTCGAGAACTTCCCACCGGCCTGGAGCGGACGGCCGGTGGTGGTGCTGGATCCCATGCTGGCCACCGGCGGGTCCCTGGCCGCGGCGTTGGGCAAGCTGACCCAGTGGGGCGCTCGCGATGTGGTGGTGGCAGTTGTCCTCGCAGCCCCGGCAGGGATAGGGCGGATCGAGCGCGAATACCCAAGTGTTCGGCTGTTTGTGGCGGCGGTGGATGACGGGCTAGACGAGCGAGACTTTATCCTACCGGGACTGGGTGATGCCGGCGACCGGCAATACGGCACGCCGTGACGACCGACTCGCGGGCTTGTGCCCGTGGTCACTATTGACGGGCCCGTGGAGTCCCGTATAATAAGCGACGGTAACCGCTTGTCGGTCCGTGGGGTTGGCGCGAGTCGACCGCATCTGCCCACCGTCGTCCTGAGTGAGGAGCGATGGGGTTTTTTGTGTCAGCGCGGCATCGGCCGCGGTTCGGGCAGAAGCCGGTGAGGTGTTGCGATGGCGTCGGAGGGCGGAGATGAGGGCCACGGTCGGATGCCGCCCCCAGGGGGGCTTCGTCGCACCGGCCGGGCGGCCGCTGCGGGCACCGAGATGGTGGCGCTGTTCGTGGCGGGGCTTTTGGGGGGGCGCTACGTGAGCGCAGTCGCACACTGGGGGCCCTGGCCGACAGTGGTGGGCGTCCTGCTGGGGTTTGCCGCCGGCATCTGGGCCGCCTTTCGGATGCTGGCTGGGTCATGACCCGCTTTCGAGCGGCGCTGGCACGGATGCGTTGGGTGGCGTGGCCGCTGTTGGGCCTGGGGGTGCTGGGGCTGGTTGTTCTGCCCAGTGCGCGGGCGTGGACGTGGGGATTTTTGTTGGGGCTCTTGGTGGGGCTCATGAACGTGAATCTGCTTGCGTCGGCCGTGTCGCGGGTGATGCGGTTGCCGAGCGGGGTGGGGGGCGCGGCCCTCACCGTGTCGGGCGTGATTCGTTTCGGCCTGGTGCTGGCGCTGTTGGCGTGGATCCTGCTGATGGGGCCTCCGGTAGCGCTGGTGCCGCTCCTGATGGGCTTGTTTCTCCCGGAGATGGTCGTGACGGCCGGCATCATGTGGGGCCACGAACCGTTTGATCTGGAAGGGGATACACGGTGACGTTCAACCTGTCGGGATTCGACCCGACACTGGCGATCTATGTATGGACTTCGGTGATCCTGACGGGGCTGGTGGCGTGGCTGATGACGCGCCGCGCCCGGGCGGACAAGCCGGGCGTCGGCCAGAGCCTCATGGAGATGGTGTTCGAGTTTATCAACGGGCTGGCGCAGGGGGCCATGGACGAGAACCCCGCGTTTTTGAGCTTTCTGGTGATGCTGTTCCTGTTTCTCCTGGTAGCGAACTTCCAGGGCATGATTCCGGCCCTCCACTCGCCCACGACGAATCTGAATGTCACAGCCGCGCTGGCCATCCTCACCTTCGTGATGATGTGGGTGTTTGGCTTCCAGAAGAAGGGGCTCGGCTATTTTCGCCACTGGACGCACCCCGGCGGTGCCATCGGGATGGCCATGCTGCCCATCAACATCATCGAGGATTTTTCCAAGCCCTTGACCCTGGCGTTCCGGTTGTTTGGCAACATCCTGGTGGGCGAGATTTTCATGGGCATCATCGCGGCCGGCGTGGGCTATTTCCAGGGCGGCTTCGCACTCGGGTTTGTGTGGTGGGGCTTCACGGCGTTTGTGAACGTCGTGCAGGCCTTTATTTTCATGATTCTGACCCTGTCCTATGTGGGACAGGCCCAAGCGTCGGACCACTAGGGGTTCGGCGCCATGTGGCAAGCTTCACACGATAATCGGAGGTGCCCGACGACATGGCTTTGGACTTGACCGCGATGCGCGCGGTGGGCGACGCAATTGGGTTTGGCGTGGCGGTGGCCGGTGGCGCCATCGGCGATGGCTTGGTGTTCAGCCGCTTGGTGGAAGGGGTGGCGCGGCAGCCCGAGGCCCAGGGCCGCCTGATGCCGCTCGCGTTCATCGGGGTGGGCATCGTGGAAGCTCTGCCGATCATCAGCCTGGTGTTGTTCCTGATTCACCTGATCGGGTGAGCGCATGCAGATCAACATTGCGCTGAACCCGTTGGACATGCTGGACGCCCTGGTGGCCGTCGGCATTCTGTACGTGTTTTTGCAGAAGTATGCCTTCCCGCCCCTGCTGAAGGCGGTGCGCGACCGGCAAACCCGCATTGACGAGGATTTGGCGGCGGCGGAACGGCGGCACCAGGAGGCGGATCAGCTGAAGGCCGAGCTGGAGACGCAGTTGAGGCAGGTGAAGGCGCGCGCCGAGGTGGCGATGAGCCGGGCCCTGCGCGACGCGGAGGACGAGGCGCAGCAAATCGTTACGCGGGCGCGGCAGGAGTCGCGCCGCCTGGTAACCGATGCAGAAGCCGAAATCGCGACGGAGCGCGATCGGGCGCTTCAGTCCGTTAAGCACGATGTGGCGGATCTAGCTCTTCGCATCGCCACCAAAGTGTTGGGACAGGCGCTGTCCGACGACGTGACCCACCGTCTGGTGCAGGAGTTTGCTGACCAATTGGCCGATGGTTCCGGGGCGGGCGGGGACCCGCCGTCATGAGAGCGGAAGCCGTCGCGCGCCGCTATGCGCTGGCGTTCCTAGAGACCGTGCCGCCCAGCCGAGGGGCTGACGTGGACGCCCGCCTCTCCAACGCGGCGGCGGTGTTGCTGGGCTGGCCCGTGGGTCCGCTGTTTTTGCACCCCGGCGTGGCGGCGGCGGACAAGATGCGCGCCATGCGCCAGGTGTTTCCGGACGATGCGGGCATCGTGCACCTGCTGGGCGTCCTCATCCGCCATCGGCGCGAGGGCCTGTTGGCCTTGGTCGCGCGCCAATTTCACAGTGCACGCCTGGCCCGCGACGGACGGGTGGCCGCGACGGTGCGGACGGCGCGGCCGCTGGCGGCGGGCTGGCGCGAGCGTGTGGTGGAGGGCTTGTCGCGCTATGCCGGGCGCACCGTCGAGGCGGAGTTTCAAGTGGCGGCCCATTTGATGGGCGGCATCGAAGTGCGGATGGGCGACCGGTTGTGGGATGGGACCATCAAAGGGCGTCTCACGCGGCTCGCGCGCGAACTCAAAGATGAGGTGAAGCTGGGTGAATCTTAAGCCGGAAGAGATTACCGAGATTCTGAAGCAGCAGATCGCCCAGTTCGATGACCAGGTTTCGCTGGACGAAGTTGGCACGGTGCTGTCCGTGGGCGATGGCATTGCCCGTGTCTATGGACTGGCGGACGCCATGGCGGGGGAGAGGCTGTCGTTTGAGAGCGGTATGGCCGGCATGGTGCTGAACCTCGAGGAAGACAACGTCGGGGTCGTGCTCATGGGCGATGAGACCACGATCAAAGAGGGCCAGCGCGTGCGCCGCACCGGCCACGTGATGGACGTGCCGGTGGGCGACGCGCTCGTGGGCCGGGTCGTGAACGCCCTGGGCGAACCGATTGACGGCCAGGGGCCCATCGAGACCACGGAGCGGTGGCCCGTGGAGCGGATGGCTCCGGGCATCGTGGCGCGGCAGCCCGTCAACACACCACTGCAGACGGGCCTCAAGGCCGTCGACTCCATGGTGCCCATTGGCCGCGGCCAGCGGGAACTGATCATCGGCGACCGGTCCACGGGTAAGACGGCACTGGCGGTGGATGCGATTCTGAACCAGAAGGGTCAGGACGTGATCTGTGTGTACGTGGCCATTGGGCAAAAGCAGTCCACCGTGGCCCGCGTGGTGCGCATCCTGCAGGACCGGGGCGCGATGGACTACACCATTGTGGTGAGCAGCTCCGCGTCTGAACCGGCGCCGCTGCAGTTCCTGGCCCCCTATGCGGGATGCAGCATGGCCGAGTACTTTCGCGACCGGGGGCGGGACGTGCTCATCGTGTACGACGACCTGTCCAAGCATGCCGTGGCGTATCGGGCGATGAGCCTGTTGCTGCGCCGGCCCCCGGGGCGTGAGGCGTACCCGGGCGATGTCTTTTACCTGCACTCGCGCCTGTTGGAGCGCGCGGCGCGGCTGAACGACACCAACGGGGGTGGCAGCCTCACGGCCTTGCCGATCATCGAAACGCAGGCGGGCGACATTGCAGCGTACATTCCCACCAACGTCATTTCCATCACCGATGGTCAGATTTTCCTGGAGGCGGACTTGTTTTTCTCCGGACAGCGGCCGGCGGTCAACGTGGGGAGTTCGGTGTCCCGGGTGGGTGGCAATGCCCAGGTGAAAGCCATGCGCCAGGTGGCGGGTCGGCTTCGGCTGGACTTGGCCCAGTACCGTGAGCTCCAGGCGTTCAGCCAATTCGGGTCGGACCTGGACAAAGCCACCTTGGCCCGGCTCACGCGCGGGGCACGTGTGGTCGAGGTGCTGAAACAGGCGCAGTACCAGCCCGAATCCGTGGCCGAGCAGGTGGTGGTCATTTATGCGGCCACCAACGGCTTCCTGGACGAATTGCCCGTCGAGGCCGTGAGGGAGTTTGAGCGGGGATTCTTGCGTCTCTTGCATGAAGAGCAGCCCGAGATTCTGGACAGCATCCGGGACGCGCAGCAAATCACGGCCGAAAACGAACAGCGGTTGAAACAGGCGATCGAAGAGTTCACGGCCACGCTCCAAACGGTGTCCTGACATGGCGGCGGGAGGACTGCAGGACTTAAAGCGCCGCATCAAGAGCGTGGAAAACACGCGGCAGATCACGCGCGCCATGAAGCTTGTGGCGGGAGCCAAGCTTCGGCGGGCCCAGGAGCGGGCGGAAAGCTCCCGGAGCTATTTTGACACGATTCGCCAGGTGATGCAGCGCGCGTCCGCGTCGGCCGGCAGCGCGGCCAAAGCGCAGTTGTTTGCTGAGCGGCCGGTGAAAACCACGGGCTACGTCGTGGTGACCTCGGACCGCGGATTGGCCGGTCCCTTCAATGCCAACGTGCTGCGCTACGCGGCGGGACGCATGCGGGCGGGCGACGGCCAGGCTTCGGTGTTTGCGGTGGGGCGCAAGGGACGGGACGCGTATCGCCGCCGCCGCCTCATGATTCAGGACGAATTTGTCGGGTTGGGGGACGACGTGCACTACAGCCA
This sequence comes from Bacillota bacterium, assembly GCA_021846565.1. GTDB lineage: Bacteria > Bacillota > Sulfobacillia > Sulfobacillales > JAIMBI01 > JAJZWV01. The sequence continues at coordinate 14,018 of JAJZWS010000007.1, forward strand.
GGCCAAGGCGGTGGCCGACGCCATCATGGGACGCTTTCAGGCGGGTGAGGTGGACCGCGTGGAGCTGGTCTACACCCACTTCGTCAACGCGATGACCCAGCGGCCGGCGCATGTTCAGCTGTTGCCGGTGCGACCGCCATTGGCCGAAGCCGACGGACCGCGGGATGACGACGCCGACGCCTACGTCTTCGAGCCAGATGCCGAAACGGTGCTGGCCGACTTGGTGCCGCGGTACATCGAAGTCCAGGTGTATGGGGCGCTCTTGGAGTCGAAGGCCAGCGAGCACGGAGCCCGAATGACGGCGATGGATGCCGCCAGCAAAAACAGCGACGAGCTGCTCCGCCAGATGACGCTCAGTCGCAATCGGCTGCGTCAGGCGGCCATCACACGCGAGATTGCGGAGTTGGTCAGCGGCGCGGCTGCGCTGGAGTAGCCAACGGTGGCCCCTACACAGACGACAGGCAAGCGAGGAGGAGCGACATGAGCGAGGCGGACGGCCACGTCCTTCAGGTATTGGGCCCGGTGGTGGAGGTGGAGTTTCCACCGGAACAGCTGCCGGCGATTTACAACCAGCTTACGGTGGAGGGACCCGAGCCCACCAAGGACGAGACGCCGCGAATTCGCGTGGACCTGGAGGTCATGCACCATCTGGGCGACAACCGGGTGGCCTGTATTGCCATGGCCTCCACCGATGGGCTGGTGCGGGGGATGCGCGTCGTGAATTCCGGAGGCCCGATTCGCGTGCCGGTGGGTGAGGTGACGCTGGGGCGCATGTTCAATGTGGTGGGCGAGCCGATTGATGGCAAGGGCGCGGTCGCGGCGGCGGAGACGCTGCCGATTCACCGGGATGCGCCCGCCTACACCGATCAGGCGGTGGCGACCGAGATTTTGGAAACGGGCCTCAAAGTGGTGGACCTGTTGGCGCCGTACGCCAAGGGAGGTAAGGTGGGCCTGTTTGGCGGTGCCGGCGTAGGCAAGACGGTTCTTATTATGGAGCTCATTCACAACATCGCGCGCGAGCACGGCGGGTATTCGGTGTTTGCCGGCGTGGGCGAGCGCACGCGCGAGGGGAACGACCTGTACCTGGAAATGAGCGAGTCAGGCGTTATCGAGAAGACGGCTCTGGTGTACGGGCAGATGAATGAGCCGCCTGGCGTCCGCATGCGGGTGGGCCTGTCGGGCCTCACGATGGCGGAGTACTTCCGCGACGAGGAGGGCCGCGACGTGTTGCTGTTTATCGACAACATCTTCCGGTTCGTGCAGGCAGGATCCGAGGTGTCGGCGCTGTTGGGCCGCATGCCGTCCGCCGTGGGATATCAGCCGGTGCTCGCCACCGATATGGGGGCGTTGCAGGAGCGCATCACGTCGACCAAGAAAGGCTCGATCACGTCGGTGCAGGCCATTTACGTGCCCGCCGACGACTACACCGACCCGGCGCCGGCGACAACATTTGCCCACCTGGACGCTACGACGAACCTGGAACGGCGCATTTCGGACAAGGGCATCTTCCCGGCCGTGGATCCTCTGGCCTCGACGTCGCGCATTCTGGACCCGGCTGCGGTGGGCGAGGAGCACTACCGGGTGGCCCGCGGTGTGCAGCAGGTACTTCAGCGCTACAAAGACCTCCAGGACATCATCGCGATCTTGGGGATGGACGAGCTTTCAGACGATGACAAGCTGACGGTTACTCGGGCCCGCAAGATCGAGCGCTTCCTGTCGCAGCCGATGTTTGTGGCCGAGGTGTTCACCGGTCAAAAGGGTCGATACGTGCCCGTGAAAGAAACCGTGCGCGGGTTTGCCGAGATTTTGGAGGGCAAGCACGACGATCTCCCCGAGATGGCCTTTTACATGGTGGGCACCATTGACGAAGCGCTGGAGAAGGCCGAGCAGCTTTAGTGGTTAGGCCGCATGAGGTCCGGCCCCAAGGAGGTGGGTAGTGATGGCGGCGACGTACGCATTGAAGCTGGTGACTCCCGAGCGCACCGTCTATGCGGGCCAGGTGACTGAATTGCTGTTGCGCGCCAGCGAAGGCGACATGGGTGTGCTGGCCCACCACATTCCGCTCATTACGGCGGTGAAGCCCTCGGTGGTCCGGGTGCTGGACGAAGGCGGCACGTGGCGGCGCTATGCCGTAGGAGGCGGATTTTTGGAAGTGGGTCGCCAAGTCACGGTGCTGTTGGCCGACACGGCCGAGGGCCCCGACGAGGTGCACCGGGATCGGGCAGCGGCCGCGCGGGACCGTGCGTTGGAGCGCCTCGAGCGCGCCGGTTCCGACATGGACCGCGTGCGCGCCCGACAGGCGCTGGAGCGAGCTGAAGCTCGCCTGGCGGTGCTGGACGACAACGCGCCGGCTTGACGGGTCGCTCAGGCTTCTCTTGGAGGCAGGCCGGCAGCGGCCAGAATCTTTTGGGTCCGGGCCTTCCAGGAACGCCTATGCGCCACGGCGATCCGGCCCTGGGCGGCGGCGCCTCGGGGGTGGGCGCGGTGTTCGGCGAGCGCACTGTCGGCGGCATCCGCAAACGGCGCGCCGGACACGCCCCAGTATACAGTGCCTGCCGGCAGGGGGGCGGCGCCGGGGAGCGGCGTAGCCACGATGGGACGGCCGGTGGCCAGGTAGTCGTAGAGCTTCAGGGGATCGCTGGCCTCGGCTGCCGGCTGGCGGGTCCTTGGCAGCAGCAGCACCTCGACTCCCCGCAACACTTCAGGCAGGTCGGCATAGGGAATGGGCGGACGCCAGTCCACATTCGGGAGGGCCGTAAGCGCCCCCATCTGGGCCGCCATCGTGGGCGGGCAGGGGCCCACCAGCAGCATCCGCTCGGTCGGAAAGCGCTGGGCCACGGCCTCGAGACTTGCCATGTCGGTCCAGTTGGCGAAATTGCCCACAAACCCAAAGGCATAGGCGTACGGTCCCTCGTGCCGCGCCGCCGCCTCAAAGTGCGCCGGGTCCACGGCCGCTCCCGCCAGCAGCGTGGGCGGCAGTGGTGTCATGGCGGCGGCCACGCGCTCGTTCAGCGCAACCCGCACCGTCGCGGCTTGCCACAAGGCCCCGTGCGCCGCCGCCAGAGGTGCATCGGGCGATACCACGTGCTCATAAACATCATAAATAAGATGATCGGGAGCCAGCATCTCAACCAACTCGCCCCCCAGCTCGGCCGCATAGGAATTGACATACAGCACCAGCGGTCGGCCCGCCATCTCGAGATACAGCTGCCGGCCGGACAGCGGGCTCGCGATGGGCCCTCCGGGTGAGTGGCCCGTGACACGCCAGAAAACGGGAGGGATTCCTCCCGCCAGCTCGGCCGCGAGGCGGCGGTCCAGTGTACGCCGCCGCACCGGCGCGACAAACACCACATCGGCGGCGGCAAGAAAGTGCGGGGCCATCTGTTGTACGGGGTCGGACAGGGGATAGCGCCAGTCAAAAATGCCCACCGCCAGCAGCAGGGGCCGCAGGGCCGTCATGGACGCACCGCCGTGAGCCACGGCGGCTCCGCCCACGTTACACACGCGAGCGCGCGGGCGTAGTCCCGCGTGTCGCGGGCCGGAAGACCTGTGAAGGCGGCAGTGGCGCCGACCCAGGGCAGGCGTCGCGCCTCAGGCATCTGCCGCCAAGCCTCCACGGCGGCGGGATCAGCCCCCGGAGCCACCAGCATGCACGCGGCGGCGCGTACCTGCGCCAGGGCGTCGGTCCAGAGCGGCCAGCGCACGACCGTGGTGTGGGTGGGCCAGTGAGCCTCCGGCTCCGCGTCCGTGACGAGCCAGCGCCAGGCGGGAGCCCTGCGCCCCAAGTCGTGAAGCCAGGAGGCATGGTCCGCGCGTGCGCCCACAACAACCGCCAGCGGGTGCTCCGGGGCGGATGGCCAAGGAGCCGGAACGGGCGCATTCGCCGTCTCTGCGTCAGATTCGGGAGTCCAGGTCCATGTGCCCGATGGCGGAGCGCCCAGCCAGCGAGCCTCGGGATACCCGAGCACCACCTGAAACGGGGAGGTGGCGTGAGCCCCCAGCCAGTGCTCGACGGCGCCGGACACCTTTTCCAGGCGGTCTGGGTGGGTGGTGAGGCGCACCTGGTCCAGACGCGGAATCACGTAGACGCCGCGCACCCGGTGGCCAGCCAGTTGGATCCAGCGTTGCACCAGCTGGGCGACCGTGGCGGCGTCCAGCGCGGCCCCGCCTACCCCCACCTCAGGCACCCCCACTTGGGGCCCGAGATACACCACCACGTCGCGTCGGGCACGGGAGAGCGCCCACCGCTGCAGGCCTGGCTGTCGGATGCCGCCCCACGGGTCCGGACCCAGGACAAACCGGATCGCGCGGCCGCGCGGGTTTTGGTGATCTGTGTGCATGGGTCCATGGTACCGCAGCGGCAGGTGGCGCGCCTGCACGGCCAGACCTCAGTCGTCATGGACCTGAACATCGGGCACATGGCGCAGGGTGATGCGCGGGCCGCGGCAGTCAAGGCTTCCGCGCAAGGTGATGGCGCGCTTTAGCCGAGGGAGTTGGCCAAGGCGCCATCGGCCTCTTCCTGAATGTCTACCGCTTGAGCGGTGGCCGCCCGGTCATCCACACTGCCAGCAGCAGAGCTCCGAGCCAGAGCGGGGATTTCTGCGGCGGGCGCCGCCCCTTTCACCCTTCGGCTGATGGAGAGGATCCCTTTCGAGGCCGTATGGCTGAACTGCGCCGCCGTCGTCACGGGGGTGCGCATGGGTTGCCGGATCGCCCACGCCCCCACGTCAACGGACTGCGCTTCAGAGTCCAGCACCGCCGCCAATGCATCGCACAGGTTGGCACGGAGACCGGCGCTGACCTGATCCGTGATGGAGGGCGTCTGGTGGCCCAAAAGGACCTTCAGCAGACAAGCCCTGAAAGAGCTGGCGCCGGTTCGACGATTGAAAGAGTCCACGACGGATTCCGTCGTGAGCGGGCTGGTTAGGTGGAGGGACGGGGACAGTTGCGTGAGGGGTGCCGCGGGGACTTTGACGTCGATGACATAGCCGGCTGGCCGAGACCGGTGGTCACCTCGCTGGGGGTTGTCCGGCCATGCAGAACGGGCGAGGCTGGCGAGCTGCCAGGGCAGAGGCGCTCAGGAGATCCCGGACGCTGGTGGTGACTTGTGCGGCGACGCTGACGGGCAACTCTTCCGGCGGGACGACGCGTCGAAATCGGATGAGGTCGTGGTCGACGCCGCAGAGATCGTCAATAACGTTGCCCACCGTTTGGAGTTCGACCTGGGCGATGACCCGCACGACGTCCTTGAGGCGACGTCCATGTCCGCGTACGTGGGCCCGAGCGGCACGAGCATCTCCGCCCTGTGATCGGCGTCGCGCGGCTCATAGCGGACACGCGTCCAGCGTCGTCAGACGCCCCCACGGCCCACCCGCGGCTGCGGAGGTCGATGAGGACATTGCATGGAAAGTGCTCTCAAGCTGGTGGCGTGCCCCTTCCTCGTCGGCACTCATGGATTGCCCTCCGGTTTGGTGAGCGACGCGGACACCCCCTGGGCATCGAAGAGTTGAACCCGGGGAATGTGGACCGAGTCGTCTTCGCAGCCGAAACGAGTGGGCACTTGGCTACAGCACACCCATATCCGACCGCCCCGAACTGGCTCATCAGGTCATGCAAGAAATCGTGACCCACTCGTCACCGTTGTCCGCTCGCAGAACGACAAGCCGAGCGCCGGGAATCATGGTGTTTGCCGCCCGCTGATCGTCGGCTGCTGGACTCTGTGACCTCCAGCGGGGCCAGGCCATCCGCACCGTTAGGGCCAACGGTGCGGAAGATGAGGCCCACGCTGTTCCTGTCCCGTCCCGGCGGCCACCCGCCACGAACCCGGCCACCGCACAGACTGTCTGCATGTAAGCTGAGGCAAGCGTCTCCTTTGGTATTAGTTAGGATGGAGGTTGGGCGTCATGGGGAATCAGCCCCCGCTGGCATGCTGGTGCCGGGCCGCCATTGTGGGTCGCGATCCCTTCACAAAAAGGGAGAGCAAGGGGTGCTGCTCCGGTCGGCGGCAAACTGTGCTCCACCACTCTCTGACACGGGCTGCCAAATTCCCGACATCTCACGGTTGACCGATCGCAGTGCGCAGAGTTCGACGTCGAGGGCAATATCTCTGCTGACCTGGAGCCGCCATGCGCACCGTCCGAGCCGAGGGGGCTCCTCGACGGCCACATCCGGAGGCCGAGGCGGTGGTCCACCGGTGAGCGCTCTGCGTCCCGCAGGCAGGAGTGCGGCCCACGGGTCGCGAAGCGGTAGGCGACGGGCAGCGTGGTGGCACGGCCCGCTCGCAAAGCAAGCAACCAGGGCGACCGAACATAGGGAGGGATGGATGATGAGCAACAATCAGACGGAAACCGTGCAGGACGCCGTGTCCTCGTTGGAGTGGCGGCTTATTGGCCCGTTTCGCGGCGGCCGCGCCACGGCGGTGGTGGGCCATCCCCACGACCCGCTGTGTTTCTATTTCGGTGCGTGCGCCGGCGGCGTGTTCAAAACCATGGACGGGGGCCTGCACTGGCAGAACGTCTCGGACGGCTTTTTTCGCACCGCGTCCGTGGGAGCGCTGGCACTGGCGCCGAGCCGGCCGGAGGTGGTGTACGCGGGCATGGGGGAGGCGTGCATTCGGGAAAATGTGCTGCACGGCGACGGGGTGTACCGGTCCGATGATGGTGGAGCGACCTGGCGTCATCTGGGTCTCGCCGAAACTCGCCAGATTTCGCGAATTCGGGTCCACCCCGACAACCCGGACCTGGTGTACGTGGGGGCGTTTGGCCACGCCTTTGGGGCCAATCCTGAACGGGGCGTCTACCGATCACGGGACGGGGGACAGCATTTCGAGCGCGTGCTGTTTGTGGACGACCAGAGTGGCGTGATTGACCTCAGCATGGACGCCAGCTGCCCGACCGTGCTGTATGCGGCCACCTATGAAGCCCACCGCACCCCATACAGCCTCGAATCCGGTGGGCCTGGCAGTCGCCTGTACCGCACGCGCGACGGCGGCGACACCTGGGAGGAACTGACCGGCCGCCCCGGCATTCCGGAGGGCGTGAAGGGCCGCCTCGCGGTGGCGGCGGCGCCCCAGACCGGCCGAGTGTATCTGTCGCTGGAGATGGGCGGCAGCGACGGGGGGCTGTACCGGTCTGAGGACTACGGCGAGCACTGGCAGAAACTCACCGACAATCCCGAGTTGCGCCAGCGGCCCTGGTATTTCAGCCACCTCTTTGCGGACCCGGTGGACCCGGATCGGCTCTACGTGTTGAACTTCGAAAGCTGGCGTTCCCAGGATGGCGGGAAAACCTTCGAGAAAATGTCTGCCGGCCACGTGGATCACCACGATCTTTGGATTGATCCCCAAAACCCCCGCCGGCTCATCAATGGGCACGACGGCGGAGCCGCCGTGAGTTTTGATGGGGGGGCCTCGTGGTCTACGATCCTGAACCAGCCGACGGCGCAGTTCTACCACGTCACCACCGATGCGCGACATCCCTTTCGGGTGTACGGCGCCCAGCAGGACAACTCCACCCTGTCCGTGCCCAGCCGCACGGACAGCGCCGCCATCACGGCGTCTACGTGGCATGCCGTGGGGGGCGGGGAGAGTGGCTACATCGCCGTGCGGCCCGATGACCCCGACATTGTTTACGCGGGCAGCTACAATCTGTTGACGCGCTACCACCACAAAAGTGGCGACGTCCGCAACATCACGGCGTGGCCCGCCGATGTATCGGGCGCGGGGGCCAAGGAAGCGCGCTACCGATTCCAGTGGACATCGCCGATGTTGCTGTCCCCGCACGACCCGAAGACTCTCTACCACGCCGCCAATGTCGTGTTTCGCTCGACCGATGAGGGCCACAGCTGGACGGTCATCAGCCCGGATTTGACGCGGGACGACAAGTCCAAGCAGGAGTCGTCGGGCGGGCCGGTGACGAAGGACAACACCAGCGCGGAGTTCTATTGCACCATCTTCGCGCTTGCGGAGTCTCCCGTCACGCCAGGCGTGCTGTGGGCCGGGTCGGACGACGGTCTCATCCACGTCACACGCGACGGGGGCACTACGTGGACCAATGTGACGCCGCGCGACATGCCCGAGTGGGCTCTGGTGGCCATCATCGAGCCGTCGCGGACCGACGCGGGCACGGCCTACGTGGCGGCCACGTGCTACAAGAGCGACCAGCTCCAGCCACTCATGTACCGCACGCGCGACTTCGGCGCCTCGTGGACGCCGATTACGGCCGGCATCCCCGACGACGAGCCGACCCGGGTGGTGCGGGACGACCCCAGACGTCCCGGCCTGCTGTGGGCCGGGACGCTGCGCGGGGTGTACGTCTCCCGGGATGCCGGGAGCGCATGGGCGCCACTGGCGCTGAACCTCCCCGTGGTGCCCGTTTGGGACATTGCGTTTCATGAAGACGCGGTGGTTTTGGGCACGCACGGGCGGGGCTTTTACGTACTGGACGACGCCACGCCGCTGCGTGCGCTGTGGGACAACGACGAGCAGACATCGGTCGCACCACCTGTCCGCTTGTACCCGGTCGCACCGGTCGTCCGCCCGCGAGGTGGCCGCGGCGAGGGCGGCCGACGGGAAGGGGCCCGCGGCGTCGCGATGGTCGACAATGAGATGGCGGCGTGGGAGCGCACGTGGGACCGTGACGGCGAGCCAGGTATCCGCTGGCTGGACGCGGGGGCCAATCCGCCGGTCGGCGTCCCGCTGCACTACTGGCTGGCAGCGGATGCCGTCGTCACGGCCGAGACTCCTCTTACCCTCCGCGTTCTCGACGAGGCGGGCCGCGTGTTAAAGACGCTGTCCTCGCACCCCGCCGACCCCAAACCGGGCGTGAAGCCCGAGAAACAGCTGGCCACCACGCCCGGCGCACACCGGGTGCTGTGGGATGCGCGCTACCCCGACGCACTCCCAATGCCCGGTGCGGTGTATCGGGGAGGCGGCATTCGGGGTCCGCTGGCACCCCCCGGTACCTACCGCGTGGAGCTGACGCTTGGGTCTGTGCAGGTGGTGCGCTCGGTCGACCTGCGACGCGATCCCCGCGTGGAGGCGACCGACGCGGACCTGACGGCCCAGTGGGAGCTGCTGTCCACGATTCGGGATCAGGTGACCGCGGTGCATGAGCTGGTCTTTCGCATCCGGCGCACGCGCGACGCGATTCGCTTCTATCAGGAGCTGGCCGGACAGCCCGAGCCGGCGGGCCTGACCGAGGCGGCCGCCGCGCTGTGGGCTCGGCTCGAGGCGTTGGAGGGAGAGCTGCACCAGACGAAGGCGCTGTCGCCCAAAGATCTGTTGAATGTGCCCGGCAAACTGGCGCAGCGGCTGGTGTCGCTGGCGGGAGCGGTGGGGACGGGCCAGGCTCGCCCCACCCGTCAGATGCGTGCAGTGCACACGGTCCTGACGGAGCGGTTCGCTGCGCTCCGAGCTCAGGCGGACAGCGTCTGGGCGGAGGAGGCCGAAAGCTTCCGCCGGGTGGTGGAGTCCCTCCACCTGCCGGTGCTGCCACCTTCATAAGCGGCGTGCCCCAGGGACTCGCCGCGATCAGCGGGGCGTCTCGTGATGCTTCTGAGGAAAGGGTCCGGCTCAGCCGGACCCTTTCCTCATGGGCTGGCGATGGTCTTGCGGACCGCTAGGGCGCGGCGGGTAGGCCAACATCGCGTTATCACGCGGTGGGGCGTTCCCGGTGGCATCCCTCGGATCTTGCCACCGCACAACGCCAACGGCATCCGGTGCACCACACCCGCACCACTCAGTAGCCCAAAGGGAGGGTTTTGAGGGGCCCGTTCATTTACGGGGACGCTCCGACGAACCGCCGATCCTGACCATGCCCCGGCTGCCGACAGCGTCAGCAAGTGGTTCGGTAGGGCTCCGCGCGTTCTTCGAGGAACAAACTGGCAGAGGAATCGCGCCCTCGGCGTGAGAGACCGGCGAGCTGGATGAAGAGGATGAATATGGGTCGCTATGGACATACTGGCCGCCGAGGTGATGTTCATGGATTCAAACACCCCGCTCGACCCGCAGCAGCCGCCCAGAGGGCGGCCTGGAGGGGCGGTGCGGAAGGGGCGGCCGATCACACAGTGGTTTGCGGGTGCGTCGCGGAGTACTCTGATGGGCATTCTCGCCGGTGTGGTGGTGGTGGGGGGGGCGGCCTACGCCGCCACGAATTTGGGCGGCTTTCGCAGCGTGCACACGACCGTTCCCGGTACGGCGGTGCGCCGCCACGCGACCACGCCGGGCAGCACGCCCGGCACCACACCGACGGCGCACCCGGGCGGCCACCCGACGATGGCCATGCTGCGGATGCCGGTGGCGGGGCGCGTGGCCGCACCGTTTGGCTGGGTGTACAGCACGCGGCTGGGCGAGTGGTACTACAACCCCGGGGTTACCCTCGCGGCGACGCCCGGCGAGCTGGTGCACGCCGGGTGGGGGGGGCGCGTCACCGCCGTGGGTCAGGAGCCGTTGATGGGGCTGACCGTGGAAGTAAATGATGGCAACGGCTTCACCACCTTTTACGGAAGCCTAGGGCAGGCGAACGTCAAGGTGGGACAGGTGTTGAGTCAGGGCGCCGTCATTGGCACCGTGGCTGCACCGAGCCTTTACACGCGGGTCGCGGGATCTCACCTGGACTTCCAGGTGTTTCAGAAGAACCAGGCCGTGAACCCGGCCCACTTTGTGAAAGCTTCGTCGTAGCCTGCGCAGTCCGCCAGGGAGGCGGGCGGTCGGACGATGGACGCCGGGGCCGCTCCGCGGACCACTGGGGGATGACAGAGAGCGCATGCCAGGGCCCAAGCCCTGGCATGCTTTGATTTTGCGGCTCATAGATTCAACCAATCCGCGGGGGGAGAAAGGGGCCGCAAGGGTGAAAGACCACATCTGGCAGCGCGTGGTGGACGTGGGCAACTACATCTTGCGTAGTCGGGCCACCGTCCGCGACACCGCCCGGGTGTTTGGGGTTTCTAAAAGCACCGTGCACAAAGACGTGACGGAACGACTGCCTAAGGTTAATGCTCAGCTTGCCGATCAGGTGAAGAAGGTGTTGGAAATCAATAAAGCGGAACGGCATTTGCGCGGTGGGGAGGCCACCCGGCAAAAGTTTCGCCACCAGCCGACCGCCTGATCCCCCGCCAGCTCCCGCCCCTCTTAAGGGGCGGGAGCTCACGCCACGGGCGCGGGAATGAGCGTGACGGTGGCGGTTTGCTGCGTATGCGCGGGGGTGACCCACGTCACCGTGATCCGGGACCCCGGCCGGCGAGCCTTGATGAGCTGATTCAAGCTTTGAATGTTGGCCACTTGGGCCCCGTCCACGGCCACCACCACATCCAAGGCGGACAGGCTCGTCCCGGCGGCCGGAGTGTTGGGCAGCACGCGCACGACGACAGCCCCTCGGGTGGTACCCAGACGGCGTTCCTCTGCGGGGCGCAGACTGCCGGGATTGACCATTTCTACGCCGAAAAACCCCTGCCGCTGCAGAAGTATGGTGGCGCTGCCGTGTCCGTCCTCGATCGCGCGGACAATTCGGAGGGCCCGGTCGATCGGAATGGCAAAGCCCGCACGCATGGGCGCCGAGCTTCCCCCGATGATGGGGGCCACCGCGCTACCGGTGGCGGTTTGGCCCGCCGTGTCCATGCCGATCACCTGACCGGCGCGGTCGAGCAACGGTCCGCCAGAGTCGCCGGGCTCGAGCGCGGCATCCATCTCCAGCATGTTGGTGAGGTGCTCGGTGGGCACCGTGTAGCCCGTGGCGGTGATGGCTTGGCCCTCCGCGGTGATCACGCCCGCCGTGACCGCCGGTGTTCCCCCGAGCCCCAGCGCGTTGCCAATGGCCACCACGCCGTTTCCCACGCCCACGGTACTGGACTGGCCCAGCGGGACGGTGGGAAGGCCGCTCGACCCCTCCAGCTGGAGCACGGCGACATCGTCGGTGGGGTCTACGCCCAGGACTCGCGCGGCGTAGGTGCCGTGGTGGGGGACAGCCACCCGGATGGTTCCGGCACCGGCCACCACGTGGTTGTTGGTGAGCACCACGCCGGTGGAGGTGAGAACCATGCCCGTGCCGGCCACCTGCCCCCGACCGTAGGCGAGGGTCACATTGATGTCGACAATGGCAGGGTCCACACGGGCAGCGATGGCCGCCGCAGGCATCGGGGCGGCCCTCCGCACGGCCAGCGGCTCGCGCAGCAGGTGCCCCCACCCCACCGGGGGACTGCTGGCGGCAAAGCTGGAGAGCGTGCTGGCCACGGCCAGCCCGGCGGCGGCGACGGCGGCCGCTCCCAATGCGGTGCGGCCCCACGGGGGCCGGCGCAGCGACCCGCGTCTCGGCGGGGCCGGCGGCGACTCGTCGAGGGCACGCCGGGGCCCGGCGTTGCTGGTGTTGTTGTCCACTGGCTCCACCCCGCTTTCCCGCCTTCCGATCCGACCGCGCCACCCCTATCATGCCAGACTCGGGCCATGGCAGGCCTCCCGGCTCCATCGGCCGGTCAGGCCATCGGCGCCGAGGTGAGGAGCACCGTGGCCGACGTCCGCTGGCCCATCGGCGTGACCCAGGTAATCCGCAGAGGCGTGCCCGGCCGATGGTCGGCGATGTCCGTTGCCAGCTGCTGAATGTTGGCGACGGTCTGGCCGTTCACGGCCACCAGCACGTCACGGGGCGCGAGCGCCGCCTCGGCGGCGGGCGTGTGGGGGATGACGGCCACCACGACGGCCCCCCTCTGAGTGCCCAGGCGCCTCGCCTGCGTAGCGGACAGGGTACGGGCGTTCACCACTTCGACCCCCAAGAACCCGTGGCGGGCCAGGATCACCGTGGCACTGCCTCGGCCGCGCAGCATCTGCCTGGCCACGGCTCGCGCGCGACCAATGGGAATGGCAAATCCCACGGGGACGAGTCCCCGGCGGCCCGTGGCCGCTGCGGTGTCCATACCCACCACAGCCCCCCACCGCACCACCACCGGCCCACCGGAGTCTCCGGGCTGCAGCGCGGCACTGATTTGCAGCATGTCGCGCAGATGCTCCACGCCGCCCGCATCGTTGGTGGCCGTCACCGCGCGGTCCTCGCCGGTGATCATCCCGGTGGTCAGGGAGAGCGGGCCCCCAAGCCCCAGCGCGTTGCCGATGGCCACCACGCCGGTGCCCAGCGTAGCGCCGGCCGGATCGCCGAAAGCCATCACCGGAAGCGGCGGGGCGCCAACCACCTGCAACAGTGCCACGTCGACGGTGGGATCCACACCCACCACGCGCGCCAGGTAGGTGCCCCCGTGCTGCACCGCCACCGTGAGAGCGGCCGCCCCCGCCACCACATGGTTGTTGGTGAGCACGAGCCCCCCCGCCGTGAGAATCATCCCCGTGCCCTGAGCTTCACCGGCTCCGTTGGCCAGGATCGCATTGATGTCGACGACGGCGGGTTCAATGCGGGCCGCGATGGCCTCGGTCGTGAGGCGGCGGAATTGGGAGGAGGCCAGCGGTTGGCCGGATACCGGCGTGACCCTCGGATGCGGCGCGTGTGCGACGAGGAGCCCTGCCAGGATGGCGGCCACCATCAGGGCGGCCAGGGTGCGCCACGAGCGGCGCCATCCCCGCCATTGCAGGCGGGGGCCCAACCCCGGGTCGCCGCCCCTGCCATGCACCTTCATGGTTACCGGTCCCTCCCGCGCTCGACCGCCGTCTATCCCCATGATGCCAGATTCCGCTGTCGGTGCACGGTCGCAGACGACCCCTGAGGACGCATCGTGCCGCCGGCACGCCAAGGGGGCGGCCGACGCCGCCCCCGGTTGGGAATTCCTCTGCGAGTCCGTCCGCGAGACTTACTGGACGGGTGCCGCAGTCAGATTGGCCGTCCCCGACTGGTCGGTGCCTCCGGGCGTGACCCACGTGAACGAAATCTCAGTGCCTGGGGAGTGACTTTGAATCGCATGGCCCAGCTGGCTGATGTTGCTGACCGTGTGTCCATCAACCGACACGATGACGTCCCCGGCCTGCAGGCCGCTCTGGGATGCCGGGGTGCCGGGCAAAATCTTCACCACGGCGGCTCCGGTCTGCGAACCCAACTGCTGTGCTTGCACCGGCGAGAGGTTGCTGGGATTCACCACTTCCACCCCCAGGAAGCCCGCCCGGTGGAGTAGCACCGTGGAGCTGGCCTGCCCGTGCTCAATCTCCGACGCGATGCGCAGCGCGCGGTCGATGGGGATGGCGAACGCTACGCTGGACGGGGAGGTGTTGGGGACCCCGATCGGCGCGTAGGCGCTGCCTCCGGACGTTTCCGCCGCAGTGTCCATGCCCACCACCTGTCCTTGGCGGTTCACCAGCGGGCCGCCGGAGTCACCGGGTTGCAGCGATGCGTCGGTCTGCAGCATGTTGGTGAGGTGTTCCGAACTACCGGCCCCGTTGGTGGCGGTGATGGCCCGCCCTTCCGCCGTGATGGCGCCCGCCGTCACCGACGGGGGGCCGCCGAGGCCCAAGGCGTTGCCGATGGCAACGACCTGGGTCCCGATGGGCGTGGTGGCGGAATTGCCAAACGGCATGACCGGAAGATTGCTGGCCCCGACGAGCTGCAGGACCGCCACGTCATCCTTGGGATCTACGCCCAGCACGTGGGCGCGGTAGGTGCCGTGGTGCGGCACCACCACTTGAATCGTGCCCGCGCCCTCGACGACGTGGTTGTTGGTCAGCACCTTGCCGGAGGCAGTGAGAATCATCCCCGTGCCCTCAGCCTTGCCCTGGCCATACGCCAGGGTCACGTTGACGTCCACGACTGAGGGCTCAATGCGGGCCGCGACCGCCGCGGTCGACAGCTGGCGGCTCGTGGTCACGCCCAGCGGGTGGTGGAGCAGGCTCGTCAGGTGGCCAGCGCCTCCCGAGTTGAGATAGGTGGCCACGACCCCGCCGGTAGCTCCCGCTGCCACGACGAGCGCCAGGATGCCCACGAGAGCGCGGCCGCGCCGACGCGGCGGCGGAGACGACGGCCCGGACGGTCCCGACTGCCACGTGTCCACCGGTGTTGTCGGGTTCATGGGCGGATTCTCACGGCTGGCTGTGTCCGGGTTGGCCTTGGAGTCCTGGAAGTCCTGGTCCATCGGAGCACCTCGCTTTCGTCCTTGTTCATGGCCATTCTGCCAGGAGAACCTGAGAGTGTCCTGAGAGATGACTTAATCGTCCCCTGCAATAGAAAGCCTGGCTCTCAGCGCACTCACAGATTTCGTGGTTAGATTGAATCGGATGAGGGTGTGGACGGGGGACCAGCACCCGAGCCGAATCACAGCGAGGGCAGGTGGAGGTCGTGGCGGATGGAGAGGCGCAGCACATTTTGGTCGTGGACGACGAGCCGTCGATTGTGGACGCGGTCGCGACCACGCTGCGCTATGAAGGATACCGTGTGTCCCAGGCGTCCAGCGGGCAGGCGGCGCTCTCGGCCGCCCAGGACACTGCGTTTGACCTCGTGGTTTTAGACGTCATGCTGCCGGATATCGATGGCTTTCGGGTGACGCGGCGCCTCCGCGAGGACGGCATACGCGTTCCGGTGCTGTTCCTGACGGCCCGTGACGCCGTCGATGACAAAATCAGCGGGCTTACGGTCGGCGGCGACGACTACGTGACCAAGCCGTTCGCGCTGGCCGAAGTGGTGGCCCGCATTCGCGCCATCCTTCGGCGTACCGGCGACGAGGCGGCCGCCCAGTCGGCCCTGCGCTTCGCTGACCTCGTGTTGGACGAGGACACGCACGACGTGTCGCGGGGTGGCCAGCCGGTGCAGCTGTCCGCCACCGAGTTCCGGCTGCTGCGGTTCTTCATGCAAAACCCGCGGCGGGTGCTGTCCAAAAGCCAAATCATCGACCACGTGTGGCACTACGATTTCGGCGGGGATGTGGCCATTGTGGAAACCTACGTGAGCTACCTGCGCAAGAAACTGGACCGCCTGGGACCACCCTTGATCCAAACGGTGCGCCTGGTCGGATATCGGCTGCGCGAGCCGGAGGCGTAGTGACGCTGCGCAACCGTCTCTTGTGGGCTGCCGCCGGGGTGGCGCTCTTGGCCGTGCTCGCGACGGGGCTCATCACCTACTCGGCGGTGAGCTCTTTTCTGTACAGCCAGGTGGACCAGACCCTGGTGGCGGCCCAGGGCCCGCTCCGCCAGACGCTGCTGGCGGGTCGGCCGGTGAGCCTGTCCGTCGTGGGACGACTCGCGCCCGGCATGTTTGTTCAGGTGCGCGCCCCTTCGGGTGCTGTGCTCGGGACCGTGGAAGCGGTGACACCCGGGGGCCCGGCGCTGGCTCCCCGTGTGCCCGCCGACCTGCCGCTGGGTCGGCCGGGCCCAGCGGGGATGAACCGCGGCCTGCTGCTCACGCTGCCGGCCATGACGTCGGGCGGGCCGCTGTTTCGCGTGCTGGTGGCGCCGCTCACCGGGGGTGGGCGTTTGATTCTTGGGTACCCCCTGTCCGCCGTGACCACGGTGCTGCGCGAGTTGGAGTACGCGCTCATTGTGGTGGCGGCGGCGGCCCTTCTGGGGGCGGAAACCCTGGGCTGGTGGCTGGTGGGCATTGGGCTCCGGCCCTTAAAGGCGATGGAGCGCACCACGGCCGCTATCGCCTCGGGCCAGCTGGACGAGCGGGTGCCCGAAGGACATCCCGCTTCCGAACTGGGCCATCTGGCCCGGTCGTTCAACGTCATGCTGGATCGCATTCAAGAGGCCTTCCGCCACCGCGACGCCGTCGAGGATCGGCTGCGCCGGTTTGTGGCCGACGCGTCGCACGAGCTGCGCACCCCGGTGGCCGCTGTCGCCGCCTACGCGGAACTGTTTCACCGGGGCGCGGAAAACCGGCCCGAGGATCTGACCCGCGTGATGCACGGCATCCAGGGTGAAACGGCGCGCATGACCCGCCTCGTAGAAGACCTGATGCTGTTGGCGCGGCTGGACGAGGGACGCGCCCTGGAGTCCCAACCAGTGGAGCTTTTGTCGCTCGCGCTGGAAGCGGCCGACACGTCGCGGGCCGTGGGACCGGCTTGGCCGGTGGAGGTTGTGGCGCACGAGCCGGTGGAGGCTTGGGGCGACCCGCTGCGCCTGCGACAGGTGCTGGACAACCTCCTGGGCAACGTGCGCGCGCACACCCCGCCCGGCACGCGCGCTCGCATCACGGTGCGGGCAGACGACCGCTGGGCGTCGGTGGCTGTGGCCGACAACGGACCTGGCATGCCTCCGGAGCAAATGGATCGAGTTTTCCAGCGCTTCTATCGGGCGGATCCCTCGCGCTCACGGCACACCGGCGGCGCCGGCTTGGGTTTGGCCATTGTCGACGCGATTGTGAGCGCGCTGGGCGGCCGGGTGACGGTCGACTCCTCCGCTGAGGGCGGACTGGAGCTCTCGGTGCGGCTGCCGCGGGCACCGCGACCCGACGAGGGCGACACCTGATAGGCGCGAGAGTCGCGGCCAGCGCGGCATGAATCAACGGTTCGGACTTGCGCGGGGTTATCATCAGAGTCGGGCGGCGCGGTCGCCACCCATGACACACGAGAGGGGTGGCCAGCGGTGGAGACACCGTCGATCGGAGGGAGCGGGCATCGTGGTCCGGCGCTGACGGTCGTTATGGTGGGCACCAACACAGGCCTCTTTCGATTTGCCTCGACGGATCGGCTGCATTGGGAGGCGTTGGGGCCGGTGTTGCCAGGCACGAGTATCCACTGCAGGGCCTACCATGCGCCGACGCGGACGGCGTTCGCGGGCGCGAACTCGGTGTTGTGCGGTGCGGCGGTTCGTCGGTCCCGAGACGGGGGGGCGACTTGGGATCGTGGCGGCGAGGGGCTCGCCTACGGGGCGGAGGACCCCGAGCGCGTGACGGCGGTGTGGTCGCTGGCGGTAGCGGACGAACATGGTCCGGGCACAATTTACGCCGGTGTGGAGGCCAGCGGGCTGCTTCGGTCGTGGGACGGCGGGGACTCCTGGGCCGAGGGGGCCGCGCTGCGGCGCCAGCCCACGCACGAGGTGTGGAATGCGGACTTCGGCGGGAAGTGCCTGCATACCATCGCGGTGGATCCCCAGGACGCCAACAACATGTATATCGCCCACTCGAGCGGCGGCATCTATGGGTCCGGGGACGGCGGCGAGACCTGGGATCCCGTCAACCAGGGGATTCGCGCCGAGTTTATGCCGGAAGGGCAACAGTACCCGGCCGCGGGCCAGGGCGTCCACCAGTTTGGGCCGTCGGCCGCCCGCGCGGACCGAATCTGGCTGCCGAATCACGGCGGGTTGTACCGGTCCGACGATGCGGGTTGGCTCTGGCAGCCTATCTCGGCATCGCTGCCGGACGACTTTGGGTTTCCGGTGAGGCTGCAGCCGCGCCGGGCCGAGACCGCCTTCGTGGCGCCCCTCACGTCGACGTCGGACTGGGGGCACCCCGAGGAGCGCATGGCGGTGCACCGCACGGACGACGGCGGCCAGACGTGGAACCGACACCATAAGGGCCCGCCGGACCGGGTGTACAGCGGCGTCTTGCGGGACGCTTTTCGGGCAGATACCCAGGACCCGCTGGGACTGTACGTCGGCACCACGAACGGCCAGCTGTTTGGGTCAGCGGATGAAGGGGTCGTGGACCCCGATTGCCGAGCGGCTGCCGCGGATTCTCTCGGTGCAGGTGCTTGAGGGCGACCCATTCTCATGATTACGGTGCACTGGGCCGCGCGACCTGGCTGCGGAATTGTCATGCCGGAACACCCTCATGGTGGACGGCGTGGGGGATCTGGTGGAGCTGTGGGCGGCCCTGGACCATCGCCATCCCGGCCTGGTACCGGTGGCTCCGCGAGCCGGACGGCGTGCTGCGCCAGCACCTCTCCTTGTTTGTGACTGCCCGGCGGGTCGCTTGGGCGGACGAGCCTCTCGCGTTCCACGCCGGCCAGGAGGTGTGGATTCTGCGGGCCGTGTCCGGGGGATAGCGAGCGGGACAGGAGGGCGCGGTGAACGAACACGGGAACCCACAGCGGGCGGAAACGGATCAGGCGCGGGCGGAAAGCCACGTCGCGCGCTACCACCGCCAAATTATCCTGCCGGAGCTTGGTCTGGCGGGCCAGCGTGCCCTGTCCGCGAGCCGCGTGCTGGTGGTGGGGGCCGGGGCACTCGGGTCGGCGGCCGCGCTTTACCTGGCGGCCGCCGGCGTCGGCACCATCGGGATCGCCGACGGCGACCGGGTGGACCTCTCGAACCTCCACCGGCAGGTCCTGCATGGGACCAGTGACATCGGGCGGCTGAAAACCGCCTCCGCCAAAGATCGTTTGGCCGCCCTGAACCCGGAGGTGCGCGTGGTGGAGCACGTGGGCTACCTGAACAGTGACAACGTGCTGGACGTCATGGCGGGATACGACGTGATCGTGGACGGGAGCGATTCGTTTGCTGCGCGCTATCTGGTCAACGACGCGGCGGTGCTGCTGGCCAAGCCGTTGGTGACGGCCGCCATCCTGCGCTTCGAGGGCCAGCTGATGGTGTTTCGCCCGGGGGAAGGCTGTTATCGCTGCGTGTTTCCCGAGCCGCCCCCGGCCGGCACGGTGCCCAACTGCGCCGAAGCCGGTGTGCTGGGCGCTGTCGCAGGGGTCCTCGGCTCCACTCAGGCAGTGGAGGCGCTGAAGCTCATGGGCCGCATGGGAGAACCTGCGGTGGGGCGGCTTGGGCTGTACGACGCCTGGAGGGGCCGATGGCAGCAGGTCCAGGTGGCCCGGGACCCTGCGTGCGCAGTGTGTGGCGACCATCCGACGATTACCGGGCCGATCGACTACGACGCCTGGTGTGGCGTGCCCGCGCCGGCAGCTGGCCCCGGGGCGCCGGAGGTGTCGGTCGCGGAGGCCGAGCGCCTCATGCACCAGGGGGTCCCATTCGTGGACGTGCGCCCCGAGGCGGAGTACGCGCGGGGCCACATCCCGAGTGCCGTCTTGGTGGGGCCCGACCCCTCGGCTACCCAGTTGCCCGGGACGGCGGACGCGGCGGTGGTGTGCGTCTGCCTCCAGGGCGTGCGCAGTGCGGCCGTGGCCGCGCGGTTGGAATCCCAGGGCCGCTCCGCCGTGAGCCTCGCGGGAGGGCTCCTGGCTTGGGCTCAAGCGGGGCTGCCTTGGGAGGGCCAGCTGCCGACCTAGGCGGAGTCTCGGGGGCGACGCCAAGCCAACGCCAAATCGGCGGCGCCCAGCGCACGCTGGGCGTCCTCCGCACGGTAGGCCACCGTGGGGATGCAGTCCAAATCGCCATGACCAGCATCTCCTTACGCTTGCGCTCTTCTGCCTGACGGCCTCCCCGGTCGTGTCGCCCCAACGCCTTTCACAGCCATTGTATCGCTCGTGGCCGCTATCCGGCATCGTCGTCGACGTCCTCCAACTGGGTTGTGATGAGTGTGACGGCCCAGTCGGCCACGCTCTTGATCCCGTCGGTGCCAATGCGCCGCACCGGGATCCCCAGTTGCTTGCCCAGCTGAGTGGCGCTTTCGCTGGCATGGTGAGAACAGTGGTTTTTCAAGATGAGGGCGGCATCGACCCGTCGCAGAGCGGCGGCGAGGCGGTCGTCGCCGTCGTCGCCTGAACTCCATTCCATAGCGCCGCCTCTAAGCTCAATCGCTTTCGCGTATTGGCTTTGGCGGGGCTCGTTGCCCACGACCAGCACGCGTTTGCCATCCAACACGGGGTCAGGCCGCTCGCGCTTGACGCGGGGTGCCTTGGGCTTGGGCTTGGCTGACTCTGCGGTCGCCAACGCCTGCTCCTCCTCCGCAGAGCCCAGGTGATGAACCCAGGCCACCCGCACTGTCTGGGGATCGTCTGCCCAATAGGCCAAGTCCACCACGCTGCCCTCGTGAAAGTGCAGGGCGGCCGCGTCCTCGGGCCGCAGGGCGACCGGCGGATCCCACGGCCGCCCATCGGCGAACCGCCTGACCACCAGCGCATCCCCCTCCAACTCCACCAGGGCCATCTGTTCTTCGCGGCGCTCCCGGGGTTCAATGCTGGATCCACGTGTCAGGACCGTAAAGTCATAGTGTGGCGGCCCTTCCGAGTAGTTCGGCAACGCACGGTGGCTGAGGCGATCGCCCGTGGCGAGGTGGAGTTCCCGGACCACGGTTTCCGGCACGCGGACGTGTCCCGGCCAAAGCACGCCGCCACGCAGACGGCGGTGGAACTCTTGCCCGAGATCGCGTTCGACCCGCGCCGGAGGGGAGGACAGCGCGGGCACCGGATCGGCATCGGGGGTCACGCCATCCGGCGCGGCGGCCAACACGGCGTTGCGAAGCTCCGGCGGCAGCGCGTCGGTGAGCCGGATCCAGGCGGCAATGGCCTCCAACTCACTTGCAACTTGAGGTAGACCCTCGGGACTCAGCCGGTCCAGCCGGCTTTGCAGGTACTGCGCCAACAGTTTGGCGAGGGAAGGCATAAAAACTCCTTTCACAGGGGAACCATAGGCCCGAGACAGCCTCCTTGAGCGCATGGCGGGTCGGATCCACATAGTGCGCTGCCGCCACCTTAGCACGGAGATCCCACTTATAGGAAGGGCAATCGGTCGCAAGCGGGTCGCGTTATTTGTTGGGTGCAGCGCTGCTAAGCGGGTTCAGCGATCAATTCACCCGTCAGAGCGCTCGTGCAACTGGTCTCGAGTCCAGTTTCGTTGGCCACCGTCGGCGGGCATCTTCGCGAGGGTGTCCAGGAAGCTTTCCCATTCGCTGCGTTGGCTCCGGGTGTGCTGGGCGTAGGCGTCCAGTGCCTCCCGCAGGACCTGGCCCTCCGACTTGCCGCTGCAGGACGCCCGCTTTTTCAGCCAGTGCTCCTGGTCTCGCCGCAAGAACAATTGCTTGCGAACCATCGGTCCACCTCCTATGTTGGTGTGGAGGCGTAGTGTACATCGGTGATGCAAAAGGTCAAGCGCCTCGGCCCACGGCGTTGTCGTTGACGAGACGTCGCCGTCGTGATAGTTTCATCGCGTTTGACGTCGACTTCGTCATGGTTGGGGCCGCTTGAGCGGCAGCCACTGGAACGGGCCGGCGCCTCTTATCGAGAGCGGTGGAGGGTTCGGGCCCGATGAAGCCCGGCAACCGGGGGCGACCCACGGTGCCAAGCCCCGCACGGGTGGCCGTGAGGGATGAGAGGATAGGGGGATCGCGCGTGCGCCCGCCATTCTTCCATCCGGGAGGGCAGGGCGTTTTTTCTTGTGCATGAGCACGTACGCGTGGCCACGTGAAGGAGGCAGTGCCGTGAGCGGTCGGTATCTGTTTACGTCGGAGTCGGTGACGGAGGGGCATCCGGACAAGGTGGCCGATCAGATTTCCGACGCCATTCTGGATGATCTCCTGGCCAAGGACCCGATGGCGCGGGTGGCGGCCGAGACGGTCGTGGCCACGGGCCTCACGCTGGTGGCGGGCGAAATCTCGACCACGGCCTACGTGGACATCCCGCGGGTGGTGCGGGACACCATCCGCCAGATTGGCTACACCCGTGCCAAGATGGGCTTTGACAGCGACACCGTGGCGGTTCTGACCAGCATTGACGAACAGTCCGGGGACATTGCCCAGGGCGTCGATCGCTCCTGGGAGGAACGGGAGGGGGCGGATGGGGACGAGCTGTCCCTGCAGGGGGCGGGCGACCAGGGGCTGGTGTTTGGGTACGCCTGCCGGGAGACCCCTGAACTCATGCCGCTGCCAATTGCCCTAGCCCATCGTCTGGCACGGCGACTGGCCGACGTTCGCAAGGACGGCACCCTGCCGTTTCTGTGGCCCGACGGGAAGACCCAGGTGACCGTCGCGTATGAGAACCATCGGCCCGTAGCGGTCGACACGGTCGTGGTTTCGGCTCAACATCAGCCGGAAACGAGCCAGCGGGATCTCGCGGACGCGCTGTGCGCGGCCGTGGTGCGGCCCGTCCTGGGCGATTTGGCCACGCGCGACCTGAAGGTGCTGGTCAACCCCACGGGTCGATTTGTGGTGGGCGGTCCCCGGGGAGATACCGGACTCACGGGGCGGAAGATTATTGTCGACACGTATGGTGGAATGGCACGGCACGGCGGTGGCGCATTTTCGGGGAAAGACCCCACGAAAGTGGACCGGTCGGCCTCGTATGCGGCGCGGTGGGTGGCCAAGCACCTCGTAGCCGCGCGGCTGGCGGAGCGCGCCGAGGTGCAGGTGTCCTACGCCATCGGGGTGGCCCGGCCCCTGGCGGTTTCGGTCGACACATTCGGGACCGGGGTGCTGCCAGACGACCGTCTGGCGGCTGCGGTGCAGGACGTGTTTGATCTCCGTCCGCTCGCCATCATTCGTGCCCTCGATTTGAGGCGGCCCCTGTATCGGCAGACTGCGGCTTACGGCCACTTCGGCCGCCCGGACCTGAACCTGCCGTGGGAGCGGCTGGATCGCCTAGACGCGCTGGCGGCGGCCACACGCGCCCGCGCGTAACTCCGGAAGTGGAACCACGCCATGGCCGCCGCATAGGGTGACCCCGAGGGGGGTTGCCCGTGCGGAGCGCGCCAGTGTGGGTGTGGGTACTCGCGCTCGTCGGCACCGTGACCCTGGTTCAAGGGTGGCTTCTCCGTCGCCCCGCGCGCCTTTGGGTGATCTGCCCGCACGTGGACGCAGGCGCCGCCGGCACGGAGCCACTGGAGCTGGTTGTGCGGCGCGTATGGCGTGAGCTGTCGCCGCGCGACCGTGTGGTAGTCGTGGCCAGTGAGTTCTGGCCCGACGAGGTGCGGCGGGGCGTAACCCTGCTGCGCCGCCGCTTTCCCTTCAGCATCGCAACCACCATGCCGGCCGAAGGAACACGCGACGTCGTGATCCTGCGCCCGTACTTGGCTGCACCCTCTGCATGACGCTTTCTGCTCCATCGTCACACTTCGTGCAGAGTGGTTGACGAAATGCATCCCGTTCTCGCCGACAACTTGGCTATCCCCACCCCAAACCCGTGGAACCAAGCCTTATCAACAGAGTTATCCCCAGTATCCCCAACTGAGAATGGAGATCGCTGTCGACTGGCGTCGGTGCCCCGGGGCCGGCCCAGTCAGCGTGGGACTCATGCTATAATGCTGGCACTCGCTGGCAAAGGGCCCTAGCTGGCGGTGGTACGAGCGAGGGAGGCGGTGCTGGATGGACATTCGCGTCCGCGGGAAGAACGTGCCCCTGACCGATGCGTTGCGAGACCATGTGGAAAAGAAGCTCGGGAAGTTGTCGCGGCACTTCGGCCACGATCCCGTCGTGGCCGAAGCGGTTCTGTCCGTCGAGAAAGATCGCCAGATGATCGAGGTCACCTTGCCGCTCCCCCACGGACGCGTGCTCCGCGGCCAGGAGTCGACGGAGGACATGTATGCGTCCGTCGAGATCGTGGTCCAGAAGCTGGAACGTCAGTTGGACAAGCTCAAGTCGCACGCCAAGGCGCGGACGGCGCATAGCGCCGCCGAGCGTCCGACGCCCGGCGATGAGCCCACGGACGGCACGGTGGTGCGCCGCAAGACGTTTCCCGACAAGCCCATGACCCTGGAGGAAGCTATCTTGCAGATGGATTTGGTGAGCCACGACTTTTTCGCCTTCACCAATGCGGAGAGCGAGCGCATCAACGTACTTTACCGCCGCAGAGACGGCAACCTAGGGCTCCTGGAACCGGACTAGCCTGCGGTTTAGTCCGGTCAACAAATATTTTCGTGGCGAAAGCAGGAAATGACAGCGGCGGTGGCGAAGAGCAAGGGTCCCGGAGGTGAGCGATGGCGCTGCCAACGAAAGCGGCGGAGGCCGAAGAGGTTCTGGGCCGCCTGGCTGGGGTTGAAGCGGTCCGCGTCGAGTGGCAGGGTGACGCGGTGACGCGGGTGCACGTTTTGTCGAGGGGCTTTCGCGACACGGGCAACCTGGAGCACGACGTGACCACCGTCTTTGAAAAGCACTTCGGGGTGGAGTTGGACCCGGCCGCGTTGTCGGTGGTGGCGCTGTACGGCGAGGGCACCGACGCGTCGAGCCGTCCTCGTCTAGTGGCTGTGTCCTGGACCCGAACCCGCGGTTTTGTCGAGGTAAGGTGCCGGTTGCGGGCGGGCGCCATCACCACGGAAGGGCGCGGGCGGGACGCGGCGGCCGGTCGTGCAGGGGCCAAGGCGGCACTGGCGGCGGCGGAGTCGCTGGTGGCCGGACTGGTGCGGCTGGAGCTGGTGGACCTGGTGGAGGCCGACACGCCGATTGGCACGGTGGCGCTGGCGGTGGCCCGGCTGGGTGGGGATCTGATCATCACCGGCTCGTCGGTAATTGAGGGCGATTTCGTGGAGTGTGCGGCCAAGGCGGCGTTGGATGCGGTGAACCGGCGGCTCTTATGGGTGGCGCTGGCGGCTGGGCAGGAAGCCGAGAGTGCCTGAGGGAGCGACCCGATCGATGGGAGGAGAAACTAACTTTTTAAAAGTCTGACCGACCGAAACTACCCCTGAGAGAAGCGAATGGATCGGGTGTGGTGCATGAGCGAGCACCCTGACCGATAAGTGTGGGGGTACACTTTACAAATGCAGCGGGTTTACAAGGCGTTGTTGACGGTAGTCGACGTGCTGACCAGTGGTTCGTTTTTTAGCTTCGACTAAGCTGCAGGTCGGTCAGCCATTTTGACTCGGTGGCCAGTCGCGGGATGTCCGAGATTGAGACGGGAGGATGACATGTATCCCAAGCCACTGGTGCGATACATGACGGCCGTGGAGGTGGCGGCCGGGCTGGTTCTGGTGTGGTCTGTGTTTCGTATCGGACCCAGCCTCACCCTTGACAATATTTTGGTGTTTTTTGGTTTTGGAGCGGTTTGCCTCATTGCTTCGCTTTTTCCTGTCCCGATGATCCGGAAGCATGGACACGTGTCTGTGCAACTTCCGATGCTTTTTGCCGCCTCGATTATTTTGGGTCCCTGGCTGGCTGTATGGATAGGCTCTGTTTTTTCGATCAATTACCCAGAAATAAGAGGCCAGGTAAAGCGCCGTTCCATGTGGTTCAACCGAGCCCATGGAGGCCTCATGGCGTTTTTAGCCGCGGGAACATTTACGCTCCTAGGGGGAAACCCCGCGCACCTCAACCCAGGGACCATCAGTCTACCACTGTTTGTCGGCGGTTTGGTGGCCTTCTTTTCCAACATGTTCTTCGTCATGTTCGCCGTGAAGTTCCGCATCGACCGGTCCATCCGCGAGGTTTACAAGGTTTACTTCAAGTGGGCGTCGCTGAACTTCTTTGGGATGTTCCCCATCGCGTACCTGATGGCCGTGATTTTCCACTCGGCCGGCGTGCTGCCGGAGATTTTCATCATGGTGCCCTTGGCCATGACGCGCTGGATCTTTGCGATCGCCCATCGCATTCGGGCGGCCTACCAGTCCACGGTGCGGACGCTGTTGACGGCCATGGACGCCAAGGACCCGTACACCAAGGGCCACTCGTTTCGGGTGGGGCGCTACGCGCTGACGCTGGCGCACTTCATGAAGGTGCCCGAGGACGAAGCCGAAGAAATCGAGCGGGCGGGGACGTTGCACGACATCGGCAAGCTCGCGATTGTCGACGAGGTGCTGAACAAGCCTGGCGAGCTGGACTACGAGGAAATGCTGTCGATGCAACGGCACACGGTGATGGGTAGCACGATGCTGGGCAACATCGGCGGGGTGGGTCCGGCCCGGGACTGGGTCCTGCACCACCACGAGCGGTTTGACGGGCAGGGCTATCCCCACGGCATCAGCGGTGACGAGATCCCGTTGGCCGCGCGCATCATCTCGGTGGTGGACTCTTACGACGCCATGACCAGTGACCGCCCCTATAGAAAGGCGATGCCGCACGAGAAGGCCGTGGACGAGATTCTGAAAAACGCGGGCGGTCAGTTTGACCCGCGGGTGGTGCGCGCCTTTATGGACATGCTCCGTATCATGGGCGACTTTGCCGACGAGGTGAGCATCGGCGAGGACTTCGAGGAGGCGTTGGGCCGCGATCCCAATCGACGGCACTACGACGGCCCTCGTTAGCGTTGCGCGGTGCGGGACGCTAGCCACTGGGCCGAGCGTCTTTTTCGGCGTTGCAGCCCCGGGGGGCAGAATGGTAATATAAATCACCAAGCGCGTGAGGTGGGGGACCGAGGGCGGTCCCTTTGTTATGGGAGGACCTAACGAGATGGCAAACTTTCTCACCAATTGGCTGAACCGGTTTTCTGAGCGAGAGGTGCGGCGCTACCAAGTGTGGGCGCGGCAGGTGAACGCGCGAGAGCCGGAATTTCAAGCGTTGTCGGACCAAGAGCTGGCGGAGAAATCCGCCGAGTTTCGGCAGCGGCATCAGGACGGGGAGACGCTCGACCAGCTGTTGCCGGAAGCTTTTGCCGCCGTGCGGGAAGCGGCGGTCCGAGCCATCGGCCAGCGCCCCTTCGATGTGCAGCTGGTGGGGGGCATGGCGCTGCACGACGGACGGGTGGCGGAGATGAAAACCGGTGAAGGCAAAACGCTGGTGGCGACGTTGCCGGCGTACCTGAATTCGCTCACGGGCGAAGGCGTGCACGTAGTGACCGTGAACGACTACCTGGCGCGGCGCGACGCTGAGTGGATGTCGGGGATTTATGCCCGGCTCGGGTTGTCGGTAGGCGTGATACAGCACGACCTGGACTCGGACCAGCGGCGGGTGGCCTACGGCGCCAACGTGACGTACGGGACCAACAACGAGTTTGGCTTTGACTATCTCCGGGACAACATGGTGGTGGACGCCAGCGAACGGGTGCAGCGCTCTCTGCACTACGGCATTGTCGACGAGTGCGACTCCATCCTGATTGACGAGGCGCGGACGCCACTGATCATCTCCGGGCAGGCGGACCGGCCGACCGAGCTTTACTACCAGTTTGCCCGCATGGTCAAAAACCTCAAGCTGGAGACCGACTACACCGTGGACGAGAAGCTGAAGACGGTGGCGCCGACCGAGGCCGGGATCGCCAAGGTGGAGCGGATGATGGGTGTGCCCAACCTTTACGACCATCAGCACCTGGATCTGTCCCGCTATCTGAACCATGCCCTGCGCGCCAGGGCGCTCATGATCCGTGACCGCGACTACGTCGTCAAAGATGGCGAGGTTATCATCGTGGACGAGTTCACCGGCCGCTTGATGATTGGGCGGCGGTACTCGGACGGCTTGCACCAAGCGATCGAGGCCAAAGAGGGCGTCAAAATCATGGATGAGACCCAGACGCTGGCCACCATCACGTTCCAGAACTACTTCCGGATGTACAAGAAGCTGTCCGGCATGACCGGCACCGCCATCACCGAAGAGGAAGAATTCCGCAAGATTTACGGGTTGGACGTCATCGTGGTGCCCACGAACGAGCCGATGATCCGCGTGGATCACCCCGACGAGGTATACAAGACCGAGGCCGCGAAGTTCCGCGCCGTGGTGCGGGAGATCGTGGAGTTGTATCAGCGGGGCCAGCCGGTGCTGGTGGGCACCGTGTCCATTGAAAAGTCGGAGCGGCTGTCCGAACTGTTGAGTGAGGCCGGTATTCCCCACAACGTCTTAAACGCCAAGCAGCATGAACGCGAAGCGCACGTCATCGAGTCGGCGGGCCAGCGCGGCCAAGTGACCATCGCCACCAACATGGCGGGCCGGGGCACGGACATCAAGCTGGGCGACGGCGTGGTGGCTCTGGGCGGTCTGCACATCATCGGGACGGAGCGCCACGAAGCGCGGCGCATTGACAACCAGCTGCGAGGGCGGTCCGGGCGCCAGGGCGACCCGGGTTCCAGTCGTTTTTACCTGTCTCTGGAGGATGACTTCCTGCGCTTGTTTGCCGCGCCGGCCATTGCCGGGCTCATGAACCGCATGGGGGTGGAGGAGGACGAGCCCATCTCCCATCCAATGCTGACGCGGGCCATTGAAACCGCTCAGAAGAAGATGGAGGCGCGGAACTTCGAGATTAGAAAGCAGCTTCTGCAGTACGACGACGTCATGAACGCTCAGCGGGAGATTGTTTACAAGCAACGGTTTGAGATTCTTACCAACGACAGTCTCCGAGAGCAGATTTTGGGGCTCGTGCGCGAGGTGGTCAACGACGCGGTGGCCATCCATTGTCCGCCGAATCAGCACGCCGAAGAATGGGACTTGGCCCCCCTGATCGAGAGCCTCACCGAGTTTTGCCTGTACCCGGGCCAGGTGGATCCCGAATCCCTGCAGGGCGTCGGACGGGACACGCTGGCTGACGAGATCATGACCATCGCTGAGCAGAACTACGCCGCCAAAGAACAGGAAATTGGCGAGGAGAATATGCGCCAGCTGGAGCGGGTGGTATTCCTGCGGGTGGTGGACAGCAAGTGGATGGAACATCTGGATGCGATGGACGCCCTGCGCGACGGGGTGGGGCTCCGGGCGTACGGTCAGATGGATCCGCTGGTCGAGTACAAGCGCGAAGCCTACGACATGTATCACGAGATGTTGGGCGCGATGCGTGAAGAGCTGGTGCGGATTCTTTACCACATTGAGGTGGCGGAGGCGGAGCCCACCATCGAACAGGGCGAGGAATTGCCGCAGATCCTTGAGGAGCGCCACGGCGACGACGTGGAAACCCCGGCTCATCCGTTCCAGGTGATTCAGGGCGGCTTGGTGGACGAGGGTCCGGGTCGCAACGACCCGTGCTGGTGTGGAAGTGGCAAGAAGTACAAGCGTTGCCACGGCCTCCAGAAAGCAAAGTAGGCGGCCGAGCATGTTGTACGACGAACTGCTTGAGCGCCAGCGCGCCTTGGAATCCCTCTTGCGGCGCATTAGGGGGTCTCTTTGACCCGGTTGCGCGCACTGAAGAATTAGCGCGGCTGGAGACTGCCATGGCCGCCCCCACCCTGTGGGACGACCCCGACGCCGCGCGCACGCTGCTAAAGCGGACCCGGCTCCTGCAGGAGCCACTGCAGCGCTTTACGGGCGCGGAGCAGCGTGTGGCTGACTTAGGCGAGCTACTGCAGCTGGTGGCGGCGGACGGGGGCGACGATGAGACCCTGCGCGAGCTGGACCGGGAGGCAGCCGCGCTCCACGAAGACCTTCGTGCGCAGGAGCTGGCACTCATTCTGAAGGGCCCCCACGACGGTGACGATGCGCTGGTGACGTTGCATGCCGGGGCGGGTGGCACCGATGCGCAGGACTGGGTCGAGATGCTCTTGCGGCTGTATCTCCGATGGGCGGAACGCCATCGGTTCTCTACGGAAATTTTGGACAGCCTGGCGGGCGAAGAGGCCGGCTTGAAAAGCGTGGTGGTGGCCGTCCGAGGGGACAACGCCTATGGTTACCTGCGTCCCGAGCAGGGGGTCCACCGGTTGGTGCGGATGTCGCCGTTTGACGCCTCGGGTCGGCGGCACACCTCCTTTGCGGCGGTGGAGGTGAACCCCGATGTGCCCGACGACGGGGAGATCGTCATCCGGCCGGAAGACGTCAAGGTGGACACGTTCCGGGCCAGCGGCGCCGGCGGCCAGCATGTGAACAAGACCGAGTCTGCCGTGCGCCTGACGCACCTGCCCACCGGAATCATCGTGTCGTGTCAGAACGAACGCTCGCAGCACTCCAATCGGGAAATTGCGTGGCGCCTCCTCAGGGCCAAACTGGCGGCGCGCCAGGAGCAGGAGTTGCAGCGGCAGAAGGATGCAGTGCGCGGCAGCCAGGCGGAGATTGGCTGGGGCAGTCAAATCCGGTCGTACGTGCTGCAACCCTACACGGTGGCGCGGGACCACCGCACCCGCGTAGAAGTGGGCAACGTGCAAGGCGTGCTGGACGGCGACATCGATCCCTTTATCCAAGCGTATCTGGAGGCTGAGGCCACGGGCGGGTTCAACCCCGAGACCCCCGCATGAATGCGCTGCGGGTTGCCCTCGTGGTGATCCTAGTGGCTGTACTGGGCCAGGTGCTGGTGCCCCCGGTGGTGGCCGGCCGCGCGGCGGCGGCCCTGCACGGTGTCACCGGCGCCGGGAGCACGGACCAGGTGGCGGTGACGGCCGTTCCCTTTTGGACGCTCGCGTTCGGGCAGACCCAGGATGTCCGCGTGCTGGTAGACAGCGCCACTGTGCCCGTGGATGGACAGCCGCTCCGCATCGCCCAGATGACGCTCAACTGGCAAGACGGACAGGTGGCGGTGGGGGCTCTCTTGCGGCAGGGGCGCTTGGTGGCCGCCCGGGCGGGTCGGGTGCGCTTCACGCTCAAGGTGGACGGGCCCGCGGTGGCACAGTTTCTGGACGCCTCCGGCCGCGTGCAGGGAGCCGTCGTGACCGTCGGGGCCCACCAGGTCACCCTAACCGGCCAGGTGGCGTTGGGCTCGCTGCGTGGTCACGTGTCGACCCGCGGGCGGCTGGCCATTTCGCCCAACGGGCAGGAACTGCTGTTTGTGCCCCAGGAGCTGGATGGCTTGTCGTTGCCCTTGGCTGCGTCCCTGCCGCTCTTTGACCTGCCGAGCTTGAATCTGCCGCTGCCTATGCACCTCACGTCAGTCGTGCTGGCCCCGCCCGATATCGTCGTCCAGGCGGCCTCGCCGTGAGTGGCCGGCCGCTCGCGGCCCCCGTGTGGGCCGACGTGGGCGAGTGGGCCCTCATCGCGCTGGGAACGGCCACCACGGCGCTGGGCGTAAACCTTTTCTATGTGCCCAATCACATTGCGGACGGCGGCGTCACGGGCATCGGGATCATGGTGCTGTACGCCTGGCACATCCCGTTGTGGGTGACGCTGGCGGTCCTGAATCTGCCCCTCTTGTGGCTCGCGCACCGGCTGTGGGGCGGCCGAGTGAGCCTGCGCACGGTGGTGGGCGCCGCGCTGCTGTCCTTGTTTGTGGGGGTGCTGACGTTTCCGCCGGCCACGCACAATCTCCTGCTGGCCACCGTGTATGGCGGTCTCCTGTCGGGCGTAGGGCTTGGCCTGGTGTTTCGCAGCCGGGGCACCACTGGCGGGACGGACATTGTGGCCCGCTTCCTGGCTCATGTGCTTCCCGTGTCCACAGGCCAGGCCATGCTGGCCGTCGACTTTGTCGTGATTGCCGGGCTGGGGCTCATGTTCAGCCCCACGGCGGCTATGTACTCGCTCATCGCGCTCTTCATCTCGACGCGCGCGCTGGACGTGGTGCAGGAAGGCATCGCGTATGAGCGTGCCGTCCTGATCCTGTCCCACCACGGGGACGCCATGGGGCGGCGCCTGCTGGACGAGCTGGGCCGGGGCGTCACCCGGTGGCCCGTGACCGGGCTTTATACCGGGGATACCCGGCCAGCCCTCTACGTGGTGGTCAGCCGCTCCGAGCTGACCCGCTTGAAGGCGCTGGTTCACGATGTCGACCCGACCGCCTTTTTGGTCGTATCGCCTGCGCACGAGGTGCTGGGCGAAGGATTTCGGTCGTTTCCTCGCGACCTTGGTTAAATGGCGCCGTCCCCCCATGATTTGTTCGCCATCAACAGACGCCGCCCGCGAGCCCAGCTGTGGATTCGGCTCCGGTCGCTTGACCCATGAGGGGCACGCAGTCGACCAAAGGGGCTCCGACGTGCTATTTGTCCGAAACCAGCGGCCCTCATCACAAGGAAAATACTGTCAGTCACTCGAAGGTGTCCGTGCCTGAGGGCCGCCGGCTTCGGCCGTCGGCGCGGGCACGGCCCGACAAGCGTGTGACCGACCGGTCACCGTGTGGTCCAGAAGAGGCTTAGAGAAAGGATGCTGATCCTGCTTATGTTCATGACGAAGATGCGGCGCTCTTCGGCGCGCTGGGTGGGGGCCGCCCTGGGGGTGCTCGGGCTCGCAGCGTTGGCGATCCCCGGCAGCACAGCGGTGGCAGCCGGCCCATCCACGGCGCCCATCGTGGCGCAGGTGCACCCGTTGGTGAAGCTCGGGGTGGTGGACCCGGCTCACAACGTGGTGCCGTTGCCCAACCTGGGCGAATGCGTGGCGCAGGTGGGTCTCGCCTGCTACACCCCCCGGCAAATCCGCACCGGCTACGACATGCCGGACAACCTGACCGGCGCGGGGCAGACCATCGTGATTATCGACGCGTACGGGTCCCCGACCATCGGGCAGGACCTGGCGACGTTTGACCACCAGTTTCAGTTGCCGACGCCGACCCTGCACATCTATGAGCCCACTGGCCGGGTCATCTTTCACAGCCACAACGCCCTGATGAAGGGGTGGGCCTTTGAAACCTCCTTGGACGTGGAATGGGCGCATGCCATGGCCCCGATGGCCACCATTGACCTGGTGGCGGCCGCCAACCCCCAGTTCAACACGCTGGCGCTGGCCGAAGCCTGGGCGCTGCGCAACCTGCCGGGCCAGGTGATGTCCATGAGCTTCGGTGCGCCGGAAAACGAGATTCTGGCCGCCGGGACGCAGGGTCTCCAGGTGTTTCAGCGGGACCACGCGGTGTTCCAGCAGGCGGCCATGCAGGGGTGGACGGTGCTGGCTTCGGCGGGCGATTCCGGGGCCAACAACCTCACCGGGGTGGCGGCCCCCAACTACCCGTCCTCGGATCCGCTGGTGACGTCGGTGGGAGGCACCGATCTGTTTCTGAACCAGGGAGGCCATTATTTTGGAGAGACGGTGTGGAACGACTCGGTGCCTGCGCTCTGCCCGTTCGGCTGCGCCGATGGCCCGATTGGGGCAACCGGCGGAGCACCGAGCCTGTACTGGCCAACACCCAGCTACCAGATGGGCGTGCAGAATCACGGCATGCGCACCACGGCGGATGTCGCGTGGAACGCTAGTGTGTACACGGCCGTGTGGGTGTACATGTCTGTTCCCGGAACCGTACCGGGATTCTACTTCGTGGGGGGGACCAGTGAGGGGGCGCCCTCGTGGGCCGGGGTGGTGGCGGATGCCGACCAGATGGCGGGCCATCCGCTGGGACAGCTGAACCCGCGGCTGTACCAGATTGCCCAGAACCCCATCCTGTACGCGCGCGACTTCCACAACATCACGGTGGGCCAGAACGCGTACCTGTTCGGCCCGGGGTTCAGCGCTCACGCGGGCTACAACGTCCCCAGTGGGTTGGGCTCGCCCAATGTGAAGTACCTGGTGTGGTCGCTGGCCGGGCGCTTCTGAGCGGCACGCGGACCGTACGACGCGAGAGAGCCCGGCTTGCCCGGGCTCTCTCGGTCTAGTCCGTCAGTCGGCGCGAGAGCCGACGGCCCGGCAGCGCCATGAACAAAATCGTATAGCCGACGATCCACAGGATGTCCTGCCACAGCGTGGGCGGGAACTGGCCCAGGATAAGGGCCCGCGTCAGGTTCACCACATGCACCAGCGGCGTGAGCAGGATCAGATCCCGGATGACAACCGGCAGATGCGCCAGTGGGAAAAACACGCCGGAAAACATGAACATGGGGGTGACGACCAGCGTAAAGTAGTAAAAGAGTTGCTCGTGATTCTTGGCGGCGGTGGCCACCCACAGCGCTGGACCGGCAAACAGCATCCCGGTGACCAGCAGTGGCAGCGGCAGCAAGAGCGCCCACCAACTGTGGACGATCCCCAACGGGAGCAGCACCACCAGAAACACCAGGCCGTACAGCAGGCTCCGACACGCCTCCCACAGGTACTCGCCCCCCACGATTTCGGCCGGGTGCAGCGGGGCCGTGATCATCGAGAGATAGATGCCGTTTTCGTTCAGACGGTCATATGCCTCAAAGCTCATGTCGAAGGTCACGGCATTCATAGCCGTCACCGCCAACAGGCCCGGGCCAATGAAGTCCACGAACGGATCGCCGCTCATCTTGGTCACATAGGCGCCGAGGCCAAACCCCAGCGCCAGCAGATTCGTCAGCGGCTCGCCAAAGTTCAGCAGCACGGAACTCTTATAATATTTGACCCAGGACAGGAAGTCCCGGCGAAACACCATGAGCGCCCCCTTGGTAAAGCGCGGCCACACCATTCCGTTCACCCCGTCCATCAGTCTCGCAGCTCCCTGCCCGTGAGGCGCAGGAATACGTCCTCCAGCCCGGCCGGGCGGCGATACGCCAGAGACGGTGCGATGCCGGCCGTATCCCAGCGGTCCAGAATGGCCGAGAGGTTGGGGCTGAACAGCACCCACGAATCGCTCTGCCATTCGTGCCAGGCCTGGTCTTCCGGCCGAAGGGTGGCGGTGAGCCCATCCACCACGGCGGGCGCGATGTCGGGACACTCCAGGCACTCGCGGCCCACGAGTCGCAGGATGAGCTCGCGCGGCCGGCCGGACTCCAGAATGCGGCCGTGGTCGATAACCACCAGCCGGTCGCACAGGCGCTGCGCCTCGTCCATGTAGTGGGTGGTTAAGAGCACCGTCACCCCCTCGGCCTTGAGCTCGCGCACCTTCCGCCACACCAGGATGCGTGCCTGCGGGTCGAGGCCGGTGGTGGGCTCGTCCAACACCAGCAGGCGCGGCCTGCCCATGAGCGCGCGCGCAATGACGAGCCGACGCCGCATCCCGCCCGACAGCGAGCGTACCTGTTCGTTCGTTTTCCCGTCGAGCTGCATGAACTCCAACAGTTCGGTGGCGCGGAGCGCGGCCACCTCGGGGCTCTGTCCGTAAAACCGGCCGTGAATCTCGATGTTCTCGCGCACCGTGAGAGCGGGATCCAGATAATCTTCCTGCGATACGACGCCTAGCTGCCCCTTGATGGTGCGCTGGCCGGGCGCGGCCGGCTCCCCCAGCACCGTGAGCGAGCCCGCCGTGCGTGCGGTGAGGCAGCAGATCATGCGGATAGTGGTGGATTTTCCGGCCCCGTTCGGGCCCAGGAGACCAAAGCACTCGCCTTCATACACGTCGAAGTCCATGCCGGCGACCGCCTCGAAGTTGCCAAATTGCTTCGTGAGCCCGCGCGCCGACACCGCGACCGCGGGGGTGGCGGGGACTGATGGGTTGGCAATCGTGGTTGGCGCGTTGGTTGTCATCCGAATCAGGTTCGCGCCCTCGCCGGGAATTCCTGCTGGCGGCGCCACGGATTCAACTGGACGGATGTGGTAGGGTGGACGTCAGGTGGGTGGACATCACCCGGCTGAAGGGAGTGATCGCATGGCGGAGTGGACACATCATCGGCAGCGTCACGTGATGCGGCCGGAAATCAACATCAATCCCCTGTATGCGCGTGAAGGCGAGGATGCGGTGCCGCGCTTCCGGCTGGCTCGGGAGGGCCTTCTGCCTGAGACGGCGTATCAAATTGTGCATGATGAGCTGGCACTCGATGGCAATGCCCGCCTCAACCTGGCCACGTTTGTGGGCACCTGGATGGAGCCCGAAGCGCGCCAGCTGTACGCCGAATCTGCGGACAAGAACATGATCGACAAAGACGAGTACCCGCAGACCGCCGCCATCGAAGATCGATGCCTGCACATCTTGGCGGACCTGTGGCACGCGCCGAACCCCGCCGAGACCATTGGCGTGTCCACGACCGGGTCGTCGGAGGCATGCATGCTGGGGGGCCTGGCGTTAAAGCGCCGGTGGCAACAAGCGCAGAAGGCGCAGGGCCGTTCTACGGCGCACCCCAACATCGTGTTCAGCTCGGCGGTCCAGGTGGTGTGGGAGAAGTTTGCGAACTACTTCGAGGTGGAGCCGCGCTATGTCAATGTCACCCCCGAGGCGCCCTACTTGACACCCGAGGGGGTGCTGGGAGCCGTCGACGAAAACACCATCGGTGTGGTGCCCGTCTTGGGCGTGACCTACACCGGCGTGTACGAGCCCGTGGCGAAGATTGCGGCGGCGCTCGACGACCTCCAGGCGCGCACGGGACTCGACATTCCTATTCACGTGGACGGCGCGTCGGGCGCCTTTGTGGCGCCGTTTCTGCAGCCGGATCTGGTGTGGGACTTTCGGTTGCCGCGCGTGCACTCGATCAACACGTCGGGACACAAGTACGGGCTCGTGTTTCCCGGCCTGGGCTGGGTCCTTTGGCGCGACGCGTCGCTGCTTCCCCAGGAGCTGGTGTTTGACGTGTCGTATCTCGGCGGCCACATGCCGACGTTTGCACTGAACTTTTCCCGTCCCGGCGCTCAGGTGCTGCTCCAGTACTACAACTTCCTGCGACTGGGCTTTGACGGGTACTACCAAGTCCAGAAGGCGTGCCAGGACGTCGCCCGCCACTTGGCCGCCCGGTTGGGCAGCCTGGGGCCGTTTGACATCATCACGGATGGGTCCGACATTCCCGTGCTGGCATGGCGGCTCCGGCCGGGCGTTGACGGGTGGGACTTGAACCACCTCTCGCGAGTGTTGCGCGAGCGGGGGTGGCAGGTGCCGGCGTACCCGCTGCCGCCATCCATGGAGGAGACCACTATCATGCGGGTGGTGGTGCGCAACAGCTTTTCGTTGGACATGGCGGAGCTGTTGCTGGACGACGTGCGCCGGTCCATCGAGTACCTGGAGGGGCTGGACCATCCGCTGCCGGATGCGCCGCACCCCGGCAAGGCGTTTCATCACTGAGCCGAACACCGGAACTAGACGCTGAGCGCAGGGCAGGTCGGCGTCAATCCGACGGGGCCCGAGCGGACGAGAACCGCCGGGCCTCGATGCGCCGGAACCGGAGGTTTGGGCAGTGAGGCCATCTGCTGCGCCTGCTGGTCGCCGAGCTTCTTGGCCAAGGCGCAGCCCCGGGTGATGGGCCACACCAAAAAGACCCCACAGAAGGCGGCCCCCAACACCAAAGCGACAAGCTCCAACCAGCCGCCTCCTCCAACGACTGCGGCGAAGCATCAGGCCCGGCAGCAGGAAACGGCCAAAAACGGCCTGGCCGGGCCGAGAATATCTGACGACGGCCCGGGCCTGGCCCCAAGCCCGGGATCGGGAAGCGGAATCGCGCCCTTGACCGTTGGGTGCCCGCTCAAACACTGGCCGCCCGCGGAGTTCGGCGCCGCCCCATCGTCCGCGCGTGATCGACTCTGCTGGCTCCAACGTACGGGGCCGGGTCGGAAAGCCACGCGTGCAGTGGCCGAGGCACTCAGGCGCTCAAGCTCTGGACCGACCCGCGGCTTTGGCGTACCAAGAGAGCGGCGCCCACCCCCGCCACCATCACCGTGACGGCCAGCCATGGGGCAGCGCCGTGCGCCAGCAGCGCCCCGCCCATCACCGGACCCAGGGCCGAGCCACAGCGCGACGCCAGCGACTGAAATCCCATGTAGCGGCCGCGCAGTTCGGTGGGGGCATGGGTGGCCACCCATGTGGCGGCCGCCGGGTTCAAGACATTTTCCCCCAGGGTGATCACCACGACGGCCAGCGCAAAGCCGGCCAGGCCGTTGGCCAGCAGCATGACCAGGAACCCCAGGCCGTACCCGCTGAGACCCAGCGCCATGGCGCTGAACGGGGGCAGGCGTTTGGACCATCGAGCCAGGGGGATTTGTAGGGCGACCACCAGCAAGGCGTTTTCGGCCGCCAAATAGCCGAAAATGCCGGCGGGAAAATGCAAGTCGATGTGCAGGTACGCCGGCAGCACCTGGTACAACTGGCTGTACACCAGCCAGGCAATGGCCCACAGCACGGCGAATCCCACGAAGGCGCGGTCCCGCCCCACGCTTTTGAGGCCCCCAACGGTTGTGGCCAGCGTCTCGCGATGGCCCGTGGGCCGGGTTTCGGGGATGTTGGTCCAGATGAGGACCCAAAACGCCGCCAGGCTCACTGCGTCCAGGGCAAACAGCCAATAAAAGGAATGATCCGCCAGCAATCCGCCCACCATCGGACCAATGATGATGCCGGCATTGGAGGCCATGCGCAGCAAGGCGTAGGATTCGTTGAGCTTGTCTTTGGGCACGAGATCTGCAACCAGCGCCATAGACGCCGGCTGAAAGAGGGGCAGGGCAAAGCCCATGCACGCGAGTGCCACAAACAGCGCCCACAGCGGTCCGACGACGCCGACCACATAGGCGGCCACAGCGCCGGCGGACAAAGACACCAGCATCACACGGCGTCGGCCCCAGGCGTCAGCGAAAATGCCGCCAGACAGCACGCTCATCACCTGGATGACGCCATACGCCCCCATGGCCAATCCCACCGAGGCCAGCGATCCGCCCAGCCGGCTCGCCAGGAACACGGCCAGGAAGGGGAACACGAGCGAGTTGCCCACCATGTTGACGAAGCGGCCCGCCAGGAGCACATAAAACAGGCGCGGCAGCTCTGGGTCCACCACCTTGTCCAGGATGCGCAAGACGACCCTCCTCCCGGCGGCGCGCTTCGCGGGCTCAGCCGCCGTGAGTGTATCATGGCGGTGAAGCGCCAAGTGGCAAAGAGAGGCAGACGGCGCGGCGGGAGGCGCGAACATGGTGGTCGTGGTGGGCAGTGTCAACGTCGATGTCGTCGCCCAGCTGGATCGGCTCCCGACGGAAGGCGAAACCCGGCCGGCGCAGGCGGGATGGATCGCTCCTGGGGGCAAGGGGGGCAATCAGGCGGTGGCGGCGGCACGGCAGAGCGCCGCCGTGACGCTGGTGAGCGTTGTGGGTCAGGACGCGCTGGCCGCAACCGCGCTGGCCACGCTGCGGGAAGTCGGCGTCCGGCTGGCGGTCCCCGAGCGCCCAGATGTTCCGACCGGGATGGCGCTGGTGTGGCTGGACGCGGCCGGCCGCAACACGATTGCGGTCGTGCCCGGGGCGAATGCTTCGGTGGATGCGTCCCAGCTGGAAGCGCTGGATCCCCTGCAGCCGAGGGATGTGGTGCTCATCTCCCTCGAGATCCCGCTGGCCACGGCGGTCGCCGCGGCCGAGTGGGCGCGGGCCGGCGGGGCGCGTGTGCTGGTCGACCCCGCACCCGCCCCGGCCGCTCTGCCGGCCGCACTGTGGCACGTGGACGTCCTGATGCCCAATCAGGGGGAGGCTGAACACCTGCTGGGTCATGATGTGGTCGAGGGGCACGAAGAAGAAGCGGCGCGGGAGCTGCACAGGCGCGGGGCGCAGCTTGCGATTGTGAAGCTGGGCGGACGGGGCCTCGTGTGGAGCACGCGCGAGCGCACGGGACGCATCGACGCGTGGCCCATTCCCGTGGTAGATACCACGGGGGCAGGAGACGCCTTCGCCGGAGCGCTGGCGGCCAATCTGGCCACGGGACGAGAATTCGAGGACGCCCTGTGGCGCGCCACGCGCGTGGCCGCCCTGGCGTGCACGAGGGCCGGTGCCCAGACGGTGCCGACGTGGGCGGACGTCCAGCGTCGTCTGGGCCAAGAGACTCGCCACGACAAATGATCGCACAGATTGTTCCGGGCCATGCAACCCTTCGGTGACTGGGCACGTTTGACTAGGTGGATGCCGATCGGGACCGGCCAACATCGGTTTGGTCCTGGAACAGAGAGGTAGCCACTCGAGGAGGGGAACGCGCATGCAGACCAAGCGCCCCAAAAACCAGCGCCGTGCGGACTATTTTTTATACACGTGGCAGATTCACGCGATTCGTCGGCTGGCGGCCGAGACCCATCGCCATCCAAGCGAGGTGGTGCGCGATCTTTTGAACGAAGCGCTTCCTCATCGCGACGAGGCCGACGGGCCGCCTCAATTGATGAGTTCGTGATGAGTTCGTGATGAGTTCGTGATGAGTTCGTGAGTCACGACGTGCAGAAGGCACCGATGAGTCGGTGCCTTCTGCGATCCCGTAGGGACCGGAAGGACTATGTACCCAGGTGACTGACGGCCTCCAGCACGGCTTCATACGCTGCCGGGTCGTTGGCGGGAAACGAACGATTCTCGTATCGAAGGATGCCGTTGCCGTCAATGACAAACATTGACCGCTGCGCGAAGGCCTGCGCCTCGCGCAGCACGCCGTAGGCGCGGGCCGCCGTGCGCGTCAAATCCGAACCCAGGGGGAATGGCAAGCCGCCCAGGCTGGCCTGAAAGACGGTCAGAGTGGGTTTCGAGTCGACGGAGCACAACAGCAGGTTGGCCCCCAGTCCCTCGATGCGGGACCATAAACCTCGCCATGAGGTGAGTTCGGAGATTCAGCCGCCAGTGAACGCCAGCGGGAAAAACCCGAAGAGCAGCGGCCGATCGCGATAGTCGATGAGTCGTTGCGTGCGACCCTCCGTGGTTTCCACCTCAAAGTCCGGGGCCGCTTCGCCAACCCACGATGCCGAGGCTTGCGATGCCAAAGCCATGGAATCACCTCCGTGCGCCATTGTGCCATAGACGCGGTGGGCTTTGTCGGCGCGGACCAGGCCTATAATGGCCGCGAGGGGGTGTCGGATGCGACGTCGAGCCTTTCGCCGGGGCATGCCGGCGCCGTGGAAGGCCGAGCATGCACGGCAGACGCGGG
This sequence comes from Bacillota bacterium, assembly GCA_021846565.1. Taxonomy (GTDB): domain Bacteria; phylum Bacillota; class Sulfobacillia; order Sulfobacillales; family JAIMBI01; genus JAJZWV01. Next base: position 55,130 of record JAJZWS010000007.1, read on the forward strand.
AGAGGGAAGCGCGGGCCGTGCACTGGTTCAGCGTCATTATGCTCGCGACCATCGTGGCGTGGGTCGTCGGCCTCAGCTGGATGGTGTTCCACATCATCTAGCCGCCGGGCAGGCATCGCGAACCGCATTCCGCTCTCGAATCGCACGAGGTCCACGGGGGTGCCAAGTCCCGCACGGAGCGCGTGCGCCTACGGCTTCTGGGTGGCCCCCGTGGCGGCGTCTGGGCGACCGCCTGCACATAGCCCCACTTGGTGCGGAACGCAAGCATCTGGTAGGTTCGGTGCCCCGAAATCGCCCAAGGATCACGAACGACGGCAGGCGCGGGGGCAGACGCACTCCAGTTGAACGGCGGCCCGACGGACCCGACGCGAATGTTGGTGACGCGATAGGTCACACCGAGCAACCGGAAATGGTTGGGCGCGGCCCACGGCCCTGGTGAAATCACCCAGGTGCCGATCCGCGTCAGCGCAATCGCCAACACGACGACGGCTGAGCCACGGTACCAGATCAGAAACACCTTCCTCGCTCAAGCGGGCCTGGAGGGGGGAAGGTCAAAACCCCGTTGGCGGGAATGGCCCGCCATCCCGCCCCTGGGGTGCTTCGGAACCTCCGCGCCCGGCACCGGCTTCCCTTGGACAGGGTCGCCCTGTGCGGTGCGCTAGTAGTACGCTATGATACCACGGAGTGCAAGAGAGGTGGAGACCAGATGGGTGAGGCTGGGGTGCCAAAGGTGTCGCGTGGCGGGACGGTCCCTCGCGACCGGGTGGTGAATGTGCGACAGGCAGAACAGGCGATTCGGAGTTTGCTGCGGGCCATCGGGGAGAACCCCGACCGGGAGGGGCTGCGCGACACGCCGCATCGAGTGGCGGCGTATTACGACGAATTTTTCGGTCAGGGGGAGGACCCCGGCGACGCGCTGGCCACCGTGTTTCATGAAGCGTACGACGACGTCATTCTGGTGCGGGACATCCCGTTCACATCGCTGTGCGAGCACCATCTGTTGCCGTTCATGGGCGTGGCCCACGTGGCTTATCTCCCGCGTGACGGCCGTGTGACGGGATTGTCCAAGCTTGCACGCGTCGTTGACGGCGTGGCCCATCGACTGCAGCTGCAGGAGCGCATGACGCGGGCGGTGGCCGACGTCATCGCGGAGCGCCTCGGGGCGGCGGGCGTGCTGGTGGTGGTGGAGGCCGAGCACCTGTGCATGTCGATTCGCGGTGTGCACAAGCCCGGCAGCCGCACCGTTACGGAAGCCGCCGCCGGCCTGTTGACAGAGGATCGCGCCCGGCGCCAGCAGGTGATGTCCCTGATGCTGGGCCACCGGGGATGATGGCCATGGGCAGCGACCAGCCCGACGTTTTAGACGGCTTGCAGCACCTCGGCTTTTCGGCCCTGGAGGCACGCATTTATGCGGCGTTGGCGATGACGAGCGCTATGGAGACCGGTTATGAGCTGGCCAAGCAACTGGGGGTGTCGCGGTCCAACGTGTACGCGGCGCTCGCTACGCTGGCACGCCGAGGAGCCGTCTGGCAGGAGCCCGGCCGGCCCGGCGTGCGCTATCGGGCGGTGCCGTTTACGACCCTGGCCGAGCGCGCGCGGCGCGAGTTGGAGGCACAGGTCGGGCGGGTGTCGTCGCGGCTGTACGCAGGGGAGGCCCGCACGGGCGTATGGACCGGGCACGGCCTGCCCCTGTTTGTGGCGGAGGCGCGGCGACTGTGGCGCACCGCGCGGACGTCGCTCATGATCGGCGTGAGCCCCGTCCCCATTCGGGCGGTGCTTGACGATCCAGCGTGCACTGCGGATAGCGACCTGTCCGTCCGCATGGTGTGCTGGGCGGGCTGCGCTCCTCCGGGTTGCGGCATCTGTCCACCGGCGGCGGCGGCGACTGCGGCGCCGCCGGGACTGCATGGGACCGCGTGTGTGATTGCCGACCGCTCTCATGCCGTGGTGGCCTACGGGGCGGCGGATGACCCCGCAGTCCTCACTACGGATGCCCTCCCGCTCGTGGCGGGGCTTTTGGCCTTGACCCAGGGCACGACGCCGGCGCTCGACGCGCCGGGGCAAGGCGGTTCTTGACGGCGTCTCGCGCTTGGAGTGGTATGGCAAGGTATCGGATGAGAAGACGTCGGCGCCTTTCGGGTGCTGAGGCAGGAGGCAGAGCCGTGGCAACAGGAGACAGCGAGGCCTTTCGTACGGAGCGCGACTCCATGGGTGAGATGCAGGTGCCCAAAGCGGCCTACTACGGGGCGCAGACCCAGCGCGCCGTGTTGAACTTCCCCATCAGTGGGATTCGGTTTTCGCGGCCATTTATTCGGGCCCTCGGGCTGGTCAAGCAGGCCGCCGCGGACGTCAACCACGACCTGGGCCAGCTGGACGATCCCACGTGGCGCACCATCGCCACGGCAGCCGCGGAAGTTGTGGAGGGCCAGTGGGACGACCAGTTTGTCCTGGACATTTTTCAGACGGGCTCGGGCACCTCGACGAACATGAACGCCAACGAGGTGATTGCCCACCGGGCCGCCGAGCTGGCGACGGCAGGCTCTGCCCGTGTCCACCCCAATGACCACGTGAACATGGGTCAGTCGTCCAACGATGCCATTCCGACTGCCATTCACGTGGCGGCGCTGGAGGCACTCCACCGGGACCTGCTCCCGGCTCTGGCAGGCCTCCAGGTTTCCCTGGAGCAGAAGGCCCAAGAGTTTGACCCCATCGTCAAGATTGGTCGCACGCATCTGCAGGACGCGACGCCGATTCGACTGGGCCAGGAGTTTTCCGGGTACGCCAGCCAGGTGGCGCATGGAGTGCGCCGCCTCCAGCAGGCGAGCCACGACGTGGAAGAGCTAGCCATCGGGGGCACCGCGGTGGGCACCGGCATCAACACGCACCCGGAATTTGGGGCCCGCATGGCGGCGCGGCTCTCGACCCTAACCGGACTCCCGTTCCGAGAGGCGGAAAACCACTTTGAGGCGCAGGCGGCCAAGGACGCGGCGGTGCAGCTGTCGGGCACGTTGAAGACGCTGGCCGTGAGCCTGATGAAAATTGCCAACGACATTCGCCTGTTGGGATCGGGACCCCGGTGCGGCATCGGGGAGCTCGTTATTCCTGAGACCCAGCCGGGGTCCAGCATCATGCCGGGCAAGGTCAACCCCGTCATCGCCGAGTCCGTCATGATGGTGGCCGCCCAGGTCATGGGCAACGATGTGGCCATCACGATTGCTGGGGAGCGCGGCAACTTTGAGCTGAACGTCATGATGCCGGTGCTGGCGCACAACCTGCTGTCGTCCATCCAGCTGTTGGCGGCCTCGGCCGAAAACTTTGACCGTCGCCTGGTGCAGGGATTGGCCGCCGACCGGTCGCGGGCCGAGGGCCTGGTGGAGCAGAGCCTCGCGATGGTGACGGCGCTGGCGCCGGTGATTGGGTACGACCGGGCCGCCGAGATTGCGAAAACCTCACACAAGACGGGCCGCACGGTGCGCGAGCTGGTGCTGGAGCAACAAGTCCTGCCGGCCGATGAGGTGGAGCGCCTGCTGGACCCCTGGAGTCAAACCACCCCCGGGCGAGGCTAGTCGTGCGTGTTCAGGCGTGGGACGCCGCGGGCGTCCATGGCCTTAGGCAGTTCGGATCCCACGGCGCGACGATGGCCCCTATCGGCGGCGGGCCGCTGACGGGGCTGTCGGTAAATTTTGTGCGACTGGAGGCGGGGGGGCGGCTTGCGCGCCACGCCGCCTCCAGTCGCCAGTGGCTCCTGGTCGTGTCGGGCACCGGGGAGGCCCTTGGCGCCGACGGTGAGCCCGTCGACATTGGGGCCGGGATGCTCGTGTCGTGGCAGACCGGGGAGATGCACGAAACCCGAACGGCCGCTGGCCTCACGGGACTCATTCTGGAGGGTGACGCCTGGCGGCCGCTTGCTCCGTGGCGCTGGCTCGCGGCCGGCGAGTCGCGGGAATCCTGGGAGTGCCTCCTGCGCGAGGCCGATGAGGACGAGAGGCATCGGGAGTCTTACCGCGACCGGGGACGCATGCTGGTTCGCCGGGACTGGGATGGTGAGCCGGTGGTGGAGGCGCTGTGGGCCGACACGCCCGACGGGCCGGAGCTGCTGAGTGTGGCGGTCGTGGCGAGCCTGAGGGGCCAGGGCCTGGGAAGCGAGGCACTGCACCGCGTGGCGCGCGACGTGGCGTCGCACGGCCGCAGCACGCTGGCCGTGGCCACGACGCCCGACGGGCTCGGCTTCTATCTCCGACTGGGCTTTCGCCCCCTCGCCGTGCGGCGCGATGAGTTCGCGGCCGGGACGGTGGTGGAGCGCGGCGTCGTGATTCGGGATCAGGTGGTGCTGCGGGCGTCGCTGCCGCTGATGGGTGCGGATCCGTAATCGAGCGGCGGCGCTAGGGATACTGGAACACGGCCTGGGCAAATTTGCGCAGATCGGACAGGTGGACGTCCAACACGTCGCGCAGCAGGCTCACGTCGATGTCCTGGTAATTGTGGACACACAGGTTGCGAAAGCCCACCATCGCCTTGAGGTTGGTGGCCAGCGCACGGTCCACTACGCCGTGTGCGGCCACGAGGTCAAACGCATCGCGGCTGTTGGCGGGCAGACCCCACCGTCGGTCGCTCACGACGTGCATCGCCAAATCAATGGCGGCTTCGCAGGCGCGCTGCACGTTCAGCACGACGGAGTCCTGACGGCGGATGTCCTCCAGGTTTTCGGGGTCGCTGGCATACTCTTCAGCCACACGGGCCAGACAACGCCCGATCACCTGCGCCTTGCCGAGAACGACGTCGTCGGTCAAAACGGGCTCCCTTCTCTCTGCATGCGCTCTAAGATGGGGGCGCGCTCTTCGTTCAACAGCGCGTAGGACTTCAGGGCCCGCATTTCGAACCAGGCCACGGGCGACGCGTCGCGCACCCAGAGGCGGCTGCCCCGCGAGACGACGAGCGCCTGAAGCACGGTACTGGCCCGCCGCAGATCCACGAGGTCCACGTCGCGTCGCACCAGGTTGGCCAACTGCGCCGTGAGGGCCCACCGCTGCGCCGGGGTTATAGGGTCTGGCACCAGGACAGCCAAGTCGACGTCGCTGTCGGGGCGCAGACGACCCTCGTCCGCCGACCCAAACAGGTACACGGCGTCCGGCGACAGCGCGTGCACCAGGGCATCCACCACCAGCGCCCGGACGTCTGCCGGCAGCGTCAACTCTCCGGAGGTCCTGTGCATGCCCACTGCCTCCTGTTGTCCCCTGGGACACGACCACGTGCATCGGGCCGTGGTCGAGGATTGGCCCCAAGTCTAAGGAAATCCTGGATAGACGTCAACGCGTGACGCGCATCCCCGGTGGCCGCCCAATGAGCGTCGCCGCAAATTTATGGGTGCTGAAACAAAACCGTCCCGAAGGCAGTCTGTCAGGCGGAGGCTTCGGATGTGAGCATGTCGGTGGACGCAGGGGGCGGGACGACGATAGAAGCGGGGGATGGGTCCCTCCGGCGGGACGACATGCTGTCGACCTGGATGGCCCGATGGGGAGATCGCCTGGTGCGCTATGCGCACTTTCTGATCAATGACCCGGACATGGCCCAAGACATTGCGCAGGAAGCGTTTCTCCGCCTCTATGTGCACATGGGGCGCACGGGGGAGGAACCCCGGGTGGCGTGGCTGTTCACCGTCGCGAAAAACCTGGCGCACGATGCCCGGCGCCGCACGAGGCCATCAGCACCGGTGGCCGACCTCCCCGATCCGAACGCCGACCGCGGGCTCTTGGCCGCCACCGTGCGCGACGCGCTGGACCGGCTGAAGCCAGAAGACCGGGAGTGCCTTTATCTCTTTTATTACGCGGAACTGCCCACCGACGCCATCGCGGCCCATTTGAAACTGCCGGCCGCCACCGTCCGCACTCGGCTGAGGCGGGCGCGGCAACGACTTCTGGCCGCCTGGAATTGAAGCATCCGCAGGAGAAGAATCAGGAGGACGCATGATGCCGCATGATGATCCCGAAACCTGGCGCGTCGACTTGAAGCAGAGCGGCTTGCCGCACGAGGTGCCCCTCACCTTTGACCACGAGCGGTGGACGCGCGACACCGTGATTCGGGCGGAAACGGCGCTCCGCCGGGGCTCCCGCCCTCGGCGTTGGCCGTACGGGGTGTTGGCCACCGCGGCGGCGGCGGCGGTCGTGGCCCTCTCCATTGTCGGGCATCCCGCTGCCCAACGCCCACCGACGACCCAAGCCATGCCCGTCTGGGACGGCAGCGGCCCGCTCTCTCAGCTGGACATGGTCACTCCCAAGGTCGGGTGGGCGACGTCTTGGCGGTCGCCGTCCTGGGTGATGTACACGTCCACCGGGTTGAGCGGCTTCCATCCGGTGGTGCAGGTCCGGCCCCGCACCGACGCCACGACATGGACGCCCGTCGGAACCACCAGCCTCGTGGTGACCGCCAGTGCGCCGGGAACGGGCATGGTCCAAGTGCTGCGCATCAGCGGAACCGGGCGGCCCGTCATCCGGACCGATGTGGCCCCGCCCGGAGCGGCCGGACAGTTTGTTGAGGGCTGGACATCGTGGACCTCTTCTCAGCAAGGCGTGTTGTACGTGGTGACCAACGTGGCCCACGGCCGTCGGACGTGGGTCTACCGGACGCAGTCCGGGGGGCGGCAGTGGCAGGCGCAGACGTTGGCGGCCAGCCATCTGCCCCACCCAAGCGTGGAGGGCGTCATGACCGGGCACGTGTTGCTGGTAGAATCCGGCGGTCGGCTGTATCGATCGACCGATTGGGGTCACGTTTTTTCGCGCGCCGCACTGCCAGCGCCGCCTGGGTGGACGGGTGTGTGGTCGCTGCCGTCGGCAACCCTGCTGCGACCGCTCGGAACCGGAACTATGGGTGTGCTTTTGGTGTCCGCCCATCACAACGCGTATGTGTACTCGACCGGCGATGCTGGGGCGGCCTGGCGGTTTCAGGCGACGCTGCCAAACGCCAGGTCACTGGAGGTCACCACGTGGGGTTCGCACAATCTCTGGGTGTATTCCGTGGCGACGGGGGCCATCTGGGTGTCCACGGACCGAGGCGTCACGTGGCGATCGCTGGGCGTGCCCAAGACGTTTGGGCGCCTCGTCACGCAGTGGTCACTCACCAATGTGCAGTTTGCCAGCGCCACCACGGGGTACGCGGGGTGGCAACGGCATGAGGTCGTGGGCAGCCAAGCGGGTACGGCCTTTTATGAAACCGTGGATGGCGGAGTAGAATGGTTCCCGGTACGCCGGTTTGACGAAGCGACCGCGCCCGTCAAACCGTAAGGAGCGGCGCAAGCTCCGTGTGCCCAGAGACCCAGGGTTGTTGCCGATAGCGAACACCTGTGCTAAATTCGTGCAGGGTGGTCTGGTGCCGCGCGAGATTCGCGAGGTTTTGGTGAAAACGGCATTGAACCGGGTGGCGGGCATGCCGTTCGAATGGTCCTTAAACCCGTATCGCGGATGCCAGCATGCCTGCGTGTATTGCTACGCGCGCGCGACCCACCGGTTTTTGGACCTCGGGGCGGGTGACGACTTCAGCGAAATCCTGATGGTGAAAACCAACCTGCCGCAGCTTTTGGACCACGAGCTGGCCCGCCGGCGCTGGCGCCCAACGCGGGTGGCGGTGGGGACGGCCACGGACCCGTATCAGCCCATCGAGGGGCGCTGGCGGATCACGCAGCAATGCCTCGAAGTGCTGCACCGCCATCGCGTGCCCGTTGAGGTCATCACCAAGGGCACGCTCATTCGCCGCGACGTGGCCCTGTTGCGACGCATGACAGCGGCTGCGGGGGTGACGGTGTGCGTCAGTGTGCCCACCGTGGATGAGACTATCTGGCGAGAGACCGAGCCGGGCACCCCGGCGCCGCGGCACCGCCTGGCGAACGTCCGTACGCTGGTGGCGGCGGGCATCCGGGCAGGCGTGCTCATGGCGCCCATTCTTCCGGGGCTGACAGACGACCCGGTACATCTGCGGCAGGCCCTGCAGGCGGCTCGGGATCACGGGGCGGCTTTCATCCATGCCGACGTCGCGCGCCTGTCGGCCGAGGTGCGTCCGGTATTCACCGCGTATTTATCCGAGCGACACCCTCAGTTGCTAGCCGACTATGCGCGGTGGTACCGGGGCGCCGCCGGGCTTGCCCCAGGGCATCTGCGGCAGCATGTGGCCACCGTTGTGCCTAAAGGAACGGAGCGGGCGCGGCCGGACAGTCCACCGGCTGTCCAACTGACGTTTGACTGGTGACCGCGCGCGACGGCAGGATGTTCCGTCGGCTTGCACCTCGCCTCGGTGTGATACATGTATCACATGAACACCGTGGGAGTGCGAGAACTGAGGCACCATGCCACCCAGCTCCTTCATCGCGTGCAAGCGGGCGAGCCCATCGAAATCACCCTGCAGGGCCGGCCCATCGCCGTACTGGCGCCGCTCGCGGCCGGGGATGCTTGGGAGCGGCTGGCCTCCACGGGCGACTTGGCGTTGGCCGAGCGTCCCGGCGACCCGTTGCCCGAGCCCCTGCCGCTGGGTCCTGGCGAACGGCCCCTGTCAGGGATCCTTGAGGACTTGCGCCGCCATGAGCGGTGACCGCGCGACGTATCTTGACTCGTCCGCGCTGGTCAAGCTCATCGTGGCGGAGCCCGAGACGGTCGCCCTTCGTGCCTATCTGCGCGGGCGCCAACGCCTGGTATCCAGCGCGTTGGCTCGCATCGAGGTGGCCCGGGCGGGGGCGGGGGGCGGGAGCGCGATGCTGGCCAAGGCGCATGAGCTGTTCCGCCAGGTGGCCGTGCTGAGAATAGGCGACGGGGTGCTCAACACCGCAGGGAGTCTGCCACCGGCGACGCTGCGCAGTCTCGACGCGATTCATCTGGCCACGGCAAGCCTCCTGCACAGTTCGCTGGGCGCGGTTGTGACGTACGACGCACGCATGGCCGACGCCGCCTTGGTGTTGGGCATGGACGTCCGAAGCCCAGGGCGGCCGTAAACTGCCCAAGCCCACGGTCGTGCACTCGTCGGGGTCTCGTCCCACGGGCCATTCATGGTACACTGTCCGCATCACCGGTGGAGGAGGGAACCCATGCTGATCGTCTCGTGCGCGGGCGTCCCCGCCGGGTTCTCCCACTGCCTCATCGCCACCAAGGCGGGACTTTAAGCCACCCCCAAGGGGGCGGCAGGTTTCGGCGCCGGTTTGTCCCGGACGCCACTGCGCCTCCACGCTGTCCGCTCGTCCCACTCAGATGGAGCAAAGCGAGGGAGCATCATGCCCATTCCCCATCAGGAAATGCGTCGAATGATTAAACGGCGCATCCAGGGACTGTCGCCACGCGACCGAGCGCGCGTCTTGCGCGAGGCGCTGGCCGAGCTGCCGGGGTATTACAGCGGGCCGTACGGCGAACTGCGCCGGTGGATCGAAGACCAGATTGCCGAGGCCACCACGCGCCGAGGGGCTCAGCACCATGACGCCTATTTCCTTGCGCGCCAGGGCGTGGCGCAGGTAGCCCTGGTGGGCCCGCCCAACGCGGGAAAGTCGTCACTTCTCCATGCGCTCACCGGTCGAGCCGTGCCGGTGGGCAGTTATCCCTTTACCACCGTTCGGCCCGCCGAGGGTATGGCGGTGCTGCATGGCGCGCCGGTTCAGCTCCTGGACCTGCCGGGACTCATTGCGGGAGGGGACGAGGGCAGGGGTGACGGCCGCGCGGTGCTGGCTCAGATTCGCGTCGCCGACGGAATTCTCTTCGTCGAGTCCGTAGTCTCCGACGGGACCGCCGAGGCCGACGTGGTGCGGAACCTGGTTCAGGACGCCGTCCCCGATCTTGCCTGGGCGCTGGTGGGTACCAAGGCCGACCTGGCCAACCCGGAAGCCGTACAGTCGTGGCAGGAACGGGCGGGGGGTTCCGCGCACGTTGTGTGTTCCACCGCCACGGGGGAGGGTCTGGACAACGTGCGGCAGCTAATCTGGGCGCTTACGGGCCTATTGCGCGTTTACCCCAAACCACCCGGGCGCCCCCCCGCCGCTGACGCGGTGGTGCTGCCGGCCGGGTCGACGGTGCGGGACTTTGTGCGCGCGGTGCACCGGGACTGGGAAAACCACCTCGGCCCCGTTCGCGTGACGGGGCCCAGCGCCCGGTTTGCTGGGCAGACGGTGGCGCGCGACCACCCCCTGCAGGATGGCGACATGGTGGAGCTTAGTTTAAAACGCCGGTGAATCTTACGGACGGGCGGAGAGCTGGGCCTCACGGGCCAGCTCACGCTCACGCTGGGGTGATGCGGCGGCAGGGGCTTGGGCCCAACCCCAGCGGGCAATCAGCCGCTGGCCCCACTTCCGGGCGGGTTCTTCGACAAACCGATAGGACAGCTCGCCTGCCACGATGGTGAGACCCGCCATGGGGATGAGGCGGGCCACGAAGCCGAGCGCCCCCTGTTGGCCGGCGTCGGGGAAGTAGGGGAGCACCACCGCCGTTAAGATCGGCCAGTGCAGCAGGTACCACGAATAACTGCGCGTGCCCGCGTACTGCAGCGCGCGGCTCTGGGTGATCCCGCGCACGCCGGGCAGCCGATGCCACACCGCGTATGTCAGCAAGCCGCCGGGGATGGCCCACATCACCGCGCCGTAGGCCGGTGGGACGTTCATGAGGGCCACAGCCAGGGCCACGGCGGCAATCATCCAGATGCTCAGGCTGTCGAGGCCGCGGCCTGGGCGCGGGATCCAGAACAGCGCCAGGCCCAGCGAAAACCAGACGGCCTGGCCGGGCAGCGACCAGAAGAGAAAGGCGTAGGCCCAACCCGGCCAGGGGGCAAAGACATGGGCCATGAGCCAGGGCCACGCGAGCGACGTCACAAAGCCCAAAAACAGCATACGGATGGGGCCGACCCTGGGCATGAGCCACTGGACCAGCAGGGGGAACAGCAGGTAGAAAGCCATCTCGGTGCCAATCGACCATTCCACGCCCACCCAGGAATTTTGATACGCCGGGATCCACCCAAAGGCAAAGGTGACATGCGCCAGCAAGTTGCCGGGAGTGAACACGTTTTGGGCCATCGCATGGGGAGCATATCCCGGCTTGCCTTGCCCGATGAGCCAGGCGACGACCAGGACCACGTAAAAGAGCGGGGCAATGCGAAAGACCCGTCGGGCCCAAAACGCGGCAGTGGGCTTGGGGTCCCGTCCCTGGCGGTGGTGCCAGCTGGCCGACAGCGTCAGCGCGCTCACAATAAAGAAGAGGCCCACCCCTTCGGCTCCCTGTCCCACGGTGCGCGACCATATGATGTGAGGAATCACGTTGACAATATAGGCGTGGAACAGCAGCACCCCGATGATGGCGAGGCCCCGCAGGGCATCCAGGCCCGGATGACGGGCGCCGCCGCCGGCGGTCCCGCCGAAAGAGCTCTCGGAGTGCGCTCGCGCCTCCAGCAGATCAGCCCCTTTCGCCCCTCGTGATTGTCCTTACCGGCTCAGGGCGACATTGGGTGTCCGCCCCCCGCCATTTGCACCTCCTGAAGCCAGGGTAGTGGAGGAAAGAGTGCGTTTCCAGCCATCTGGCCTCGGTGAGCGCGTGTGACGCGCGCCTGCGGGCCGTGGCAGGCACTGGGCGCCCCCGTGCTTGTCGGAACGCGCGGAGACGGTCGACTGCGTAGCCACGGGCACGTCTCAGAACACTCTAAGATTTCCGGGTGGCAGAAACGCGGGGGTGGGCCATGCCGGTCCCGGCCAGACGACCGGGCGACGGCGATACGTGTGCCATGACCGGGGCGGGCGTTGCCCGTGCGTTGGTGGGGTCGTCGAGACCTGCCACTTTCCGAGCGCTGGGGATATCGTTGTGTCCCTGCTCGGTCCATCCGCTCCTCAAACCACCCCCCAAATAAACTGATGGGCCAAAAACGAAGCAAACCGTTGACAATACGTGGGGGTGGGGCGAAGTGGGCGTGAGGCCAATAAAAGGAAGCGAGGGTGGGAGGACTTCGTCTGGCAACGAGAGGAGGCATCGGTGATGCAGTGGTCTCTTTGGAAGCGGTAGGCGATCATCGGAGGCGTGGTGGGAGCGGGGCTCCTCATGGGGATGCCGTCCGCCCTGGCGGCCTGCGGCCCTTATCAGTTTGACGTGATTGTGCCGGCGGGTGGGACGACGTACACGCTGGCGCATGGGGCCGGGACGGGCATCACCGCCAACGCGGAACTGACCTCGGAGGGGAATCCGGGAGGAGGATATGGCTTGCCGTTGTGGGGTCAATTTGTGACAAACAATACGAAAAGTCCGCTCGGCAGCGCCGACACGCTGTATGTGGATTCGTGCCACTCCAACATGTGGTACAACAGCGGAGGATACCAGCAGGTGCAACTGTCGGTCAATGAGCAAATCGATGGCTTGGTGGCCATTCAGGCGCAGGGGATTTATTATCCCTAGGAAGTTGACGGGGAAGGAGGGGCGCACCGCATGACGCCACCGCAGGACAGCTCCTCCCAGCCCCGGCATCTGTCCCTCGAAGTGCGGCGCCTGCTCTGCCGCTGGCAATTTGGCGCCGCCCTGCTGTTGGGATGCGGAGCGTTGGGCTTCGGCATGTGGCAGTATGTGCGCACGGGACACATTGACCCAGTGGGCCAATCCGCCAACGGTGCCCTGTTTTTAGCACTCCGGCTGTGGCTCTTGGTGATACCGGTGGTCAGCGTCTTGGCCACGGCGGACATCACCGCGGGGGATCGCTCCAGTGGCATGCTCCGCTACCTGCTGCTGCGCACGTCGCGCCGCCAGTATCTCGTGGCGAAAGGCAAGGCGGCGGCCATTGTAGGGGGCGGAACCGTGTTCCTCAGCATCGTGCTGATGGGCGTGGCGGCCATGATCCGCTTCCCGGTGCTGGGAGTGCCCGTGCACCCGTCGTTCTCCGCGTCGTACGACCACTTCTTCCCTCATCTCCTCTACGGCGCGTTTCCTGTGTTCGTAGGCTTGGCGGGCCTGTATTCCGCCGGTTTTGGCGCCTGTGCGGGGATGGCCACCGTCTGGCTCGGATTGCTGTCGCGCAGCGCCGTCGTGGTGACCGGCATCGTGTGGGCTGGGTACATGGTCACGAGCCTCGGGGTTATTCTGAGTTCCAACGCGGCCCTGCAGCGCTGAGCGCCTGCGAGCGATGTCACCGTGGCCACGTATGCGCCGGGGGTACAGGGCGCCGTGTGGCTGGCCCCCTTGGGGTGGCTGGTTTTGGCGGCGAGTCTCTGGGGCCTCTCGTGGCTTCGCTTGTCCCGGCAGGACGTGCTGGACTGAGGGCGCCCGGGCGGGATGCACAGGACTGTGATTCCGCCGATAATGAGCCGACAATGAATGGAGGAGTGTGGCGCGATGCAGGACCTGGTCATTGTGCTGGAGGCTGTGGACAAGCGCTTTGGGCCCACACCCATCTTGCGGCAGGCGGCGCTGGCCGTGCCACGCGGCCAGACGTGCGGTATCGTGGGCGTCAATGGGTCTGGCAAAACCACCCTGCTGCTGTGCTTGGTGGGGCTGATTCGACCGAATGCGGGCCGCGTCGCGTTGCTGGGGCAGGAAGTGTATCCCTGATTGGGCCCCTTGCCCCGCGGCGTCGGGGCGGTGATTGAGCAGCCCGCATTTTTGGGGAGCCTCACGGGCTAGCGCAATCTCGAGCTCTTGGCCTCCCTGGTGCCGGGTGGCGTGCCGCGCGACCGCCGTGCGGCTGCGCTGGAGCAGGTAGGGTTGGATCCAGCCAACCGGGTGAAGGTTCGCTCGTATTCCCTCGGGATGCGCGAGCGGCTGGCCCTGGCGCAGGCCATTATGGAGGCGCCCCGCCTGCTTATCCTGGACGAACCGCAATATGGTCTGGACCCGGAGGGGGTGGCCATGCTGCGAGGGGTGCTGCAGGCCCATCAAAACAGTGGCGGGACGACACTGATGGTGAGCCACCACCTGGACGAGGTGGCGGTCCTCTGCGACACCGTCTACCGCATGGTGCAGGGCCGCCCCGAGCCGGAGTCCGGCCGGGAGGCGGAGCATGGGGACTAGCGTTCTCGGGGACGTGGGGCGGGTGGCCCGCTTTCAAGGGGTGCGGCTCCTCGTGTCCCCGCGCTGGGCGGTCGGGGCGGTAGGCGCTCTGCTTATCGCGCTGTACGAGGGGCGCGCGGTGGCGGGGTTGCCCGCCATGAATCAATGGGACGTGGTGTGGCTGGGTTGGAACTACCTTCAGCTGGACGTCCTTCGGTTGTTTTCCGGATTCATCTACGTGGTGGGAGACATCGTCTTGCGGGATACGGTTGATGCGTACGGCGGCCTGGTGCTGTTGCGCGCCTGGGGTCGGTTCGCTCTGTGGACGGGTACATTGAGCGCCATCGGGCTAGCGGCGGTGCTCTATGTGGCGCTGGTCACCGCCGTCCTGTTTTTGGCGGCTGGCTTGTTTGTCCCATTCCAAGCCGGGTGGGTGGTGCCGCCGGCACACGCGCAACTGCTGTTCGGCAACGGCATCGGCACGGAGCCGAACTTGAACGCGCATGCGTTGTGGGGGTACACGCCATGGCGAGCGGTGGCGCTCATCGGGGGGTGTGCCACCTTGACGCTCTGGGCCGTGGCCGCCGGGATTGTGGCGGTCACCCAGGCGAGCCGTGTGCCGTACGTGCCGGTGGTGGTGGGCTTGGTCCTGGCGGTGGCCGGCTTAACCGTGATCTACGAAGTCCCGCCGTTGATGGTGCCGACCACCGACATGCTGGTGTGGTATCACGCACCCTACTGGCTCATTGCCGGGGGGGTTCCGCATGCCTTCTATTATTGGACGCTGGGGTGGACTTGGAGCGTGTTGGGGTCCTTGGGCGCGCTCGCGACACTGGCCGGCGGGTGGTGGTTTCAGCGGAGCGACTTGTCCCGCGTGCACTCGGCAGGGTAGCCGGTCGGTTACTCGGCGCGGTCCAGCCACAGCGCCATCCCGCCCTCGCGGTCCTGCGCCAATTGCCAATGGTGGGGGGGGATGTCTATGGGCCCCAGCATGCGGGCTCCCTGCGACTCCCACTGATCAATGGCGGCCTCCAGGTCGTCGACGCGCCAGCAGGGGGCCACAGTGCCAGCGGGAAGGGCTGGTGGAGCGGCGGGGAGCACGGTGAGCGCGGGGAACGGAGTCGCTGTTCGGCGGCGGAGTCCCAGGCTCCGGTACTGTAGCCAGAGCGCGTCCGGTTCATCGGACCAGACGACAACGCCCAGAAGCTCGGGTTTAGCGGGCATGGTGCGTCTCGACGCCCCAGGATTCCAGCTTTTGGATGACCGCGCGGGTTAGGGGGCTTGGCGTTGACGATCCCGCCGTTACCGCCACCCGACGGACACCCGAGAGCCACTCCGGGCGCAGGTCGTCCACGGTGTCCACCCGCACCGAGCGGGTGCCACCCACCTGCTGGCTCACCTCTACCAAGCGATTGGAGTTGTTGCTGCGCGCGTCGCCCACCACCACGACCAAGTCGGCATCCGCGGCGGCTTTCACCACGGCTTCCTGGCGCAGCTGGGTGGCGAGGCAGATTTCGTTGTGCACTTCGGCGTCAGGCCGACGCTTCAGCAGTGCGGCGATAATGGCTGCGGTGTCCCACTGGGACAACGTAGTCTGCGTCATAATGGCCACCGGCCCCGGGGGAATCTCCACCGATTCGGCCTCGGCCACGGTGGCCACCAGGGTGGCGCGGCCCGGGACGGCCTCGCCCATGGCTCCCTCCGGCTCCGGGTGGCCCGGGGTGCCGATGTACAAGATGAAATACCCGTCGCGCGTTCGGTCCTGGATGAGCCGGTGGGTTTTGGTCACGTCCGGGCACGTGGCGTCCAGTACGTGAAAGCCGCGGCGGGCTGCCTCGGCCCGCACAGCGGGTGAGACGCCGTGAGCGGTGAAAATCACCGTGGCGCCTGCGGGGACCTGATCCAGCAGATCCAGCCGCGCGCGCCCCGAGGTGGTGTCGAGCGTCTGAATGTCGTACGTGGCCAACTCAGCCACCGCGTGCCGATTGTGCACGATTTGGCCCAGCACCACGATGGGTCGCGGCAGGCTCGCATCGTTGGCCGCGCGCTTGGCCAGCACCAGCGCATCCACCACCCCGTAGCAATAGCCGCGGGGCGTCACCTTCACAACGTCCATGAATGGCCCACCTCCCGCTGTCTCCATGGTATCACGGCTTTACAGGAGAGCGGGCCGCCTCGCGTACCAGCCCAAAAATGGCGCGAGACCCAGTGCGACCAGCGGGACGCCCGCGCCTTGCGAAATCCATGGCAACCACGGGGCAAGGCGGCAGACGGCCGCGAGCGCTCGGTCCAGACCCAGCGCCAGCGCCAAAAACGGCAGTGCCAGGCCGGCGGCATACGTCAGAAGCAGCGCACCCCCGGCGGTCTCCGACTGCGTTCGGACGGCCAAGACCAACATGCTGGCCCAGATGGGACCGACGCACGGGTCCAACCGAACGCGAAGACCACGCCCAAAAGAACGGCGGCCCAAAGCCCCGACACCCGCGGCCCGCGCCACATGGCGGTCCGCGACAGCAAGCCGATGTGAATGGCCCCGGCGAGCTCGAGGCCAAACACCACCATGATGAGGCCTCCTAGCTGCGCCAGCACGTGCTGATGGCTCGCGAGGAACGCGCCCAGGGACGTGGCGGCGAGGCCCGAAGCCACGAGCACCAGCGCATGGGCAAACACCCGAGGCCGACCGGGGAGGGGCTGGCCGGGGCCGAGCGCAGTGGTCGCCAGCGCCGACAGATACGACGGCACAAGCGGCACGACCCATGGGGAGACAAAAGACCCCAAGCCGGCGGCGAAGGCAATCTCCAGGCCCCGGTGTGCCACGACCATCCTCCCGATCCTCCCGCCGTGCACGGTGGCATGAAATCGGTGGGCGGCGGCCACGCCATGTGTATCGGTGTGTATTGGAGATTGTGCCGGATTGCCAGCGAGGCGGTGCCCGCCACGACCGTCCAAAGCTTAGCTTAACCCTGCGAACGAATCCATGGACGCCGCACGACTGCGCTCTGGGCCGGCAGCCCGCAGATGGACACCAACACGCCCCGCCGCGGCGCCCCGCTTTGCCCGTGACGGCGCTGGCCTTGGTGTCCGACGTGCACCGAACGCAGGGGGCCGTCATCCGCTGGCGGTCGCGGTGCTCGCCTGGGGTGCGGGATGGCCGGCAACTGTGCCTCGCTCAGCGCCTGGGGGACTTTCGCTCGCCCGCTACCCGACGCTGGGGCGTGCGTCCGTCGCAACGGTGCGGCGCACGCGGGGCGCGGTTGGCGGCGGGGCGCGGAGCATGGCGGTGCCCACCGGTTTGGCGGAGGTGCGGCCCAACACCGGGCCGCTGGCGCTGGAGGCCCGACGCGGTACCATGCGGCCTCCGCCAGCGGGACCTCTGGGGGGTGGTGCGGCATCGACGGTGGCATCGGGTGGCGGGGCCACAGGGGGAACGGGGCGAGCGCGTGCGGGCCAGCGGGCTCCTCGCGGAGACGCGCGTCCCTGCGGGGGCCTGGCCGACAGCAACCGCCACGCCAACGGGGTTTGGTCTGTACGGCCCGCTCGGGACGCTCGGCGTAGCGTGCCAGGTCAATGTGCCAGGGAGCGGCCCATGAACGGCGTGACGACGGACCGCGGCGGCCCGTGGAGCCGCCACCGGCCGCCTGACGGGCACTCGGTCCCCAGGGTCACGGAAGCGATGCTTGCGCAGGACGACGGCGCGGGGGCGGGAGAGTCCTCGGCAGGGCTATGCGTTAATGGCTTCGGGCTGGTCATCGGATCCACCCACTGGCGGTGCCGGAGCGACCCGGAAGCACGTGGATATCGGACTGATCCGCCGTCGACTATGTCCCCGCGAGACACCGGTCCTATCCAGCGCTGACGACTTCAAGGCCCCCGGGACCTGTCCCGGTATCGCGCCGTACCGGTTCCCGGCTCCAGGAAACTCCTGCGGGGCGCCTGCGGCGGCCCGGACCCCGCCCCGTCACGGCGCGCCCGACCTTTGGGTCCAGGGGGTTGACCGGGTGTTGTCACATCATCCGGGCTCCTGTCTTCGGTGTGGGTATAATAAACCCCTCAGCACGTGGGGGGGATTATGATGGCATCGTCCACGACGCGAGACGTTCTGTGGTCCGCGTTGCGCGACCTCCCGGATGATTTGGTGGATCAGGTGGCGGATTTCGTGCAATTTCTCCGTATCCGGCACCTGGTGCCGGATACGGCCTTGCTCTCGCAAGCCTCGCTGGCCCTGGCCTGGCTGACGCCCGAAGAAGATGAAGCATGGAAAAACGTGTAGAGGGCGATGTCGTCGTCGTACCGTTTCCGTTCACGAATTTGGAACAGGCGAAACGTCGTCCGGCCTTTGTCTTGGCGGTGTTGGGCGACGAGGACTATATTTTCTGCCAGATTACGAGCCGCGCATGGCCGGATTCGGTTCCCTTACATACGACAGACTTTACAGAGGGATCGTTGCCTCACGACTCATATATACGACCAGAAAAGTTGTATACTGGGAACCAAACGGTGGTTATTTCGCGCGCCGGACGCCCGACCGCGAACATTCAAGGAAGGATTCATCGCCGGTTACTCGCGCTATTTCAGGCACTGGACAAGCAGTCGCCATTGGCCACCCCGACGAAACGGCATAAGAGCCTGGAATAACTTTGTGGGTATAGTGTTCCGACGACCTCGGGACGTTGTTTGGTAGGTTGATCGACGCATGAGAGGCGCCAGCAGCGGGTGCGCCGTCATCCGCTGGCGGTCGCGGTGCTCGCCTGGGGTGCGGGATGGCCGGCAACTGTGCCTCGCTCAGCGCCTGGGGGGCCTTCGCTCGCGCGCCACCCGACGGTGGGGCGTGCGGCCGTCGCAACGGTGCGGCGCACGCGGGTCGCGGTTGACGCCGGGGCGCGGAGCATGGCGGTGCCCACCGGTTTGGCGGAGGTGCGGCCCAACACCGGGCCGCTGGCGCTGGAGGGCCCGACGCGGTACCATGCGGCCTCCGCCAGCGGGACCTCTGGGGGGTGGTGCGGCATCGACGGTGGCATCGGGTGGCGGGCCGCAGGGGGAACGGGGCGAGCGCGTGCGGGCCAGCGGGCTCCTCGCGGAGACGCGCGTCCCTGCGGGGGCCTGGCCGACAGCAACCGCCACGGCCCCACGGATGGGAGACCGCGGGGCGAGTCGCGGCTGACCGCCCAAGCCAACGCCCGGAGTGGCGACCCGCTAAGGGTGGACAGCCGGCCCGGGACTGGTTCCCCGCCGCTGACGGTGGCGGAGAAAGCCACGGGCGGTTTGAACCTCGCACAATTCACCCGGGGGCCGGTCCGGGAGCGGCTCGGGTTCGCGAGGCCTACCCACCGGATCGGCTGACGCGGGCGGCCCCACCGCAGGATGGACCCGACCCCCACGACCGCCGGTTACGGAGGTCACGATCCGAGAGACGGGTCGCCTCCTCACCAGCCCGTACCTCCAACGACGCGGGTCGGGCGGCGTTGTTGGTGCTGGCGCGTCCCCACTGGTCCATCGAGGCGCGACACCTCATCGCCGACGTGAGCTTGCAAGCCAACGCGAGCACGCTTGGGCCTGGTCACGCTTGGCGATCGCCCTCCTCCGGCACCGCGGCGATGCCCGCCGGTGCCGGACAGGCCGCACGACAGAGTCACCCATCCGCGCGAGTTCACCGGCCAGATCGCGTCGGCGGGCGCCCGCGCGCACTGCTGGTGCGTTGCACGCCGGGCCAACAGGGTTTGGTCTGTACGGGCAGCTCGGGACGCTCGGCGTAGCGTGCCAGGTCAGTGTGCCGGGGGGCGGCCCATGAACGGCGTGACGACGGACCGCGGCGGCCCAGGGGCGCGAGCGGTCGACAGGGGTGGATGAAGGCGTTAAGGTAGGCCCAGCCAGTGCGGCAACGCGGCAGGAACTTGTGGCACGGTGTCGAATTGCTGTAAGAGCACGGGCGCCGGCGGCGACTGGGGCTGCGATGCGGGAGGTGGGACGGTGATTCGTCTGGAGAAGGTGACCAAGCGCTACCCCAACGGGCATGTGGCGGTCGACCAGGCGACCCTCACCATTCATCGCGGCGAGTTCGTGTTTCTGGTGGGCCCCAGTGGCGCCGGCAAGTCCACGCTGGCGCGGTTGCTGTACCACGATGAGGTGGCCACCACGGGCGAGGTATACGTGGACCAGTTTCGCCTGCGCCGTCTGCGCCGCCGACAGGTGCCGCACCTGCGGCGCCAGCTGGGCGTCGTGTTTCAGGATGTGAAGCTGTTGAACGAGCGGACCGTGTATCAAAATGTGCAGTTTGCGTTGGAAGTGGTGGGCGCGTCCACCCATGACATGCGCCAACGGGTCCCGGAACTCCTGGACTTGGTGGGTCTCGCCAACCGGCACCGATCGTTGCCCGCGCAGTTGTCGGGCGGGGAGCAGCAGCGCGTGGGCATTGCCCGTGCACTCGCGAATCGTCCGAAGTACCTCATCGCCGACGAGCCCACGGGAAACTTGGATCCCGAGACCGCCCGCGGCATCGTGCAGCTGCTGGCCGAAATCAATCGGCGAGGGGCGACGGTCATCATGGCCACGCACGCCAAGGACATTGTGAACCAGATGCAGCGCCGCGTGGTGGCGCTGGAAGGGGGGCGCATTGTCCGGGACGAGGCACGGGGGG
Source organism: Bacillota bacterium (assembly GCA_021846565.1). Lineage (GTDB taxonomy): Bacteria > Bacillota > Sulfobacillia > Sulfobacillales > JAIMBI01 > JAJZWV01. The sequence goes on from JAJZWS010000007.1 coordinate 75,734, forward strand.
TGTACGGCTATGAGGCTTAGGACGATCGGGTACTTCCTGCGGGAAACGGGCCGCGGCCTCACGGGATCGGGCTGGATGAGCCTGGCCTCTGTCACCACCGTCGCCCTGGCTCTCTTTGTCCTCGCCTTCTTCAGCGTGCTGAGCCTAAACATCAACCAGGCCGCCGGGGCCATCAATCGGCAGGTGGAGGTGCGGGTCTTTTTCAAACCGACCACCACCCACGCCGCGGAGATGACCTTCGTGACCCAGGTGCGCCACTGGCCCGGGGTGCGGCGTGTAAACTATTTCACCAAGGCGCAGGCGTTAAATCAACTGCGGGCCCAGTTCCCACACGACCAGGCGCTGTTTCAACTCATCAAGCAGGGCAATCCCCTCTACGACGGCTTTGATCTGTACAGTCACAAGGCGGGGCAGATTCCCGACCTGGCGCGGCGGCTCCGGTCCACCCCCATTGTGCAGGAGGCGCTGGACCAGAACCTGGTGATCCAGCGCCTGCAGGCACTGACCACGGTCATGACGGACGCCGGCTATGTCATCGAGATCATGCTGGCGCTTGCGACCCTATTCATTATCTCCAATACGATTCGGCTGGGCGTGTTTGCGCGCCGACGGGAGATTCAGGTCATGAAGCTGGTGGGTGCGACAGACTGGCTGATTCGCTGGCCGTTTCTCCTCGAGGGCGTCGTGCTGGGGCTGGTGGGCGCCGGCCTCGCAGATGTCGCGGTCAGCTTCGGCTACCACTGGGTGGGCGTTCAGGCGGCCAAGAGCCTGTCCTTCTTTCCTTTGGCCCCTACGGCCACCGTCGAACACTCCACGGAGTTGCCCACGCTGGTGGGCGGGGTGGCGATGGGCCTCGTGGGGAGCCTGTGGGCTGTCCGCCGCTTCCTGCGCGCCTGACGGCCTTGGTCCCCCCCTTAGGGCCGTTCCCATGCTCGGGTTGCAAACTAATGTTCTATCATGGTAGGGTCTCCCCAGGAGGCCGACTTCGCCGCCGCCTGGGGCCGGTGGAGTCGCGGCCCGCCGTGGGTTAAAATTGAAAGAATCGGCGCGAGGAGGGCAAGCGGTGAGCGACTTTCGGGTGGAGGCCCCGTTTGAGCCGGCGGGGGACCAGCCCAAGGCCATCCGGGAGCTGGCCGAGGGGTTCGGCCGCGGCAACGTGACGCGCCAGGTGCTGTTGGGCGTGACCGGGTCGGGCAAGACGCTCACTATGGCTCACACGATCGCCGCGGTCGGTCTGCCGACGCTGGTGATGGCCCCCAACAAAACCCTGGCGGCCCAGCTGGCGGGCGAGCTGAAAGCTTTTCTGCCCGCCAATGCGGTTGAGTACTTTGTGAGCTATTACGACTACTACCAGCCAGAGGCCTACATCGCCCAGAGCGACACATACATCGAGAAGGACGCGCAGATCAACGACGAGATTGACAAGCTTCGGCATTCGGCCACGTCTGCCTTGTTTGAGCGGCGCGACGTGGTGGTCGTGGCCTCGGTATCGTGCATCTATGGCCTCGGATCCCCGGAGGATTACCGGGAACAGGTGCTGTCCGTGCGCGTGGGCATGGAGCGCGATCGCGACAGCCTGCTGCGCAGTTTGGTGGCGGTGCGCTACGAGCGCAACGATGTAAACTTTGTGCGCGGAAAATTTCGCGCGCGGGGCGACGTGGTGGAAGTGTTTCCCGCCAACCAGGGGGAGCAGGCCGTGCGCATCGAGTTTTTCGGCGATACGATCGAGCGCATTCGCGAGTTCGACGCGCTGACGGGGGAGGTGCTGGGAGAACGCCAATACGTGGGCATTTACCCGGCCTCGCACTACGCCACCCGCAAGGAGCGCATGCTCCCGGCGCTGGACAGCATTCGGGCGGAACTGCGGGAGCGCCTAAAATACTTGAAAGCGCACGACAAGCTGCTCGAGGCTGCGCGGCTCGAGCAGCGCACGCTGTACGACCTGGAGATGCTGGAGGAAGTGGGACACTGCCCGGGCATTGAAAATTACTCCCGCCATCTGACGGGGCGTGCGGCGGGGGACGCCCCCTATACGCTGCTGGACTATTTTCCCGGGGAATTTCTCACCATCATGGACGAGTCGCACGTCAGCGTGCCTCAGGTGCGGGGCATGTACCACGGCGACCGGTCGCGCAAGGAGTCGTTGGTGGAGAACGGCTTCCGCCTGCCGTCGGCGTTTGACAACCGGCCGCTCACGTTTGACGAGTTTCAACGCAAGATCGGGCGGACGATCTACGTGTCGGCCACCCCGGGCCCGTACGAGTTGCAGACCGCCGCCCGGGTGGTGGAGCAAATCGTGCGCCCCACGGGCCTTTTGGATCCCGAAGTGGAAGTCGTGCCCACCACCGGACAGATCGATCACCTGCTGGGGAAGATCCGCGATCGCGTGGCGCGATCGCAGCGGGTGTTGGTGACCACCCTTACCAAACGGATGGCCGAAGACCTGACCGAATACTTTCGCGAGCACGGCGTGAAGGTGCGGTATCTGCATTCGGACATCGATACGCTGGAGCGCATGGCCATCCTGCGGGACCTGCGCCTGGGGGAGTTTGACGTGCTGGTGGGCATCAACCTGCTGCGGGAAGGGTTGGACCTGCCCGAGGTGGGCCTGGTGGCCATTTTGGACGCCGACAAAGAAGGCTACCTGCGCTCCGATACCTCGCTGGTGCAAACCATTGGACGGGCCGCCCGGAATCTGGAGGGCCACGTCATTCTGTACGCCGACCGGATGACCGACTCCATGCGGCGCGCGTTGGCCGAAACCGACCGGCGGCGCGCGATTCAGCGGGCTTTCAACGAAGAGCACGGCATCACACCCACCAGCATCGTGAAGGCGGTGCGCGAGGTGATCGCCGCCACCACCCGGCCGGCGGCGGATGCCGCACTGGCGGACAAGTCGCTGAAGGACCTTTCGGCCAAGGAGCGGCTCCAGATGGAGACCCGCCTGAAGAAAG
>JAJZWS010000052.1 GCA_021846565.1 Bacillota bacterium
GCGGCCCGGTGGCTTGACCTCGATGCCGAGGGACTGCTGCCGGCCGCCTTGGCGGTGGAACTGATTCACACCTATTCCCTGATTCACGATGACCTGCCAGCCATGGACAACGATGATCTGCGCCGGGGACGGCCGACGCTGCACCGGGCGCTGTCGGAGGATGTGGCGATCCTGGCCGGCGATGCGTTGCAGCCGATGGCCTTTGACTGGCTGATGGAGTGCGACGCCCCGCCCGAGCGGCGGGTGGAGGCGCTGCGGGTGCTGGCCCGCGCTGCGGGTCCCGCCGGGCTGGTGGGGGGGCAGGTGCGCGACCTCCATCCACCGCGGGATGGTCGGGGCGTCTTGGCGGAGGACGTGATGACGCTCCACCGCGAGAAGACGGGGGCGCTCATCACGGCGGCGGTGGTGCTGCCGGCGGTCCTGTCTGGGAACGCCGAGGCGGCGGCGCGCCTCACGCGCTACGGGCAGGCGGTCGGCTTGGCTTTTCAGATCACGGATGATATGTTAGATGTGGACGGCAATCAGCTCTTGATGGGGAAGGCGACGGGCCGCGACGCGCGACAGGGGAAAACCACCTTCGTGTCGTTGCACGGCATCGAGGGAGCACAGGCGATCGCCCGGCAGGAGCTGGCCGTCGCGTTGTCGCAGGTTCATGGATCCTCGGCCGATGCCCTTCATGCCTTGGTGGCCTTCGTGGTGGAGCGGGATCACTAAGCGACGCATCGGTGGGAGGAGGCGCGCACCATGACGATGGGGCCGGAAAAGGTGACGGGCGAGGACGGGCTGGCACAGTATCCGTGGCTGGACCGGGTCGAGAGCCCGGCAGATTTTCGCGGGTGGCCGGTGGAGGACTTGGAGCACTTGGCCGCTGAGGTGCGCCAGGCGATCCTGCACACCACGTCCCGGACAGGTGGCCACGTGGGAGCGAGCCTGGGTGCCGTCGAACTGCTGCTGGCGATGCACCGCGTGTTTGACACCCCCCGCGACCAACTGGTCATCGACATTGGCCACCAGGCGTACGGTCACAAGCTCGTGACCGGGCGGCGCCAGGATTTTGATCAGCTACGGCAGCTTCACGGCCCCAGCGGATTTTTGAAGCGCCATGAAAGTCCCTATGACGTGTGGGAGGCTGGGCACTCGTCTACGTCGCTTTCAGCGGCGCTGGGAATGGCGGTGGCGCGGGATTTGCACCATGAGTCGCACCACGTGGTGGCCATGATTGGGGACGGCGCAATGACGGCGGGCTTGGCCTGGGAAGCGCTGAACCAAATTGGCCATCTGCGGCGGCGGCTCATTGTCGTGTTGAACGATAACTCCATGTCCATCGCACCGAACGTCGGAGCGCTCTCTGCCTACTTGACGGATCTGCGCGTGCGTCCATCCTACCGGCGTCTGAAACAGGACGTCGAGATGCTGTTGCGCGGCCTGCCGGTGGTGGGCGGCCGTTTGCACAGCGCGGCGGAGCGTGTCAAAGATGGACTCAAACACTTGGTGCTCCCTCGGAATGTGTTCGAAGAACTGGGATTTCTGTATCTGGGTCCTCTGGACGGGCATGACTTGGGCCAGTTGATCCCCACGCTGGAGCGGGCCGCGACGGTGGACGGTCCCGTGTTGCTGCATGTCATCACGCAAAAAGGCAAGGGGTTTCATCCGGCGGAGGCGGCGCCGGCGAAGTTTCATGGGCCCGGCCCGTTTGATGTGGTGTCGGGTCAGTTTGTGAAGAAGAGCCAGCCGCCCAGCTACAGCCAGGTGGTGGCCGATACCCTCATCGCAATGGCGCGGGACAATCCGCAGGTGGTGGCGATTACCGCGGCCATGCCGGATTCCACTGGGGTGGACCGCTTCCAGGCGGTGTTCCCGGATCGGGCGTTTGACGTGGGCATCGCCGAGCAGCATGCCACGACGTTTGCGGCCGGCTTGGCCGTCGCGGGCATGCGCCCGGCCTTCCTGGTGTATGCCACCTTCCTGCAGCGCGCGTACGATCAGGTGGTGCATGACGTCGCGCATCAGAATCTGCCGGTCGTGTTTGGCGTGGACCGGGCGGGGCTGGTGGGGGCGGACGGTGCCACCCATCAGGGCGTCTACGATGTCACCTATCTGCGGACCATTCCCAATATGGCCGTCGCGATGGGCAAAGACGAAGCGGACACTCGGCAGCTTCTCTACAGCGCCTTTCAGCAAGGGGGTCCGGTTGCGCTCCGATACCCGCGGGGGGCGGGCCGGGGCGTGGCGCTCACGGAACCCCTGGTTGGGGTTCCGTGGGGTAGGGGTGAGTGGCTCGCGCACGGGGAGGACGCCACCCTGGTTGGGTTTGGACCCATCGTTTACACGGCGTTGGCAGCCGCCGAGGAACTGGGGCGTCGCGGTTTTCGGGTGGGGGTGGTCAACGCGCGGTTTGCTAAACCGCTGGATGAGGACCTTTTGAAGAGCGCGGCCACCGAGAGCGGCCTCATCGTGACGTTGGAGGAGCACGTGGCGACGGGCGGATTTGGCGCGTCGGTGTTGGAATGGGCGGAGCGCGAAGCGGTGGCGACGCCGGTGCACGTCTTGGCGTTGCCCGACGCGTTTATCGACCATGGGCCCGTGGAACATTTCTTGGCGCTGTATGGCCTAACACCGGAAGCCGTCGCCGCGCGGGTGGCAGGCTGGCTGCTGCCCGCTCGGCGCCGCGCTTAGGTGGACCGAGCGGGCGAGCGGCTGGACCAGACCGTGATGCGGCACGGGTGGTTTTCCAGTCGATCGCGCGCCCAAGATGCCATCCGGAGCGGGTTCGTGCGAGTGAACGGACGAATCGTGCGACGCCCGGGAGAGTGGGTCGCGGCCGACAGCCGGGTCGAGCGGGAGGCGGGATCCGCCCTCCCGGCGAGCCGAGGCGCGGGGAAGCTGAATGCGGCCCTGGTGCAGTGGTCCGTGGATCCGACGGGGTGGCGCGTGGTGGATGTGGGGGCGTCCACCGGTGGGTTTACGGAAACCTGGCTCCGGCAAGGCGTCCAACGCGTATTCGCGGTGGACGTTGGCCATCAGCAATTGCAAGGCTGGCTGGAGGCGGACAGGCGGGTGGTGGTGCTGGACGGCGTGAATGCCCGCCACCTGTCGGTCGGCCAATTGGAGGCGGCGGAAGGCGAGAGCCCGAGCGAAGCCTGGGTGCCGCTGGACGCGGCCTCGATTGACGTGTCGTTTATCAGCTTGGAGCGGGTGCTGCCCCCGGTGGCCCGCACCCTGAAATCCGGCGGCTTGGTGCTGGCGTTGTTCAAACCCCAGTTTGAAGTGGGGCCGCTGCATGTGGGTAAAGGTGGGGTGGTCAAGGACGGGGAGGCGGTGAACCGCGTGCTTCAGCGCTACCGCAAGGCGGTGGCCGGCTGGGGTTTGTCGTGGGTGGACGTCATGCTGTGTCCGGTCGCCGGGCGGGAGGGCAATCGCGAATTTTGGTTGCGGCTGGTGCGGGGAGTTCATCGGGCTCTGGACAGAGGTACGGTCGTGGCGGAGATCGTGGCCGAGGCGTATGGCCGACGAACCGGGGTGGATCGGTGAGAGCGGTCGGCATCTGGCCGAACCCCGAGAAGGAGCAGGTGCGGGGGATCGTACGCGATTTGTCGCGGTGGCTGGCGGTGCGCGGCGTAGCCGCGTGGTGTCCGCCAGACTTGGGTGAGTGGGCGGGTCTGGAGTCGGCCGTTCGTCCCGTGGCCGACTGGCGAGCCGCCGAGTTCGTGGTGGTGCTGGGAGGGGACGGCACCCTGCTGCGAGCGGCCAAAGAACTGTCTGGGCAGGGCCGACCGCTTTTGGGCGTCAACCTGGGCCACCTGGGATTTTTGACGGAGGTGGAGGTGCCGGACGTGTACGCCGCCTTGGCGGAGTTTCTCGAGGGCCGGTACGTCCTGGACGAACGCATGATGCTGGAGGCGGCGGTCCGGCGCCACGGTACGGAGGTGGCCCGGTTCCAGGCGCTGAACGATGTGGTGGTCACCAAAGGTCCCTTCGCCCGCCTCGTGGACCTGGAGGCATATGTGGACGGGTCGTTTGTCACGACCTACCGCGGCGACGGGCTGATCCTGTCCACACCCACGGGATCGACCGCCTATTCGTTGTCGGCGGGCGGGCCCGTGGTGAACCCCAACCTCCGGGTGGTGTTGCTCACCCCGATTTGCCCACACAGCTTTTTCGACCGGTCGGTGGTTATCGGGGATGGGTCGACCGTGCAGGTGCGGGTGCGCACCGAACATCGGGATACACTCCTGACCGTCGACGGCCAGGAGGGATTCCAGCTCGAGGATGCCGACGAGGTGGCGGTGGCGCGGGCCGCTGTGCCCGTAGGGCTGGTGCGGAGGCCGGGGTGGAATTTTTACCATGTGCTGCGCGGGTGGCAGAAGGGTCGCTCATGAGGGGTGGCGGGTGATGGGCACCACGTGGATCCAACAGCTCGTCATTGACAATGTGGGCCTCATCCGGACTGCGCAACTGGACCTGACGCCCGGGTTCAACGTGGTGACGGGGGAGTCGGGTGCGGGGAAGTCCCTGCTGGTGAGCGCGTTGGACACCGCGTTGGGGTCACGGGCGCAGGCTGATCAGGTGGGAATGTTTGGCGTGCGCGCCCGCGTGCGCGTGGCGATCGCGGTGCCGCCTGAGGATGCCGTGTGGGCAGACCTCGGCGCCTTGGGGGTGGAGTCCGACGACATGTTGCTGATCCAGCGCGAGTGGGGCCGCGACGGGCGAGGGGTGTTTCGACTGCAGGGGCAGGTGGTGCCCCTGGGCTCGGCACGGGCGGCGCTGGGCGGCCTCGTGGATCTGTCGGGTCAGCACGAACACCAGCAGATGGGGGAGGTCGGCTACGCGCGCACCTGGCTCGATGCGGGTGTAGACTCCGAGTGCTTGGAGTCCGTGGCGCGGGCCTGGAGCGAGCGCGCCGCGCTCGTGCGCGAGCGCGATTCCCTCCGGGACCAGCAGGGGCACCCGGCGGTGGTGCAGGAATGGCGCGACGAGGTGGCTAGGCTGGCGGCGCTGGCCATCGACCCGGCCGCCGACGCCCGGCTCGCGGAGCGGGTGGCTCGGGCACACGCCGCCGCGCAGCTGGCCGCCGGCTACCAAGCGGCCCTGGACCACGTCGAGGAGGCCGTCGCGGCGCTGGCGGCCGCCGAGCGGGCCATTGGCGGGGTCGTGGAGTGGGACCAGCCGGCCGCGTCCGCCCTGGGCTTGTTGAGCGAGGCGGCGGCCACCGCGGGCGAGGTGCGGCATGAGGTGTATCAACGCATGGCGGACGTGGATCAGGGTGCAGGCGAGGTGTCGGCCTGGATGGAGCGCCTCGACCGTCTGGCCCGGGCGCGTCGGCGATACGATACAGACTTGGATGGGCTGCTGGCCATCCTGGCCGACCGGCGCCGGGCATTGGACGCGGTCGACGCTGCGGCCTTTCGCCTGTCCCGCCTGGACGCCCAGGTCGCAGAGGCGGAGGAGCGGTACGAGGCGGCGGCGCAGCGGCTGACGGACGAGCGGCGCCGGGCGGCGGCGCTGGCCGCCGAGGCGGTGAGTGCGGTGTTGCCCGAGCTGGACCTCCCCGATGCCGTGTTCGTGATCGAGGTTGAGCCGGGATTGCCGGGTCCGCATGGGGGCGATGTGGTGACGTGGCGGTTTTCGGCCAACCCGGGCCACGAGCCCCGGCCCGTCCATCGGGTGGCGTCCGGAGGCGAGCGGGCACGGTTGCTGTTGGCACTCAATCTGGTCCGCCGCACCAGCGGACCGCTGGTGTTTGACGAAGTGGACCAGGGGTTGGGTGGGCATGCGGCGCAGCGGGTGGCGGCCGTGCTGCAGGAACTGGGGCACCGCCAGCAGCTGGTGGTCGTGAGCCACCAAGCCGTGGTGGCAGCCCGGGCGGAGCGCCACTGGCGCATCGTCAAGCACCAGGAGGAAGAGGCCGGGTCCACGCTGGTGCCACTGGCGCCCGCGGAGCGGGTGGAGGAAATTGCGCGGATGTTGAGTGGATCGGTCACCCCGGTGGCGCTCCGACACGCCGAGGACTTGCTGGTGGCGACAGGAGGCGGCTCGGCTGATTAGTCAATTGGCGCATGCCCTGCTGCATGAAAACCGGATCCTCGTGCTGGCGGTGGGTGCGTCGCTGTCGGCGCAGTTGTTAAAGGTGCTGACCCACCTGGGGAGCACCGGACGCTGGGACTGGAGCCGCGCCTGGGGCGCGGGCGGCATGCCCAGTTCGCACTCGGCCATGGTCACCGCCCTGGCCACGGGGCTGGGCTATCAGCACGGCTTTGATTCGGGGCTGTTTGCCATCGCGGCCGTATTTGCGCTGATCGTGCTGTACGACGCCATGGGCATCCGGCACGTGGTGGGTCAGCAAGGCCAATTTCTCAACCGCCTTCAAAACGAAGGCACCTTGACGAGCAAACGCCCCGAACACCTGCCCGAGCTCGTGGGACACACGTTTTGGGAAGTGCTGCTGGGCGTTGCTTGGGGTGTGGCGGTCGTCGCCCTGTTTTACTGATTAGGCGTCTCGGGCGGTCCGGCCGCGGGGGACGTTGTGTTGGTAGCGGTGCGCCAGCCACCTCGATTGGTGAAACGCTGGGATGGCCGGCAGCAGATTTTTGCATAGGGACCGCCATGCGACCCGGGGCATCAACCCCGGGTTTTGTGATCGGTACGGCCGCCAATCCGTGTCAAGGTTTCCGGGCAATTTCGCAAGCAGCCAAGGCACGTTAAGCACCAAGACAACAGCGCTGCGCGGGGAGGTGCACAATGGCCAATGAGCAGGAGGGGCACGACGGCGTGTGGCGACGCGCCGGGCGGGCGGCGGTCGGCGTGGTGCTGGCCGCAGGATTCGTGGCGCTGGCGGCTTCTGGGCCCGTGCGGGATGTTGCCAGTGTGCCCGGTAGTCTCGAGGTGCCGGTTGCTGATCAGGTGGTGGTGCCGTGGGCGCGCTGGCTCCCCGTGTCGGTGCAGCCCGGGCCGGGCTTGTCGGTCCAGAGGGCGCCTCGGGCGCTGATGGTGTCGGCGCAGCACGCGGGGCGCTACGGCGTTCAGTTGAAGTGGTTTGGATGGCTGCCGTTCAAGTGGGTGCCCGTCCGCGTGGTGCCGTCCCAGCGCGTGGTTCCGGGGGGCCAGTCCATAGGGGTCCTCGTGCACACCCGGGGTTTGATGGTGACCGGCTACCGGCCTCTGCCAGGGCCGCACGGCACGGTGGACCCGGCCGAAGCGGCGGGGGTGGACGTGGGTGACGTCATCACCGCGGTGAACGGTCGTCCGGCGGCCAGCCGGGCGGTGCTGGTCGAAGCAGCCCAGGCGGCGGGCCGGTCCGGGCGTGCGTTGGCCCTGACGGATCAGGGGGCACGGCAGACGCTGGTGCGGGTGGTGCATCCACTGTACAATCCGACGGCGCATCGATACCAGGTGGGGGTCGCCGTACAGGACCGCACGTCCGGGGTGGGCACGCTCACGTTTTGGAACCCTCGCACAGGCGCTTATGCGGCCCTGGGCCACTCGCTAAGCGATGGCGTGACGCGCCGGCCGGTTGGCATCGCCTCCGGGCGCATGATGGCGGCGACCGTAGTCGGGCTCGTGCCCGGCCAGCCCAACCGCGCCGGCCAGAAGGTGGGCGTTCTCGCCGGCCCGGAGTTGGTGGATGGCACGGTGGCTTCCAACGGGCTCTTTGGACTGACGGGCCGCCTGGTGCGGCCCCCGACGGTTGGAGCCACTAAGGCGATGCCGCTCGCCGTGCCCGACCAGGTTCATCCGGGCCCAGCCCGCATCCTGACCGTGCTGGCGGGCAATCGCCCGACCGCGTACCGCATTTGGATTGAGCGGGCCTATCCGCAACCCGTTCCGGCCCCCAAGGGCTTGCTGTTCCGCGTCACCGACCGGCGGCTCCTCAGCCTGACTGGCGGGGTCGTCCAGGGAATGAGCGGCAGCCCGATTTTGCAGGATGGGCGCGTGGTGGGAGCCGTGACCCACGTGCTGGTGAGTCGGCCGACCTGGGGGTATGGTTGCTACGCCGAATGGATGCTGTCACCGGTGGTTCGCCGGTGAGGGTGCCCGGAGGGCTGGGGTGGTACCGCTATAATGGGTCCGGCGGCCCCACGGCCGCACGGGAGGCGGAGGAGGGTGATGGGGTGGCATCTCCGGGGGAATGGATGGCCTATCTGAATGAGGCGTTCATGCTGTCGAGCGGCCTGGCGGTCGCAGTGGGTTGGGCTTTGATTCGCCGCCAGCGAGTGCATGCGCACCGACTGGCTATGCTGATCGCGTCGGGGCTGGCGCTGGGATTCTTTTTGTCGTATGTGACGAAAACCTTGTTCTATGGGGATACGGCCTTCGGGGGACCAGCCCACCTGACGACGGCGTACCAGGTGTTTTTGCAAACCCAGACGCTGTTTGCGACGGGCGCCGCCATCATGGGCATCATCACGCTCCGGCGGGCGTTGGCTCGCCACTTTCGGTCCCACCGCCGCATTGCACCGTGGACCGCGGTCGTATGGTTTGTTACGGCGGTCTCAGGGCTGGGGGTGTTCAGCCTTCTGTACTTGGTGTTTCCGCCCGGACCTACCACCATCAACCTGCTGAAGGTGTTTGGGATATGAGCCGGGAGCCCAGCCGGTCCTTGCTGGCACTCCGCCGCTGGACCGACGTCGCCACGGTGGGTCTGTTCGTCGTGATTCTGATTGGGTTCTTGGACACGTTTACCTTTTCGGCCGAGGGTTGCGGCATCCAGTGGCCCCTATGCGACGGCGGCGTGACACCCGGCCCGGGGCTGCGGTCAGAAGTAGAGTACTGGCATCGGGCCATCACCGGTTTGGTGGGCATGCTGGTGGTAGTGGTGGCCATTTGGGCTTGGCGCCGCTACCGCCATCCGTTGGAAGTGCGCCTGTTTGCGGCGATCTGCGTGGTGTTTGTGGTGGTGCAGGCGGCTCTGGGCGCTGCGGCGATCTTTGCGCCCGAATCGGCGGCGCTGTTGGCCAGTCATTTTGGATTTGCCCTGCTTGCCTTTTCGGGGATTGGCCTGCTGGACGTCGTCCTGAGGCAACGGGAACGTCCCAACACGGGGTGGGAGTTTCGACAGCGCGGCCTGCCGCCGAACTTGGCGCGCTACATTTGGCTGGTGCTGTTGTACACGCTCGGGCTGATCTACTGGGGCACCTACGTGGCTCATCGGGGGGCGGGAGAGGCGTGTCAGGGCTGGCCACTGTGCAATGGGCAACTGTGGCCAGGGTTTCATGGACTCGAGACGCTGATTTTTGCCCATCGGCTGGGGGCGCTGGCTGACGGACTGCTGCTGGCGGGGCTTTATTGGGTGGTCCAGAGCCAGCGGCAGGAGCGGCCAGACCTGTGGCGGGGCGCACAGGTTGCGCTGGGGATGGTGGCCCTGCAAATCGCCAGTGGGGCCTACTTGATTCTTTCCCACCTGTCCGTGAACGCCGAGATGCTGCACGTGGCGCTGGTGACCATCTTGTTCTTCAACCTCGCCTACCTGGGCGTCCAGACTTTGCCCAGCCATCCGCGGCAGGCCGATGCCCCCGGAGCCACCTTGTGAGGCGGAGAGCGCGAGGTGGCGGCCAGAACCGGGAGCCCCTCAAGCTCAACTGGGGTCGCCTGTCGGCCTATCTGCTGGGGGTGTTCATTGGGGCGTTGGACACGAGCGTTTTGGGGCCGATTTTCCCCCTGTTGGAGCGCGCGTTCCATACGACCCTGGCGTGGACCGCCTGGACGGTCACCGTCTACACGGTGGCGTACGTCGCGTCTACCGTGCTGGCCGGAGGACTGGGCGATCGGCTGGGCCACCGCCGCATCCTGGCGTACGGCATCGCGGGGTTTGGCGTCGCCTCGCTGCTGGCCGCCCTGTCCACGTCACTCCCGATGTTTCTGGTTGCGCGGCTGATTCAGGGAGCCGGCGCCGGAGCCGTGTATCCCAACGCACAGGCGGAGGGGATGACATATTTTCCCGAGGATCGGCGGGGACTGGCGCTCGGGATCTTTGGCGCGGTGTTTGGCGTCGCGAGCATCGTGGGGCCCGTCGTGGGCGGAGCCATCGGACAGTATCTGTCGTGGCCGTGGGTCTTTGCCGTCAATGTGCCGCTGGCCCTCCTCGTCTGGCGGCTGGTGCGCCGGGTCCGCGAACCTGAGCCCACCCGCGCGGGGAGCGTGGTGCCCGACTGGGTCGGGGGGGTCCTGTTTTCGGGCCTTTTGGCTGCGGTGTTGTTGACGTTGTCCAGTGTCGGGTCCGCGCGGTACGGTCTTTTGGCCGTCGGCCTGGTGCTCCTGGTCGTGTTTGTACGCCGGCAGCGGCACACGCCCGTGCCATTTTTGAACGTGACGCCGCTGGCCAACTGGTCAGGGTTGGCTCTGGTGGCCGGTGCAGCACTCGTGGGGCTCGATCTGTCTGCGTCGGTGTTTGTCCCGACGCTGGTTCAGCGGACACTGGGCTTCTCCGTCCTGTCTTCCGGGCTGGCCCTGTTGCCGGCCGCTTTCACGGGTGCCGTGCTGGCGGGGGTGGGGGGCGTCATGGTTGACCGGGTGGGGCCCCGGCGTGTGTTGATGCTGGGCCTCCTGCTCGCGACCGTGGGCGGCGTACTCCTGGCGTGGCCCCCGCTGACGCTCGGGCGGTTTTTCGGTGCCATGGTGGCGCTGGGGGCCGGCACCGCCCTCACCATGGGGGCTCCGTTGAATCGACTGGGGCTGGCGCTTTACGGCCGTCACGAAGCGGGTCAGGCCCTCGGACTGATGGCGGTCTTTCGGTCGCTGGGGCTGGCCATCGGGCCGGTGGTGCTGACGCTGGCCATGGTGGTTCACGGGTTTTCGGGGCTCTTTGGGATGATGGCGGCCGCTTCGCTGGCGGGAGTGATTTTGTTCTCGACAGTGGTCGACCCGACGCCCACGTCGGACCGTCATCCGCCAGCTGCGCGGCCCTAGCGCACGTCTCGGCGGTCAAAACGAGAGACCTTGCTGGCGAACGGTGTCGAAAAAGCTGGTAAGTTTTGACGCCCAGCTGGCAGGAGTTTTCTGCGCGGGGCCCGAAGGCCTTCCCGTCCAGTGGAGGACTGATGACGAGGGGGTGCCTAGTGCCAACGCGAGTGCTGATAGCGGATGACAACCGGGAATTTTGTGACATGCTGAAAGAAGCCATCTCTGCGGAGGAGGGCCTGGATGTGGTGGGGGCGGTTCACCACGGGGTGGACTTGCTCGAGTTTCTGTCGACGACAGCGGTGGACGTGGTGGTGCTGGACATCATCATGCCGCATCTGGACGGCATCGGTGTGCTGGAGCGACTGGCCGACGTCGACCCGGTGGACCGGCCCAAGGTGCTGGTGCTCACCGCGTTTGGCCAGGAAACCATGACACAGCGGGCGTTGGAGCTCGGCGCTGACTATTACATTCTGAAGCCCTTCAACCTGAAGGTGCTGGCAGCCCGGATTCGGCAGCTGGGCGGGGCCGTGGTGGTCGATCGCCGCCCGGTGGGCAACTTCGGCATGTCGACGGGCACGAAGGTGCAGCTGCTGCCCGTGCGGCATCTGGACATCGAGGTGACGAACATCATCCACGAGATCGGGATTCCGGCCCACATCAAGGGCTATCTGTACTTACGGGATGCGATCATCATGGTGATTGAGCGGGTGGACCTGTTGTCGGGCGTGACGAAGGAGCTGTATCCCGCGATTGCGCTGCAGTACAAAACTACCCCGAGTCGTGTGGAGCGGGCCATCCGGCATGCTATCGAGGTGGCTTGGAGTCGTGGCAACGTGGACGTGATCAACAGCATCTTTGGGCATACCGTGAACCGCGATCGCGGCAAGCCCACCAACTCGGAATTTATTGCCATGGTGGCCGACCGCCTGCGCATGCAGATGAAGGCCAGCTAGGCCGCAGCGCGATGGCCAGGACGCTGGGGTCGGCCCGGCGCCCTGGCCTGGTGCGCCCGATGCGCAGGGTCCCGCGGGATTCGGCCACGCCGCCTCGCGACCGACGCGCTCGCCGGCCCGATGGCCCAGGGGGTCGGGGTGGCCCTTGGGCGGGCCCGCCATGACTGCCGCGTGGCGGGGTCCGGGCGTGCTTTCGTGGCGGCAGCCGGCGGACCGTGGGACGATGCGGCGCTGTTGGTGCGGCCGGCCACCGTCTTGCTGAGGGTGCGCGGGCCGCTCCGGGGGCATGACCAGTCGACTGTCCCGGCTGGCGGGGCACGCGGCGGTGGCGGTACGGATATGGGCGGCCATGGGCCGTGTTTTTCAAAAACAGGGCCACGGCTGGCCGGAGGCCGGACGACCAGCGGCGGTGGCCGTCTCCGCCGCACCAGCGCGCCCGGGGGCGGCCGCCAACGCATCGCCAGGCGGGTCGGCGGCCGGGGGAGGCTGCCTGGGGCGCCACCGTGGGGGTTGGGGGGAGGGGGGGGTTCCGGCCGCGATCGGGGCGGGGCGGACACTGTTCGGGAGGGGGGTGGACGCGTCGGCCAGCTCCCCTGACCCGCAAATGCCCCGGAGGCAAGTTGTACCTGGCGGAGGGGTGTGCGATCATTACGGGCGGACCAGCCGCGCGTCAGCGCGCGGCGCGAAAGGAGTGACTTCCCGTAGCCACGACGAGTGTATTCGACGCGATGCGAGAGCATGGCCACGAGGAGGTCGTGTTTTGGTACGACCGTACGACCGGCCTTCGGGCCATCGTGGCCATTCACGACACCTCGATGGGACCAGCGCTGGGAGGATGTCGACTGTGGCACTATGCGTCGGAGGAAGATGCTCTCACGGACGCCCTGCGCCTCTCGCGGGGGATGACCTTTAAGAACGCGGCGATGGGCTTGGACCTGGGCGGAGGCAAGTCGGTGATCTGGGCTGAGCCCGATGCACCCAAGTCTGAGGCCATGCTGCGCAGCTTTGGTCGGCTGGTGGAGAGCCTCGGGGGTCGGTACATCACTGCCGAGGACGTGGGCATCACGGCCGAAGACATTGAGACGATGGCGCGTGAGACGCAGTTCGTCGGGGGTTTGAAGGAAACCAGCGGCGACCCGTCGCCAGCGACCGCGCTGGGGGTGTTGGAGGGGATCAAAGCCTCGGTGGCGCATGTGTACGGATCTCCGTCCCTGGACGGCCGCCATGTGGCGATTCAGGGGCTCGGGCATGTCGGGACCGTGCTGGCCCGCATGCTGCATGACGAGGGCGCGCGACTCACCATCGCCGACATCACGCCGGAGCACGCGCAGCGCGTGGCACAGGAGCTAGGTGCCGCCGTCGTCGAGCCGGAGGCCATCTATGATGTGCCGTGTGATATTTTTGCTCCCTGTGCGCTGGGTGCGATTTTGAATGACGACACGATCCCCCGCCTGGCTTGCCGCATCGTGGCCGGGTCCGCGAACAACCAGCTGAAGGAACCGCGGCACGGCGACGCGCTTCGGGCCAGGCACATCCTCTATGCCCCCGACTTCGTCATCAACGGAGGCGGCGTGGTCAATGTGGCCGACGAGCTGCACCCCGACGGCTACCACCACGATCGGGCGTACAAAAGGGTGGCACAAATTGGACAGCAAGTGGCGGAAGTGATACGAATCGCTGAGCGGGAAGATATTCCGACATACGAAGCGGCGGACCGACTGGCGCTGGCGCGGCTGGAGCAGATCGGCCGGGTGCGGCGGACGTATCTGCCCGAATAACGTTCCCCACGGAGGGGTTTATGGCCAAGCGGACCACGCGGCCGCCGGTGGATCCGGCGGTCGAGCCGGCGACGGACGTCGACGCTCCCCGCCCGCCTGAGCCCGAGCGGGTGTCGGTGGAAGACATTGAGGAGCTGCTGACCAAGCTACCGGGGGTGCATCGCGCCCGCGTGACGGTCAATGACCTGGGATACATCGAGGAAGTGCATGTGCTGGCGACCGATCGGCGCGCTCCCAAGCAGGTGGTGCGCGATATCGAGAGCCTGTTGGCAGCCAAGTGGGCCATCCGTGTCGACCACAAGCGCATTTCGGTGGCCCAAGTGCGGGGCATGGAGGAGTATCTCGACCTCGGCGAACTGCAGGTTCAAAGTTTTCGCATGGATCTGGACAAAGAAACGGGTCTGTTGACGGCGGGAGTCACCTGCATGTTTGCCCACGACCCCCAGCGCCTGATCGAAGGGCGGTTTGTGGGTCGGAACCTGCCCAGCCAGCATGCCACGGCGTTGGCGTCGGCGGTCGTCAACGCGATCGAGCAGGTGCCCGGGGTTGCCTCGACCATCGCGATACGCGGTGTGGTGGAGTGCCGGGTGGGAGACCAGGCGGTGTTGAACGTTGGGCTAGCCTTTCTAAATTGGCGTCAAAAGGAAGATTTGGCGGTGGGCGTAGCGTTGGTGCGCGGCGACATTCAGCGGGCGGTGGTGGAAGCCACCATGGATGCGTACGAACGCACCCTCCGCTATCCGCCACCACCCCCGGTACTGCCTCAGGACTACTTTCGATGAGCGACGGCCCGCGCTGGGTACGGGTCGGCCCTCGGTCGGGTCTTGCCGGGCAAGCCTCGGACCATCCGCCGGCCCCGGCCGCGCCGGCGACCCTGCCAGCGGAAGCGGACCCGCTGCCGGAGGCGGATGCCGCGGCGGCTGGTCTTGAGCGGGAAACGCTACCGGAGTGGAGCATCCCGTCGGGCGCGGGGGATGATCTGCCGCCGGACCCTGCTGATCTTGAGACACAGCTCCTGGCGCGCTGGCGCCAGGAGCACCGGCGCCTCATGGTGGTGCCGGCCGGGGGTCCTCCGTTTGTGGCCCAGCTGTTGGGAGCGGGCCGCCACGTTCTTTACGTGGCGGATGCTGAGGGCCAGGCCCGCCTGCTTTATCGGTGGGCGATTCGCGAGTTGATTCCTGTGGAGGATTGAGGCGCGGTCTTTGGTGGCGTGCCCTGCTTGAGGGCCGCCACCCAGTCCTCAAGCGTCCACGCCGCGGGCCACTCCTTGAGCCACCGGGACACGGCTGCACTCCGGCCCACCACCCACACGCCACGCCGTCGACTCATCCTTTGGCCTCCTTGCTCCAGTTTGCCCAAACCCGCGGTAGGGTACGCCCACCGACGGGATTTATTCGCGCCCGGGACGACTCATGAATCGCCGCCCCAGCCCGTAGAGTCGGGGGGAGGGATGGGATGGGCTGGGACCCCGCAGGGGCGTGGGACCGGTGGTGGGACCAGCATCGCGCCTACAGCCTCCTGGTGATGGCGGCCTTCTTGCTTGGCACCCTGCTCGGGGCGTTGGCGGTGAATGTGCTGCCAAGGACGGAGACGGCACAGCTGGCCGCACGGATCCGTGAGCTGGTGTCCGTCGCAGCGGGCCCGGGCTTGCCCGCGGGCTCCGTGTTTCTGGCGGCGGCGGGAACCAACCTCAAAGTCCTGGGCTTGATTTACATTTTGAGTTTGTCGGTGGCCGGTATGCCTTTGGTGCTGCTGGCAGTATTGTTTCGCGGGTTTGTGCTGGGATTCGCCTTGGCACTCATGCTCACCCTGCTCCCGAGTGCGGGAGTCGGTCTCGCGCTGGTGGCGGTTGTTCTACCCAATCTTTTGCTAGTGCCGGCGTGGCTGGCCACGGGCTCGGGTGGAGTAGCCTTTTCGTGGCATTTACTGTCACGGCCAGCATGGCGCGGGCGGGGACGGCTGTGGGAATCGTTCGGCGCCTACAGCGCGGTCGCGCTGCTGGCGGGTGTGGCCGTGGTGGCGGGCAGTGGGACGCAGGCGGTCGTCACGCCCTGGCTGATGAAGAGTCTGGTGCACTTTGGGGTGTAGCCCGCGCGCCGGCGGTTCTCCAGAGGCTTCAAGCGAAAGGGCGATAGGGAAGGTTGTGCTATAGTGAACGGTGTTGAGAGACCTGATGGAGAGGGGCTCCTCCAGTGCAGATTGGGTTGCCGCGCGAGATCAAGAGTGATGAAAACCGGGTGGCACTGACGCCCGGCGGGGTCCAAACGTTGGTCCGGGATGGCCACACCGTATTGGTGGAAGCCGGTGCCGGCCGTGGCAGTGGGTTTGAGGATCCGGACTACGAGCGGGTCGGTGCGGCGGTGGTGCCTGATGCCGCGGCCGCTTGGGCGGCGGACATGGTTGTGAAAGTCAAAGAGCCGTTGGAACAAGAGTACCAGTATTTTCGCCCCGACCAAATTTTATTCACCTATCTGCACTTGGCCCCGGTTCCGGCGTTGACGGCTGCCTTGGTAGAACATGGCGTGGCGGCCGTGGCCTATGAAACGGTCCAGCTTTCGGACGGGTCGTTGCCGCTCCTGACGCCGATGTCCGAGGTAGCGGGCCGCATGGCGCCCCAATTGGGCGCTCAATTCCTGGAGCGGCCCCACGGAGGACGCGGAATCCTGTTGGGAGGGGTGGCGGGAGTGCGGCCGGGGCACGTGACAGTGGTGGGGGGCGGCATCGTAGGCACCAACGCGGCCCGCATTGCGATGGGGCTGGGTGCCGAGGTGACGATTTTGGACATCAATGCCGAGCGGTTGCGTCAACTGGATGACCTGTTTGGGGGCCGACTGCATACGCTGATGTCAAATGAGTTCAACATCGCGGAGGCGGTGGCGGAATGCGATCTGCTGGTGGGGGCGGTTCTCATTCCCGGCGCGCGAGCACCGCATCTGGTCACCGAGGACATGGTTCGCAGCATGAAGCCGGGAGCGGTCATCATCGATGTGGCCATTGACCAGGGCGGCAGCATCGCGACCATTGACCGCGTCACGACGCATTCCCAACCCACCTACGAGCGCCACGGCGTCATTCACTACGCAGTGGCCAACATGCCCGGCGCCGTCCCGCGCACGTCCACACTGGCATTGACGCACGCGACGTTGCCTTACGCACGATCCCTGGCGGGACGTGGGGTCGTGCGCGCCCTGACGGACGACGCGCCGCTGCGGCATGGGCTCAACACTTATCGCGGGCGCGTGACCTACCGGGCCGTGGCGGTGGCTCATGGCTTGGAGCATGTGCCTGCGGAATCCCTCTTGGGCGGCTCGTAGCCGGCGGTCTGTCCCTCGGAGAAATGTCTCTGCCCCCTGTGGGGCGGGGGCATTTCGCGCTTTCCCGCCTTGCGTGGTTCCCCGGCAGGAACGCGTCGGGCGGCGTCGAACCCCTGGGATGGGGAGTGACGATGAACTGGGACGGGGTCATTGGCGAATACCTCGACTACCTGGCGCTGGAGCGCGGGTTGGCCCGCAACACCCTGCATGCCTATGAACGGGATTTGCGCGACTACGCCCGGTTTGTCCAGGATGGGGCAGGAGGCGAGGCCGAAGACCCGGTGGCGTCGGTGCGGCAATATCTTCGGTACCTGGCCCGGCGGGGCTTGAGCGAGGCCACGGTGGCGCGGCGGCTCGCGGCGTTGCGGTCCTTCTTTGGGTATCAGGAGGATGCGGGCGGTGCGGGGCCCGACCCCACGCGCCATCTGTCCTCGCCGCGGCTGGTGCGGCCCCTGCCCCGCGTGCTGACAGTGGAGCAGGTGGAAGCCATGCTGGCTGCCTGTCCGGTGAATGATCCGGTGGGCCTGCGCGACCGGGCGATCTTGGAGTTGCTCTATGCCACGGGGCTTCGGGTGAGTGAATTGGTGGCGCTGACCGTCGACGACTGGGACACTTCGCCGCCCCGCCTCCGGTGTCGCGGGAAAGGAGAGAGGGAGCGCCTGATTCCAGTGGGCCGGGCGGCGGTGCGCGCCGTAGACCGCTTCTTGGCGGCGGGACGTCCGCCGCTGGTTTCCCAGAGCCCTGTCAGGGCGGGCGCGCTGTTCGTCAATTGGCGGGGGGCGTCGCTGACGCGCCAAAGCGTGTGGAAGCTCGTCAAAAAATACGCCGCGCTGGGCGCGATTGTGCACGAAGTGACACCGCACACCCTTCGGCACTCCTTTGCCACCCATCTGCTGGAGAATGGGGCAGACTTGAGATCGGTGCAGGAGATGTTGGGGCATGCCGACATCTCCACCACCCAAATTTATACGCACGTGAGCCGAGCCCGTCTGAAAGCGGTCTACGACCGGGCGCACCCGCGCGCGTAGCTCAACGGGACGGGGGGCGGAAAGGGGCGGCTGGTGATGGTGATTTGCCTAGTGGTGATGGATTCTGGCGGCGTGGGGGCGGCCCCGGATGCCGGTGCCTATGGTGATGACGGCGCGAACACGGTGGGCCACGCCCTAAACGCCCTGCCCGTGCCGCTCCCACACTTGGCGGGTCTGGGGCTGGGTGAGTTGGTTGCGTTGCCCGGCACCGGGGACGTACCCCTCACCGGGTCCGCCGTCCGGTGCCATCCCGTGGCGGCCGGGAAGGACACGCTGGCGGGACACTGGGAAATGATGGGCGCCATCGTCGCGGAGCCGTTCCGAACCTATCCCCAGGGCTTCCCGCCCGCCGTGGTCCGCCAGTTGGAGACCGCGTTCGGCCGTCCGCTGCTGGGCAATCGCGCGGCTTCGGGCACGCAGATCATTGACGAGCTGGGGGACGAGCACCGTGCCACGGGGTTTCCCATCGTGTACACCTCGGCCGACAGTGTGCTGCAGATTGCCGCCCACGAGGAGGTGGTGCCGTTGGACACGCTCTATACGTGGTGCGCCGCCGCGCGGGCCGTCATGCAGGGGGCCCACCTCGTCGGGCGCGTCATTGCCCGACCGTTCACCGGCGCGCCGGGGGCTTTCGTGCGGACGCCTCGTCGTCATGACTGGGCCGTGCCCCCGCCGGAGGGCGTTTTCACCGCGGCGCTAGCCCGGGCGGGCGTGGAGACGGTGGCGGTGGGCAAAATTTGGGATATATTTTCAGGTGTGGGCTTCGGAGAGCGGGTGACCACCCAGTCTAATGGGGATGCCCTGGCCAAGACCCTGACCACGCTGGCGGATCGCGGGGGTCGGCGTTTCGTTTTCGTCAATTTGGTGGACTTCGACTCGCAGTTTGGCCACCGCCGAGACGCCGCGGGCTACGCGCGGGCGCTCGCCGAGTTGGATGACTGGGTTCCAAAGGCGCTGGCGGCCTGTGGCTCGTCGGGTCAACTGTGGATCACCGCTGACCATGGGTGCGATCCGACGCGGCCCGGATCCGACCATACGCGCGAGGACGTGCCGTGGCTGGTCGGGGGGGCGGGCGTGGCTCCTGGACTGGGACGGCCACGGCAGACGCTGGCTGACATGGCGGCCACGCTGGCGGACGTGTGGGGACTGCCGCCGCCGACCGTGGGCACCTCGCGTTGGAAGGAGCTGACCGGATGACCGACTTTCGGGACGTGTTGAGGGCGGCGCGGGGCTCTGGCACGCTGGACGGCGCGCACTTTGAGGCGGTGGCCCGCGGGGCTGCGGACCAGAGCGTCCCCGACTATCAATTGGCGTCGTGGCTGGCGGCGGTCTATGCGCGCGGGCTGTCGCCCGAGGAAACCTTTGCATTCACGATGGCCCTGGCCCGTTCCGGGGGCCCGCTGGAGCCCTCTCCGGGGGCCGTGGACAAGCACTCCACCGGCGGTGTGGGGGATAAAACCACGCTGGTGGTGGCACCGCTGGTGGCCAGCGTGGGCATTCCGGTGGCCAAGATGTCGGGTCGCGGTTTGGCGCACACCGGCGGCACCCTGGACAAGTTGGAGAGCATTCCCGGCTTTCGCGTGAACCTGTCGCGAGACGAGTGGGCCCAGGTCGTCGAGCGCGTGGGAGTGGCCGTGGCGGCGCAGAGTCGGGAACTGGCTCCGGCCGATGGCCGTTTGTATGCCCTGCGGGACGCCACCGCGACGGTTGACAGCCCGGCGCTCATCGCCGCCTCTATCATGTCGAAAAAGATTGCGGGAGGAGCCCGGGCGCTGGTGCTGGATGTGAAGGTCGGGCGCGGATCGTTCAACAGCTCGGTCGCGGAGGGGCGCCGGCTGGCTCAGCTGATGCTGGAGGTGGCGTCGCGTGCCGGCATCCGCGCCGAGGCTCTGCTTACGAATATGGAGGAGCCGTTGGGGCAGACGGTGGGCAACGCATTGGAGGTCAACGAAGCGTGGGCCACGCTTCAGGGTGGGGGCCCGGCGGACTTGCGCGCTGTGGTGCTGGCGGTGTCCGCGGCCATGGTGGCACAGGCCCGCGGTGCAGGCGGGCCGGACGCGGCCGCCGCTGCGGGCCGGGAAGTGCGGGCAGCACTGGACGGCGGG
Organism: Bacillota bacterium; assembly: GCA_021846565.1. Lineage (GTDB taxonomy): Bacteria > Bacillota > Sulfobacillia > Sulfobacillales > JAIMBI01 > JAJZWV01. The sequence continues at coordinate 20,075 of JAJZWS010000052.1, forward strand.
CAGGCCCGAGACAAGTTTCGCGAGTGGGTCCAAGCCCAGGGCGGTGATGTCGATCAGGTGGAGCGGGGCCTGCCGCTGGCGCCTGCCGCCCTGGTCACCTGGGCGGGAGAGGCCGGCGTGGTCTCGCGCGTCGATCCGCTCCTGATCGGACGCGCTGCGATGGAAATCGGGGCCGGCCGCCGCGTGGCGGCCGATGTCGTCAACCCCCGGGTCGGGGTCGCCGTGCTCGTGAAGACCGGCGATCGGTTGTCGCCGGGGGCTCCGGTGGGCCGGGTGTACGCCGAATCCCCGTCGGAGCGGGAACAGGCCGTCCGCAGGGTGCGGGAAGCCGTGAAGGTTTCCGCGGGGGCCGCGGCTCTGGCGCCACGCCCCCCCGTCGTGTGGGAAGCGCTGTCGACTCCGCATTAGGCCGTGTCCCCCGGCGGATACTAGCGTCACCAACCCAGAAGGGGGCGGGCGTCGTGACGCACTGGCAGGGGATCGTACGCAGGGGGCGCATCATGGCGGTGCTGGTGTGGTGCGCCGCGCTCGCGATGGGGCCGGTGGCCGGCGTGGCCCAGGCGGCGGCGCCCGCCACCACGGCCCGGGCGGCCATTTTGGTGGACGGACAAACGGGCCAGGTGCTGGCGAGCCAGCATGCCCATCGCCCGTTGCCGATGGCGTCGGTGACCAAGCTCATGACCCTGGTGTTGGCTTTTCGGGCGATTACCCGGGGCCAGGCGCGGCTGTCGGACTGGGTACCGGTGACGGAGGAAGCTTATCGCACCGAAGGCAGTCAAATTTGGCTGGAGCCGGGCGAGCGCCTGACGCTCCGGCAGATGCTTACGGCCATTGCCGTCGGGTCGGCAAACGACGCGTCGGTGGCGGTGGCGCAGTTTCTTTCAGGGTCTACGGCGGCGTTTGTGACGCAGATGAATCGGGAGGCCGCCCGCCTGCACATGACGCAGACCCACTTCGACAATCCCCATGGGCTGCCATCCCTCCAACACTACAGCACCGCAGCGGACTTGGCCCGACTGGCCGTGGCGGCCGTCAACACGCCCGGCCTGTTGACCGTCACCTCCGCCTGGCAGAACCGCACCATCCGCAATGGCAAGGGGGGCACACTTTGGCTCGTCAACCAGAACCGGCTGCTGCGCACGTACCCCGGCACGGATGGGCTGAAGACGGGATACACGCAGGCCGCCGGTTTCTGCCTGGTGGCCACGACGCTGCGCCAGGGCACCCGGCTGATTGCCGTCATCTTGGGGGCGCCCACGTCGGCCGCACGCTTCAGCGCGGCCACCGCGCTCCTGTCCTGGGGATTCAGCCACTTTCAGTCGGTGACCGTCGTGCACGCGGCCCAGGTCATGGGGGCGGTGGCCGTGCACCGGGGACAGGTGCGTCAGGTACGCGCCGTGGCTTCACGATCCGTCGTCCTGACCCGCCCTCGTGGTGCGGGCGGGGCGCGGGTGGAGGTAGCGCTGCCCCACGCGGTCGAGGCGCCGGTGCACGCCGGGCAGCGGCTGGGCGTCGCGCACATCGCCACCGCCGACGGCGTGAGGACCGAGGTGGCGCTCGTGGCGGCGGCCGAGGTGCAGGCCGTGGGCGTCCCCGAGCTGTTTTGGCGGTTCTTGCGCGAGATGCTGGTGGTGGGGATATGAAAAGATTCGGCGGCGGCCGGTCAGACGCGTCCCCCGGTGAGACGGTTCAGCGCATTGCGCACGTGATGCATCGGCTCGCGGCGCTGTCCGCTGACATTCGGCGTGAACTAGCGGAACCCGAGTCGGACTGGGCGCATGAGCCGTCGTCCTATGACAATCACCCCGCCGACAACGCCACCACTGTGTTCGGTCGGGAGTTGGATGTGGGATTGGTGCAGGGCCTGAGCCGGCACCTGGCCGAGGCGCAGCGTGCCTTGGAGAAGTGGGATGAGCACACGTACGGCCGGTGTGACCAATGTGGTCGGGCGATTGCATCCGAGCGCCTGGAGGCCCGGCCGGAGTCTGTCTGGTGCCTGCGCTGCGCGGAGGATCCGCCCTACGCCGCCGCCCGGCCCCCGGAAGAAGACGTGGTGTCTGCGCCGTACGGCACGGTCTACGGCCGCGACCCGGTCGAGGACACCGGCAGTGATTTTCTTGCCGCCGTAATGCAGTGGGGCTCGTCGGACAATACGGAGGATGCGCCGCCGGCCGTCGACGCCGAGGAAACGTTCGTCGGTGTTGCCGACTCCCAAAACACCGTCGAGCCGATCGAACGGTATGTTGACAGCGAGGGCGATGTGCTTTGGGATGCGGTGCGGCGCGAGCGTCGGGAGCGCTGGGAACGGGGGCACTCCCGCGATGACGAGCCGCCGGACGAAGGTCACGCCTAAGCCGATCATTCGTCACGGATGGCGCGCTGCTTCATGCTATATTGGCCTCGCCGGGGTCGACGCCGACGTCCGCCGGCGCAATTTTGACTTGGCAAGCAGGGGGAAACATGGGCGGCGCGGAACGGCTGATTCGCAGAGTCGGCCCGGGACAGTGGGAGGTGGCTCCCACCGTGACCGGCATCCAGTTGGATTCCCGGGCGGTGAACCCCGGGGACGTGTTCGTGGCCATTTTGGGGTTGCACGAAGACGGGCATCAGTACTTGGCGGACGCTGCGGCCCGCGGAGCCGTGGCCGCCGTGGTGGAGCATCCCATGCCGTCGGTCCTGCCCACACTGGTCGTACCGTCGGCCCGCATCGCGGCCGCCGAGCTGGCGGCCGCGCTTTACGGCCAGCCAGGCCGCCAGCTGATGGTCACCGGGGTCACCGGTACGAACGGGAAAACCTCGGTCGTGTACTGGTTGCGACAACTGCTGGAGGGGTACGGCCACGGTGCGGGCATGCTGTCCAGTGTGCGCAACGTCACGGGGCGGGATCGGGAGGACGATGCCTGGCTCACCACCCCGGATGCTCCGGACGTGCAGCGCGCACTGGCCCAGATGGTGGCACACGGCCTGGGACGGGCCGTGTTGGAGGTGTCATCGCATGGACTCGTGCAACACCGCGTGGACGCCATCGGGTTTTCGGTGGCGGTGCTCACCAACATCACCCGCGAACACCTGGATTATCATGGCACGATGGAAAACTACGTGGCCGCTAAGGCTCGGCTGTTCACCGACCTGTTGAACGATGACGGCGTGGCGGTGCTGAATGCGGACGATCCGCATGCGATTGAACTCGCCCCCGCTATTGCCGCGCGGGTCTTGACTTACGGAGTCATGCGTGGCGACGTGCGAGCCCACATCGAACACGAGACTCCGCATGCCACCGATGTGACCGTGTTTGTGGCCGGGGCGGCGGGCGTGCCCATCACCGTGCCCTTTCCCGGCCGCTACAATGTGTACAACACCTTAGCCGCCGTGGCCGCCGCGGTGGTGCAGGGCGTCCCGCCCGACGCCGCGCTGGCGCAGGTGATCCGTCTGGAAGAAGTGCCCGGGCGGTTGGAACTTGTGTCTGACGTGGGGGCGGTTCGCGTGATGGTGGACTACGCGCACACGCCGGACGGGCTGGAGCAGGTGCTCCACACGGTGCGGCGCCTTGCCGCCCCCACGGGGCGCGTCTGGCTGGTGTTTGGCGCACGCGGGGGCCGCGACCGCGGAAAACGGCCGCTGATGGGCCGTATTGCCGGTCGGTTGGCGGATCGGGTCGTGCTGACGGCCGACAGTCCCAATGAAGAGGAGCCGGGCGCCATTGCGGAGGAATTGGCGGAAGGGCTGCTGGCTGCTGGCTGCCGCCCCCACGCGGTGGAATTGGACCGGACGCGGGCCATTCGCATGGCGGTGACGGAAGCTGCCGCCGGCGACGTGGTGTTGATCACGGGCCGCGGCCCGGAGCGTGAACAGGTGATGGGCGCTCGGCGGGTCCTGTTGGATGACCGCGAGGTCGTGCGACGCGTGGTGGCTGAGGGCCCCGCGCCGGTGATGCCGTGACGTCCGAGCCGATGCCGGTGCCCGTGACGGTGGTGGTGCCGGTTTACAACAATCGGGACACGGTGGTCGACGCGATTGCCTCCGCGCTCCGCCAGGTGCCGCCGCCGGCGGAAGTGCTGGTGGTGGACGATGGATCGACGGACGGCAGCGCTGACGCCGTGCGCGATGCATTCCAGGAGGTCCCCTCCGTCCGCGTGATGGTGCAGGAGAATGCGGGCCCCAGCCGGGCCCGCAATCGCGGCATTGCCGAGGCGTCGTCTCCCTACCTGGCGTTTTTGGATGCCGATGACGAATGGTTGCCGGACAAGCTGGCGCTGCAGGGCCATGTGCTGGACAGCGAACCGACGGTCGGTCTGGTGGCGTGCGATTGGGTCCGTGAGCGACCGCGTGAGGATGTGGCGCGTGCATCCGCGCCGGGCACACCCTGGTCGCGGCTGACCTACCGGGACTGCTTGGTGTTGAATCGCTTTCAAACGTCCACCGTGTTGATGCGCACCGCACTGGCGCGCACCCTGGGAGGGTTCGATGCTGCAGTGGATGGTGCCGAGGATTGGGACCTCTGGGTACGGGCTGCACAGGCGGCGGGCGTGGTAAAGCTCAACCGCCCGCTGGTGGTGTACCGCGACGTGCCGACCGGGTACAGCAAGGACGTGTGGCGGGTGTATCAAACGATGCACGGTCTTTTGGACAAGCATCGCGCCACGGCGCCGGTCGGCTTCGGCACGATTGAGGCGTGGCACCATCTGCGGTTTTTCGTCGCGCTTCGTTTAATGGGCGATCGCGCGCATGCGCGGGCAGCACTCGGCGCGGCGCTGTCGCCGCGGCTGCTGTGGCGTGTGCCGGCCGCCACGTTGGCGTATCTGCTGCCGTTTCTGGTTCGGCGGCGGGTGCGGAGGGCGTGATCGAGCCGGCCGGAAAAAAGTTGGGGGAAGTGCTACTGGGGTGTTGCATCTGGTGTTCAGGGGGCGTATCATTGCGAGTGCTGTCCGACCGGTGGGCGACTGCCGGGAGGCGCGGACCTTGACAACTGAATCGGAATCGGTAGACGACTTTCGGTTTCGTAGCGTCAGCG
>JAJZWS010000053.1 GCA_021846565.1 Bacillota bacterium
GCTCCAACGCTTGGCGACGGACCTGGACCTGACGATCCAGGTCAGTCACCTCCCCCCGGGCACCAGCCAGGGGAACAAGATCGAGCACCGGTTGTTCAGCGTGCTAAGTCGCGCCTGGCGCGCCGGCCGCTGACCAGCTTCGAAACCTTGGTCCAGTGTATCGCCAGCGCCACCACCACCACCGGCCTGACCGTGCACGCGGAGTACGACGAGGGCCCCTATCCGACCGGGATCGTCGTGACGGATGCAGAATTCCACGCCCTGCATGTCACGCACGATGCCTTTCATGGCGAATGGAACTATACCATTACACCATGATGACATTATTATGACGGGGCTCCTAAGGCAAACGCCAGGGTGGCGGCGCGGTACCCACCGCGATACGGCGTGATGCCGTACGGGCTGACGGGGTTCTGAATCGGGGACAGCCCGGTGGGCACCAGGTGGAGGTACAGCAGGCTCCCCACGGTGCCCCCCAATCCGAGCAGCGCCAGCAGTGCGGCCACTTCCATTCGCGCCCACCTTCATCTATGAAACCTGGTTGCTTATCTAGGGGTATGATGGGGTCATGGGCAGGGTGTCAACAGGATCGTACCGATTTGGGGATTTGCTGGCGCTGGCGCGCGCCAGCTGGGTAGCGCAGATGGCGGCGGCCTTAGAAGAGCGCGGCTATCCGGGCTATCGACGCACCGACGCGTGGATCATGCGGCGGCTTCTGGCCGGTCCGCTGGCCATCACCCAGGTGGGCCCGCTTCTGAACGTGACGCGCCAGGCAGGCCGCAAGTTCGTCAGCGGCTTGCTGGACCGAGGCTATGCCACCACGGAGCCCGATCCCCACGATGGCCGGCGCATGAATGTCATCCTGACGGCCGCCGGCCACGCCTATGCCGCCGCGGTGGCCGAGGCGATGGGCTCCCTGAACCAGGCTCTGGTCGACCAGGTCGACCCGGGCGACTTGGCGGCCGCGGACCGCGTGCTGCGCGCGGTGCTGGACGAGGGCACCCGGCGGCGGGCAGACCAGGGGATCGCGCCGCCGCCGGCTGGGCCGCGTTAGCTGGCCCGGGTCCCCACCAAGGTTCTTGGTCGAGCCGCCTCACCTCAGCCCACATCCCGCCGGCGGCACTCCTGCCCCTCTTGATCCTCCCGGCCGTCGTCCGCGAGGACGCCCCCTTCGTCCGGGAAAGTTCCGGGCGGCGGCGCGCGACACCATCCCCACGTCGGCGCAACGGCCATCACCCCGGCCCGGGTTCGGCCCCCTGCGACCGCCCGACACCTTAAGCCCGCCGTTAACTGGGACAAACGACCGACATCGTTGCGCCTGACATTTTTTTGATCCGCAAGCCATCTCATGGAGCGATTGGGAAGGGATCGGGAACCCGGTGGCGAATCACGTGACAAGACGAATGGCTCGGTGGCCGCCGTCGGGCGTCCCCGGGGGATCGTCCGCCCTACGGGCCCTCGTTCCCAACCAGACGCGAAGGGAGTTTCCGAACGATGCGCCAATTCATGAAGACCGCGGCGACGCTGCTGGCAGCTGGGGGTCTGCTACTCATCTCCGCCCCCGTCTCAGCGCCGGCCCTGGCCGCCGCGGGTATTGTCAACGCCCCCCGCCAGGTGGCGAATCCCGGTCAGGGACCCCACGGCAACGGCCATGGCCATGGGGGCACAGCCTCCCCGTCCGCCTATGGGTGGGCGTCCTCCAACTGGTCGGGCTACGCGCTCGACACCAGCACGTACAGTGCCATCACGGGCCAGTGGGTGGTGCCCACCGTCAGCCGCACCAAAGGTCCCACGTATTCGTCCAGCTGGATTGGCATCGACGGGTTCAACAACAGCAACTTGATTCAGACCGGAACCGAGCAGGATTATGCCTCGGGCGGAGCGCAGTACTACGCATGGTGGGAAATTCTACCTGCTGCAGAGACCGAAATTTCCGATCCGGTGGCCGCCGGCGACCACATGAGCGCCAGCATTGTCAACGACGGCAACGGGGACTGGACCATCACCCTTACGGACATCACCCAGAACTGGACGTTCAGTACGGTGCAGGCCTACAGCGGCCCCGGCACCTCGGCCGAGTGGATCGAGGAGGCCCCCACCATCGGAGGACACGTGGCCACGCTGGCCCATTATGGCCAAACCACCTTCAACCCCGGCACGGTCAACGGCGGCAATCCCGGCCTGGTCACGGCCGATGGCGGCGTGATGATTCAGCGTCGGACCCAGGTGTCCACCCCGTCAGTGCCGGACAGCGACACCGACGGCTTCAACGTGGCGTACGGCTCGACGGCACCGTCGGCCCCCAAGAGCTAACGCATCGTGTCCTACGGGAGGAAGGGCCGCAACCGGCCCTTCCTCCATCTCCCTCGCATCCGGCACGCTTTTCCCTCGTGTGTCTTTGCCCTTTCTCGTTTCCCCGCTTCTCCGCGACGCCGCCCGTCAAGCGGAACGCGCCGTGGGAACGCGGCATAGGCCCGATCGTCATCCGATCGGCCTGATCCGGCGTGGGTCGCAGCGCCCGCACGCACACAAAGCGGCGCCGGGAAAGGTGAGTATCAGTCTTCCCCACCCAGGACACCCTGAGCCGTTTGCCAACGGCACGATTTTCCGCCAAGGAGCGCTCAAAGCGGGCTCATGCAAGCCGATTTTGGATATCCGGGCGTGGGGCGCCGAAGTGGCCGCCATGCCGCTGGGGGCCAGCGCATGCGGGGGCGCACCCACTGTCCTCACTTTGCCTTAAACCCGCCAACCCCGCTCAGCGGGTGGCCCCGTGGTACCGTCATCCAACGGCGGCACGGTGAGCGGCGGCAGTATCAGCAGGCCCACATGTCCCTCGCTGTTGTGGATCCGTCGCACGGACACCAACGATTACGGCCGGTCGTTTGCGCCCGACATCACGGTCACGAATCACGACCAGACGTATACGATTCACATGAACCCCAAGGGGCACTGGTCGAACGGCACGCCGGTGACGGCCGCCAACGTGGCGTACGTCTCAAAACTTATCAAGGCATCGCGTGCCGCCACCTCCGTGCTGCCGTGTTGTTTCGGCGGCGAGGAGGCGTGCCCGCCGACTGGCAGTCCGTCACGGTCGAGGGGCCGCACACCCTCGTGGTCACCACCACGGCCCCGGTGAATCCCGTCTGGTTTCTGCACGACGGCTGGTCGCAACAGGTGCCGGTGCCGCCCGTATGGAACCGGTACCCCCACATGACCCAAGAACTGGACTGGATTGCCCGCGTGTCCAATCAGCCCAGCCATCCCGTGCATGGGCGATGATGCCCCCTACGGCATCAGCCAGAGCGTGCACGACAGCTACTGGACGTTTAGCCAATCCGCACTGCGACCGCCCGCATCCGGCACACTTCAAGAAGGTCCCCTACCTGTACGAGGGATCGTCGGCCAGCCCGTTCGCGGCCCGGCACCGAGGGTCGGTGGACATCGCCCATGTCGTTCTCCCTGTACGCGTCCGCCAAAGGCCTGGTCGGCTATCACGTAAGTTCCCACCGGCTGCTGGGTTACTTCCTCGTGCTGGTCACTCTGCGCAGCCACACGGACAGCGTCGGGGGCCTGTTCTCGCATCTTTACGTCCACCACGCCCTGCAGAGGGGAATCAACCAGAAGGCGATCATTCAGGCGGCGCACCATGGGCTCGCGTCGCCCTCGCTGGACCCGGTGCCGGTCCACCCCCCCAAGGTGTTTTTTGACTGCGGCGCACGATCCCCTATCCGTACGATCCGAGCCGCGGTCTGCCGCTTCTGAAGCGTCATGGCAGGAACCTCCAGAACGGGGTTCTGGTCAATGCCCCAGGGACAGCGGTTCGCGTTTCCGCTGCTTTACCAAACGGGATCCGCCAGCGTCGCCAACGAGGCTTATGAAGCAGGCTGGGGGCAAAGAGGGGATTGACGTGACGTTGGATCCCCCGTCCATCACCTCGGTGTCGAATCTCATCGGTAATCCCACCGAATCGGCTCACTGGGCCATGCAGGTGGGCTTTAAGTCGAGTTACGAGCCGGACTACTACCCGTCGGGCGGCGGGCTGTTCCCCCCCACCGCCGGGTTCAACCCCGGCGGCTATGCCAACGCCCAGATGACCCGCCTGATGCGCGCCACCTATGCCGCCGGCACGCCCCAACCGGTGGCCGCACGGTTCAACGCGCACCAGCAATATGCGGTGCAACAACTGCCGGTGCTGTGGGCACCCACCCTGGACAGCATGACCGTGCGTGGTCAACAACGGCATGACGAGCGCGAACAGCCAGTACCGGGTCCCGCTGACCCGGGCGGGTCACACCGGAAGACCGAGGGGGCTTAAGGGCGCCCCTCGGTCGTGTCCTCACGGCCCTCACGGTTCCGACCAAGCACTCGGAAGAAAACGGTTTCCAGGCTGTCCTCAGCGGAGAGGCCTGCCGCCTGCCGCAGCGCCGCGATGCTGCCGGCGGCACGCTTTCTTCCCTCGTCCAAGATCACGACGGACTCGGCCAGCGTCTCCACCAGCCCGAGCTGGTGTGAGCTCAACACCACCGCCGCGCCGTCGGCGGTCATCTCTCGGAGCAGTTGGCGCACCTCGCGCTGGCCCATGGGGTCGAGGCCAATCATGGGTTCATCCACCAGCAGCAGCCGTGCGCGCACCAGGCCGGCGCCCGCCAGAATAACCCGCTGGCGAAGCCCCTTGGAAAGGGCCCCGCCAACCTTGTCCCGATGCCGCACCAAGTCCAGCCGCTCCATCCAGCGCTCGGCCTCCGCCGGCCATCCGGGCGGCAGCCGATAGAGGCGCGCCAGAAATCCCAGATGCTCATACACGGTGAGCGCAGGATACACCTCCGGCGACTCGGGCACCAAGCCCACCCGGCCGTGCTCATGGCGCAAAGCCCGGCCATCCCACCGCACCTCGCCGCCATCCGCTGGCACGAGACCCGCCAGACAGTACAGCGTCGTGGTTTTCCCCGCCCCATTCGGCCCCACCAACCCCACAATGTGGCCGGCCTCTACCTCAAACGACAAGCGGTCGACGGCCGTGGTTTTGCCGAAACGCTTGGTCAGGTTCTGCACCTCAAGCCGTTCGGGCCCACGCGCTTCGCGGTCGTATGTCACCTGCTCATCACCGGACCTTCCCTCCATCGCCTGCTCTCGTCAACGCTCCTGACCCAGGGCGGGCACGGGACCCCGGCCCCACTCCAGCCGGTGTGCGGCCCACCAGGACAGCAGGGCCGCCTCGGCCAGTGCCAGCCCCGCGGCCGTAGGCACCCCCACCGCCCACGGCAGCACCAGCACGGGGACGGCGGGAATTCCAACCAATATCCCCGCGGCGACCAAAGACACCAGCCGGCCCAACACCTGTCGCTCAAACAAGGTGGGAAACAAGGTCCAGTACAGGAGGCGCAGGCTCTGCACCATGGCCTGCCCTGCCGCCACCAGCCCGAGCGCCCCCACGCCCCACCGGGCAGGGAGCCCCACGACTAGGGCCACCAGCACCGCTCCCCCCCAAAACAGCACGCCGGCCGCCCAGCCCATCGCTTCCTCCGCCAGCACGTGGACAAAGCCGGACCCAGGCGCGCCGATCACCAAGGGGTCGCGGGCAATCGGGTGGCTCCCCACCAAGCGGGACTGCACCGACGTGAACATGACGCCCGTATACGCCATCGCCAAAAGCCACATCACCACGGCGGGCCGGCCTCCGCGGGCCACGAGGACACCGCCCCCCAGCGCCGCTGCCCCCAACAGCGCGGTCATCCAGGGCGCCTGGGCCATCTGGCGCAGCGTCGTCAGTGCCTCCATCTCCACCACGGCTCCGGGTCCGCTCCACTGAAAGACGTGGGACGGCCGCTCTCCCCCGCGCCCCCGACTCAACCGACGGGCCATCTGCCGACGAAACAGCTCGCGGCGGTCCCCTCCCCCCGCGCGCATGGCATCCACCAGGGCCCAGCGGTCCACCAGCTGCCAGTCGTCGGTCGACGGCGGCACCGCCCACAGCACCCCCGCCACGGTCACGGCCCCGGTCAGCGCCAGCCACGCCAGCACCGTGGGCCACGCGTTGCCCTGGACCAGCGTCGCGGCCAGCGGCCACGCACCCACCGCGCCGTGCACGGCCGGCGGCCAGCGGAGCGCCACCGTGAGGACCAGCCAGCCCAGGGCGGCGGCCAGCGCCAGCCCGGTCACCGGCACGCGGCGGGCGTGGAGCGCGCCCGCCGCCAGCCTGGCCGCCACGAAATACACCGCGGCGGTGGGCACCAACCACACCGCCACGCCCAGCACCCCGCCCGACCGGCTGAACACGAGGATTAGCACCACCAGGCTCAACAGGGAGCGCAAGCTCACGGCGTACCGGTGATACAAATGGCGCGCCACCAGCGCCCGGGGCTGTCCCCGCACCGCCACCAGAAATGTCCGATCGGCCGGACTGACAAAGAGGGCGGCCGGCTGAGGCGCCGCCCAGGGCACCAGGAGCGCCAGCCCCACCAGCACGGGTAGCCAGACCGAAAGCCCGGGCGGCACCTGCACGGGACCGCCGGTCGCCGCGGGCGCCAAGACGAAGAAGCGCAGAGCAAAAAACAGGAGGACGGCATAAACCACCAGCCGCCGCGGGACCTGCACGATGCCCCGCACATTGTTGACCAGCTGGCGCCACTCCAGAAACACCAGCGCAGCCGCCACGCCCTGTTTCACGGCTGGCGGTCCTCCCGGCCGTCTGGGGAGGCGTCCGCCGCCGGGGGTGCGGCCGGCCAGAGGCGCTGAGCCGTGCGGGCGCGCGCGGCATCGTCGACCACGCCGCCATAGCGCACCGCCTCATAAAGGTCCACCAGACGCGGCACGACGTCGGCGGCCGTGTCGCCGTAAAGCCGCCCGAGCCACTCCCGGACGGTCTCGCCCGTCTCTGGACGCTGCCCCGTGCGGGCCAAAAGCCGCATGTGCCGCTGCACCACCCGCCGCGTCAGCACGGCACGGCCGCCCGCCGCCGTGGCCCAAGGGTCTACCGCCAGCCCCTCCCGATCCACATTGTCGGTGCGCTCCAGCTCGGGCCACCCGGCCCGAGCCAGCGCCCGGACCGCAAAGTAGGCGCCGGTGAGGACAACGAGCCCGATAAAAATCAAAAATGGCAACGGGTTAGTCGCCGTTCCCGAGCGCTGATGCGGAGGCCGGTTGTGGCGCGGATGGACGTGGCTGGTCGGCGGCTTGGCGACATGCGTGTGCAGACCAAACGTGGGCAGCAGGTGCCCAATCGCAAACAGCAACGCCCGCAGCGCCCCACCGAGGTACTGCCACGGCGCCCACGCTGCCAGCCCCAGCACCACCAGTCCCGCGACCAGCCCCCCGGCTGCCAGCCACACGGCAAGCCGCACATGGGTTCCAAGCGGGATATCCGGTTCGCGCGTCGTGGCCAGCGCGGTAACCAGCCCCACCGCCAGCACCGCCGGGAGGACCCAGGTGTACGCGGAGGTGTTGGCGGCCAAAATGGCCGCGCCACCAAGCGCGATCGCGATGCGCTCGTAAACGGCGGGATGCTCCGGGTCAATGGGCGAAGCGCCCCGCCACAGCGCCACGACGGCAAACAGCACGCCCCATGGGCCGGCGACAAAGGCGCCCGCGGCCACCATCCCCACCCACACCAACAGCGCCCACGCGCCGCGGCGCCGAGCCCAAGCGGCCGCGAGGCCCGCCACCGCCATCACGGGCACCACCTCGCCCACGCCCAGCCTGAGTGCCCAGGCGGCCACCCAGCCCACTTCCAGAACAAAGGTCAATGTGCGGCGCATTATGGCGTCACCAGGCCCGGGCTCCACGGACGCACGCGAATACCCGACACATCAGGGACCGCCTCCGTCATGGCCACGGGCACAAACGTCACCTGGACGCCGCGCTGCACCAGCCGCTGCAGCAAGGGCGTCCACGCCGGCTGATGAAAACACGCAAAGTACATGAGGTGCGCCCCGGGCCGGAGTCGCCGGGAAAGGCGCAACAGGGCCGGGGCCAGGTCGTGCCCCTGCCCGCCTCCCGGCTGCACCCAGGCCAGTGCCGTCATGACCCGAGCCCAGTGCTCGGGACCCCGCCCGGGTGGCAGGTTGACGCCCCGCGGCCAGCCGTACACCGAACCCACCAGCGAAAGGCCCAGCGCCGACCCACTGCGGAGAAACATGTCTCCTACGGAGGCCACCGCCGATACCAGCGATTCAAACCGGTCGCGGTCGACCCCCTCCCAGATGTAGGGAGCCGTGGCTGCCAACGCCAAGAGCTCCAGCTGCTCATCCCCTTCCGGCTCCAGGCGCTTCACCTGCAGCGTCCCGGTGTGGGCGGTGGCATGAGGGTGGATCAGGCGACGGGAATCTCCCGGCTGGTACGGGCGCACGCCCACCACCCGCAGGGGGTCGGGAGGATTCCACGGCGGTCCCCGGCGCTCGCCCTGGGGCCGGTTCGGATTCAGAAACCCGCGCGGCACCGGAAATAGCTGGGGGTAGACGGTCAGCACCGCCCGATCCGGCGCAAAGCGCTCGAACTGGGTCCACCCCAAGGGATCCCCGCCCCACACCCGCATGGGCCCCATGAGCCACCGGCCCCGCTCCCGGGCGATGACCGCCACCCGATGCCGCACCCGCTCCTGGGGGCCCACGGAAAACGCGCCCCAGACGGCGCTGCCCAGCGCCATCTTTTGATAGCCCCGCGGCTTCGGATCGGCCACCTCCAGCCCCGTGGGGATCGTGTCCTCGAAGTGAACGGCGGTCAGCGGCCACGGCCGAGGATGCTCGACGGTGACCCACACCTCGGCCACGTCGCCGATGACCACGGCCGCCGTACTGGTCCGGTGAGCCACCTTCAGGGTCTCGAGACTTCGGGTGGCCAGCCACTCCGCCGCCAGCGCGAGCACAAACAGAAACGCAGCGGCGGCACTCACCACCGGAACGCCGAAAACCAGGCCTCCGAGGGCCGCCAGGATGAAAAAGGTCCGCACCCAGTCGCCCTGGCGCAGGTTCATGGAGTTTCCGTGGGGGCCGCCACAACCTCCAGCACCCGCCGCACCGCGTCGGCGCCGCTGTCCCCCAGCACCTCGGCGTCCGCCGCCATCAAGAGACGATGCCCCAACACCGGCACCGCCATCCGCTTTACGTCGTCGGGCAGCACGTAGCCGCGGCCAGTCAGATACGCCCACGCGCGCACCGTGCGAATCAGCGCCAGGGTGGCGCGCGGACTGGCGCCCAGCCGAATGCCGGGTTGCTCCCGCGTGGCGCGCACCAGCGCCACCACGTACTGTTCCACCACCGGGTCCACCCGCACGCGGGCCGCTTCCCGCCGCCAGGTGGCCACGTCCGCTGCGCTCGCCACCGGCGTGAGCGTCGCCAGGGGATCGTCGGTCCCCAGCCGCCGCATCATGTCCAGCTCCTCGGCCGCCGAGGGATAGCCCACCGTCGTGGACAGCAGGAAGCGGTCCAGCTGCGCCTCCGGCAGCGGGTACGTGCCTTCCATTTCCACCGGGTTCTCGGTCGCCAACACCATGAACGGCTCGGGCACCGGATGCGTCGCGCCGTCCACCGTCACTTGGCGTTCCTCCATGCATTCCAACAGCGCCGCCTGCGTGCGCGGCGTGGCCCGATTGATTTCGTCCACCAGCACCAAATGGGACAGCACCGGCCCGGGCCGGTACGTGAAGTCGGCGGTGCGGGGGTCGTACACCGACACCCCCACCACGTCGCCCGGCAACAGGTCGGGCGTCCCCTGAATGCGCTGGAAGCCCAGCGCCAGCGACGCGGCAAACGCCCGGCTCAGGCGCGTCTTGGCCACCCCCGGCACGTCCACCAGCAACACATGGCCGCCCGCCACCATCGCCGCCAGCAGCAGGCGCGCCACCTCCCGCTTGCCCACCACCACGCGGTCCAGCTGGTCCAACACCGCTTCAAACGCCTCGGGTCCCATCCCGTGGGAGCCTACCGCCCGACTCTCCTCCAGTTCGTCCATACCGCCCAGGTCAGTCCCTTCAGCCTCCAATTGATTCCCTGCCTTGACCAACGCACCGCCGGGTCCGTTGGTTCAACGCCTCGGCCACCCACCTCCCGGCACTACCGGCCCGTGAAGTGCGGTGAGCGCTTGCTCAAGAACGCATCGGTCCCCTCGCGCGCGTCTTGGGTCGCCGCCACGTGACCAAACCAAGCCGCCTCCTCCGCGAGGCCGGTGGCCAACTCGTGGTCCAGCCCGCCGCGCACCGCCCGTTTGGCGGCGCGGAGCGCCACCGGCGCCTTGGCCGCGAGCTCTTGGGCCAGCCGGTCGGCCGACGCCAGCAAGTCGGCGTCGGGGACCACCTGGTTGGCCAATCCCATCCGCCAGGCTTCGGTCGCGGGAATCTGCCGACCGGTCAGGACTAACTCGAGCGCACGACCTTCACCGACGAGCCGGGACAGCCGCTGTGTGCCACCAAATCCGGGAATGATGCCGAGTCCGATTTCCGGAAGCCCCACCCGGGCACTTTCCGCGATGAGCCGCAGGTCGCCCGCCAGGGCCAGCTCCAGACCGCCTCCCAGGGCATATCCGTTGATGGCCATGATGCTCACCAAGCGACTGGCCGCCAGACGGTCAAACACCCCCTGGCCCCGACGGCTAAACGCTTCCGCCGCGGCCCCGCCGGGCAGCCCGGCAATTTCGGCGATGTCCGCCCCGGCCACAAAGGCGCGACCGGCCCCGGTAACCACCAGGACGCGGACATCCGGATCATCCTCCAGCGTGCCGACGGCCTCCGCCAGGTCCTCCAACACGTGCCGATTCAGCGCGTTCAGCGCCTCGGGCCGCGTGATGGTGAGACGAGCCACCCCCTGGTCCGCTTGGATCTCCACACTCACCGTGGACACGCTTATCCCCCTCCCGTTCCGGCCGACCGCGCAAGCGGCCGGCCGGCCAAAAGATAATCCGCGCAGAGCGCGAGCCCGTCTAGGGTGAGCCTGGGCACGAGGTGGACCGGAAAGTCCAGCAGCGGCGCCAGTCGGGCACCCCATCCGCCCGTTAGGACGACGGGACACTCCACCCCTAACAGCCGCCAGGTGCGGCGCACCAACCGGTCTACACTGCCCACCAGCGTCTGCGCGACGCCCACCTGGATGGCTTCATGGGTCGCGCTGCCCAGCGCCGCTTCGATCAGCGACGGGGGAATCATGGGCAGTTGGGCCGTCCCCTCCGCTAGTGCCTGGGCCATAAAGTGCGGGCCGGGAGCAATGGCGCCTCCCAGAAAGCACCCCACGGCCGACACGGCGTCCACCGTGGTGGTGGTGCCGACGTCCACCACCACCACGGCCTGCCGACACAGCGCATACGCGGCCAGGGCGTTGGCGAATCGGTCGGCGCCGAGGCTTTCAGGAGGGGTGTACGACACCTCCATCCCGAAGCCGGGCGGCGCCACCTCCAACACCCGGCCCTCCGAAAGCGCTTCGCCGACCCGGATGAAGGCTGGGGTCAGCAACGGGACGACGCTGGCCAGCACTACGTTGTCCACCATGTCGAAACCCGCCTCGGCCAAAAATCCTTTGAGCGGCTGTCGATATTCATCCGCAGTGCGCCGCACATCCGTGGACATGCGCCATTCATGGGTCCACTGGCCATCCTGGCGGAGGCCCAGCTTAATGTGGGTATTGCCCACGTCAATGGCCAGCAAGCTGTCCAGCGGTACACCCAGCGCCATTTCCCGCCCCCTGGATCGATATCCTAGCATACGGTCCCCTGGCCTCGCCGCCTGACCCTCTGGGTGTTGGATGGCGCCACCGGAGTGTCGTTGGGTGTCGTCCGGAGCGCGGCCGCGACATACCCCAATGCTTCCGTGAGCAGCATTAGCTGGCCCTGGGCTGTCCGCCCGATGGGCGGCCAGCCCAGGGCCGAGGGCAAACGGGTCCCGCCGTGACACCGTGGCCGGCACGATGTCATTCCCAAGCGGCAACGGCCCGGCGACTCGATGAGCCCCCTCCCACTGTGGCGAAGCTCATGACGGCGACCCGGCATCCGCCCCCACCCTGTCTGCTCCTCCCGCGAGCCCCATCCCCTTCAGGGGACACTTACCGGGTTGCCACCGGATCATGAGTTCACCGCGCCGGTTGTCGTGCTGCCTGCCGCCCCGCCACGTAACCACCGGAACGCCGCCACCCGCACGTCGGGCGGCTCGACCAGCACACGCTCACCGTGCGTCGAGAACCGGAGCCGCGCCAGGGACCGGTCACCGAACCAAAAGCCTCGGACCAGCTCACGCCGCTTCCCACCGCAGGACATTTGCCCCACCGGCCCCGTTGCTGGGGTGAGCCGCCGCGTGTGGAGCACCTTGACGTCGGGGCCGCGCTGCGCGAGCCGCACCGCATATTGGTACACCACTTTCACCCCACCGATGGGGTTGGGGCGGAAGCGGGCGGCAGACAGACTGCGGGGACGATCCCCGCGCGACATGGAGTCCGCCCTAAGGCGATGCCGGTGCCGGGGCCCGGCAAGGACTCGGCGCCAGCCAGAGCCCGATGCCAGCGTCCCCATCCTCCAGACCGTGCGCCAGCGCGAGGTCGATCCGTCCCGCCTGGAGAAACGCGTCGCGCCGCCCCACCTCGCCCCGGCCGGAAACGAATTGTGGTGCAGCAGATGCGGGAAGCCGGTGGTCACGTGGCCACACCTCGCGACGGTCCCCAAACCCACCCATCCACCCATCCACCGTCCTCACCTTGCAGACGCCGCCAACAGGGCCCGTGCCGGCGCAAGGATTGCGGGGTGCAGTTCGTCACCCGCATCCACAAAGGGCCCGAGCCGGTGCGCAGCGGCTGCGCGGGCGTTCCTTGCGGCCGCCAAGCCGCCGTGCGGGCCGCGCACCACGCTGACCGCCGGGCCGGGTGCCCTACAGCCAGCCGATGCAGGCGGGCGACGCTTTCGGGGTCGCCCGCCTGGCCGATCCTGAGCCGTTCGCTCGGGGGCACGGTGCTGGTCAGCCCACTCGTCACGGTCTCGTCCTTGTACGCTCCCAGGCTGCAGTACGCGATGATGACCGTGAGCCGGGCCAGGCCCCACCGGCGCACGAAGGAGAAGGACGGTGGAGGCAGTCGTTGGACCACCGCCTGCTGAAGCCACCCAGCCTTGACAACCGTGACCCGTGCGGGTGCCCACCGGGCCACGGCGGCGCGGGCCGCGTCCCGTCTCGATGCGCGCGCTGCGAGTCGCCGACTGTACTGCGGTGATTCGCCACCTCCCCCAGGAAGCATGCCTGTGACTGCGCTCGGCGCCCCCGCAAGGTGCGGGTCTGCCGCTGCCGTCTATGGGGTCGGGGGCTCGCGGCCCCACTCACGGTCTCGCAACTCCACGCGTCGAATCTTTCCGGAAATCGTCTTCGGCAGTTCGGCGACAAAGTCAATGGCGCGAGGGTATTTGTACGGAGCGGTGACCGCCTTGACGTGCTCCTGCAAGTCGGCGACGAGCGCCTCGGACGGCTCCACGCCCGGCGCGAGAATCACGAACGCTTTGACAATCTCCCCGCGGATCGCGTCGGGTGACGACACCACGGCCGCCTCCATGACGGCCGGATGCTCCACCAAGGCAGATTCCACCTCGAATGGTCCGATTCGGTAGCCCGCACTCAGGATCACGTCGTCCGCGCGGCCGACAAACCACAGGTACCCGTCTCGGTCCCGCATCGCCCGGTCCCCCGTGACGTACCAGGGTCCCCGGCGCCGGCTCGCGGTCTCGGCGTCGTCCCGCCAGTACCCTTGGTACAGACCTTCGGGCGGCGCGTCCCCCATCCACACGGCAATATCGCCTTCGCGGTCGGCCGGCAACCGCTCCCCGGCCTCGTCGATGACATCCACGTCAAATCCCGCCGACGGTTGACCCATCGATCCCGGTTTCACGGGCACGCCGGGCCGGTTGCCCACCAGCAGGACCGTCTCGGTCTGACCATAGCCGTCGCGGATGGTCAGTCCCGTCGCGCGGCGAAACGCGTCAATCACCTCTGGATTGAGGGGTTCGCCGGCACCGACGGCGGACGTGAGGTGGGGCAGGGCATACTGACTCAAGTCCTCCTGCACCAGCATCCGGTAGATGGTCGGGGCGGCACAGATGCTGGTGATGGGATGGCCCGCGAGATACTCGAGCATCTCTCGCGCGTCAAATCGGCCCGCCATGGGGTCCACCACCACCGTCGCGCCAGCCATCCAGGGTCCAAACAGCGAGCTCCACGCCGCCTTGGCCCACCCGGTGTCCGACAGGTTCCAGTGGATGTCACCCGGGCGGACACCAAGCCAGTCGCCCGTGACCCGATGGGCGCGGGGATAGGTCTCGTTGTGCAGCACCATCTTCGGATGACCCGTCGTGCCTGACGTGAAGTAAAGGAGGCACGGGTCCCCTTCATCCGTCGGATTGCCTCCGTCGTCCGGATCTCCCAACTCCTCGTGGAAAGGATCCAGCCGACTCCACGCCGGGGTTGGCGATTCTCCACCCACGACCCAGCCGACGCGGATGGCGGCGCTGACGTCGGGGTCCGCCGCCACCCGCGCGGCCGTCTCGCTGTTGACAATGACGAGATGGGCGTCGGACAACGCGAGCCGGTACCGAATGTCTCGGGGCGTCAACTGCGTCGTGCCTGGCATCGGCACGGCCCCCAGCTTGATCAGCGCCACCATGATGGGCCAAAATGCGGGATCCTTGCCCACCACCACCATGACTCGGTCTTGTGCCTGCACCCCGGCCTGCCGAAAACGGGAGACGAGGCGGTTGGTCACCACCTGCAGCTGCGCAAACGACACCGTATCAGCATGGGCTCGATCCCGCAGCACATACAGCGCCGATCCCTCTGGGTTGCTCGCCGCCCAGCCGTCCATCACGTCACGTCCAAAATTCCACCGTGCCACCGCCGCGCCTCCTCCATCCACCCTACGCTCGACTGCCCGACCTCGCTTGGATGCACTGCCGCTGGCTGAAATTATGGGCGCCGCCGCTTGTGAGCACAAGCGATTGCCGCGCGAACGCGAACTGTCTGACGAGTCACCGGCGTTCTGAAGGTTGGCGGCGCAGATGCGGCCGCGACAATCACGGGTTTTCGCAGGTTTCGAGGTCCCAGGACCCTTTCGGACGCCCATCGTTGGCGTGAACGGCCTTTCATCTCGGTTACAGACCGGGCGCCGCACTCGTCGCGTCGTGCTGGGTCCAGCAGGCGACTCGGTCGACACCCCCCCGGCCCATGTGCTACGCTTCAGACCAACGCGGTGGAGCTCGCGGAGGCGACGCGACCAATCGGTCCAATGGCTCCTGGTCTGGGCAAAGAGGCCCGCCAGGAGCTTGTTTGCGTTTCCTGGCCCGACATGACGTGAGGCAGGGGGTGCAAGCGGATGAGTCTTCTCTACCCGATCGAGCCCAGCGCCCGGGCCGAGTCGGCCGAAGTCCAGGAGCCGACTTACTTTCGCGACGTGCTGCTGGACCGTGTGGTGGGCGATGTCACTGCCGGGCGCGACGAATACCATTTGCAAGCGGTGTTTTACGCCCCGCTGACATCGGGCCCCGCGATCGGCCATCGCCAAGCCGTGTTTCGGGACCTGGAGACACCGGGCATCTCGGATGCGCTCACCCACTTTGGCGAGGGCATGCGGGACGTGCGTCAGTGCGGGGACCTTTCCCGGCGCTTGAGACACCCCCGACAGCAGGACCGCTGGTTCTTGGAAGGCGTCACGCGGTACGGCCAAACCGTCGCACGCCTGACAGACCAACTCGTCGCGGCTGCCCCCGCATCAGCCGGCTTAAGGGCCACCGCTGACTATCTCCAGCAATATCGCGCGTCGGAACGCTTTCGGGCTATGACGGAGGCAGCCACCGCGCTCGTCCGAGAGCTGGCGGCTGTGCAGCATGTCGTCCACATTCAGGGCAGCCGCGTCGTTGTGCGACGCTATCAGGGAGAAGCGGATTACGGGGCGCGCGTCGCCGACACATTTGCGCGGTTTCGGCAGGGCCCGGTGGCGCCGTATCAGTTTCAGGAGGCGCCCAGTGGGGACCTGAACCATATTGAGACCCGCATTCTCGAGCTGGTGGCCCAGCTCCAGCCGGACGTGTTCCAGCGGCTGGCAACGTTTCATCGCGACTACGCCGACTATCTCCCCGAGACGGTGGCCCGCCTGGATCGGGAGTCTCAGTGGTATCTGGCGTATCACGACTATGTCGAGCGCTGGCGCGCTGCCGGGTTGCCGGTCTGCTACCCCACAGTGGCGGCCCGGCCAGGGCCGGTGGTCATTCGCGGCGCGTTCCACCCGGCTTTGATGGACGTCATGCCGCCCGGTCAGATCGTGTGCAACGACTTTCTGCTCATGGGCCCCGAGCACATTCTGGTGGTGTCGGGCCCCAACCAGGGAGGCAAGACCACCTATGCGCGGCTGTTTGCGGTGGTGCACTACCTGGCGCAGCTCGGCTGCCCCGTGCCGGCTGAGCGCGCGAGCGTGTCACGATTTGACCAGATTTTCACGCACTTCGAGCGAGAAGAAGAGGCCGGGCACCCGGAAAGCAAACTGGAGGCCGAGCTCCGACGGCTCCGGGACATCTTGGCGACCGCCACCCCAGACAGCATCGTCATCATCAACGAGGCCTTTAGTGCCACGACGGTGCGCGACGGGCGCGAGCTGGGCCGCCGTGTGCTGGAGCGCCTGACCACCCTGGGCGCCCGGACGGTGTACGTGACCTTTCTTGAGGAGCTGTCCCGCCTGTCCGACGCCACCGTCAGCGTGGTGGCGCTGATGGCGTCCGAGCTCTCCGGCACCCGCGCGTTCCGCCTGGTGCGCCAACCCAGCGACGGGCGGGCTTACGCCGCCTCCCTCGCGGCCCGGCACGGCCTCAACTACGACCACATCCGCGAGCAGCTTGGGGGACCCCCATCGTGAACGTCCACTTGGTGTTTCCCGATCGCGACCTAGACGTCACCGCCCCCCTGCCCTGGGGCCACGAGCCCATCATCCAGGATTTGCAACTCCCGCCGCTTTTCGAGGCGATGACGGGCGGAGAGGCGTTGCTGGACCGCGTGGCGCGCCAGGCGCTCCTAACCCCCCTCCTCGACCCCGCCATCATCCGCTACCGGCAGGCGGCCTGGACCGATTGTCTGGCCCATCCCGAGCCGGTGCAGGCGTGGCACACGCTGTCTCGGGATGGGGCGGCGGCCGCCCGCCGCGAGCGCGCGGGCCTCTTCACTCGGCGCGCCGATTCGATACTGCACGCCTCGCGGCGCGCGATGGGGCTCCTGGTGTCCACCCTGCGCGAGCTGCGGGCGGTGGCCGATGCGCACCGGGCCGACTTTCAGTCGGCGGCCTTTAGGGGATTGACCCATACGCTGCAGAGGGAACTGGATGACACCTACCTGGCCCAGGTCGACGACGAGCTCCGCACCCTGGCGTTTTCCGGCGGCGTCCTCATGAGTGCCCGATTGGGCGCGGGCCTTCGCAGCGCGGACCAGACGGTGCGGCTGGAGCCGCCCGGGCCCCGCGGCTGGTCGGCACGCCGCCTTCTCCGCCGCCGCGAGGCCGCTGGGAGCTTTGTCGTCCATCCCCGCGACGACGCGGGCCACCGGTTCTTGGGCGAGTGGAAAAATCGGGGGCTCGAAGGCACGGCGCGGGCGCTAGCCCAATCCGTCGACCACGTCCTGGCCTTCCTGCAGGCGCTGGAGTCCGAAACCGCATTCTATCTGGCAGCGCAGAGTCTCTACCACGCACTGGCTCCCTACGGCCCGCTCACCCTCCCCGATCCCGCGCCGCCGGGTTCCTCGTCTTCATTATATGCCACCCGAATTTGGGACCCATCGCTCGCGCTGCAGCAGCAGGCGGCGCCGGTGGCCAATGATGTCGAGGCCAACGACGCCCGCCTCTTGGTCATCACCGGGGCCAACCGCGGGGGAAAGTCGACGCTGCTGCGCGCGTTAGGCCTCTCCCAGCTGCTGATGCAGGCGGGCCTCTTTGTGCCCGCAGCGGCGCTGCAGGCTCCTATTGTCACAGGCGTCTTCACCCACTTCAAACGCGAGGAAGACCGCGATCTCGCACACGGCAAGCTGGATGAGGAACTGAGTCGACTCCGCGACATTGTCAACCATCTGGCGCCCCAGGGGCTGGTGTTGGCCAACGAGCCGTTTCAGTCGACCAACGAGAGCGAAGGGTCCGCCATCGGGACCGGAGTCATTGAGGCGCTGGTGGATTCCGGGGTTCGTGTAGAGCTGGTGACGCACCTGTACGAGTTGGCGTCCTCTCTGCAGTCGACGTACCCCACCGCCACGTTTTTGCGGGCTGGACCGCCAGACGGCCCGGCCGGCCCGTTCGTCCTCCGGCCGGGCGCCCCGGAGCCTACCGCGTACGCGGAGCCGTTGTACCGCCGCCTCTTTGGCGAAGCGTCCCCCGAACGGCAGCCGCCCCGTGCGGAGCACTTTCCGTCGGCGACCGCCAACCAAAACCCACGAATGGAGTGACACGATGTCCTCATCGACGACACCACCCGTAGTGCCGCCGGAGTCCGAGACGTGGCTGACCCCCGCCGTCAAGGGGTTCTCGGCCGCTTCTTTTTTCTCCGACTTCGGGCACGAACTGGCCACCGCGCTTATCCCGGGGTTCCTGACCGCACTCGGCGCGCCGCCGATTGCGCTCGGCCTCGTCGAGGGAGTGTCGCTGCTGGCCCAGGCGGGAGCCGGTTTGTGGGGCGGCGCGCTGGCCGACCAAAGCCCGCGCCGCCAGCGCTGGGTGGTGGTGGGCTACCTGGCCACCGCCTTAAAGGCCCTGATGGCGCTCGTGTTCTTCTGGCCCTGGATCGTGGTCATTCGCACGCTGGCCTGGACGGGACGCGGCATGAGAGGCCCCATCCGCAGCACCCTGCTGGCAGAGGAAGTGCCCGAGCGCCACCGCGGACGCGCGTATGGGTTCCGCGAAGCGTGGGACACCGCCGGCGCCGTCTTGGGCCCCGTCGCGGCGCTGCTGCTGGTGGCCACCCTGGGCAGCCGCACGCTGCTTGCGTGGAGCGCCGTGCCGGGTGCGCTGGCGGTGGTGGTCGTGTTGTGGTGGGTCCGCGACCACCGGCCACCGAAGCCCCACGCCACCCTGCAGACGGCCGTGAGCCCCGCGTACCGACGGGGACTGGTGGCGCTGGCACAATTTCAGGTGGGATGGGTCGCGCCCACGCTGTTCATCCTCCGGGTGGAGCGGGCCGTCCCCCACAACGGGGTGGTCACCGCCATTTTGCTGTACGTGGTGTTCAACGTGTTTTACGCCGCCTGCGCCTATCCCGCCGGAATCTGGGCGGACAAAATGGGGGCGGGCGCGGTCCTCTGGATGGCAGGCACGCTCGGGGTCCTGACGCTGGCCGGCTTTGCCCTGCCAGGGGTGCACGTGATTTTGTGGGGTGGGCTGTTCGCCGCGGCGGGCGCGGTGACGGCGGGCTGGGAAAGTGCCCGCCAGCCGTGGATGCTCGGTCGGATGACCCCGGGGGAACGGGGACGCGGGTTCGGGCGGGTGGAGGCGTCGCTGGGCGTGAGCCAGCTCATCGCCAACGTGGCGGTGGCGGGCATCTGGACGTTGGTAGGGCCGACGTGGGCTTTCACCCTGGCTGCGCTGATGGCTGCGCAGGGCACGTTCCGTCTGTGGAGTGCCCACCGGGCGGGTCCGTAGCGCGCGCGGGTCCACATGGCCCCAGTGCTGCTTCGTCCGTGGTCTCGTTATACTGGCAGGCGCTGGGGGGTGCGCGCTGTGGACACCATGTCGCTGGCAGACCGATTGAAGCAGCGCGAGGACCGGCGCGATCAGCTGTGGCGGGAGGCCAGGCGAGCGTGCCGCGTGTTTCGTGCGGCCGGGGCGCACAGTGTGTGGGTGTTTGGGTCCGTCGCGCGCGGTGACGCCGGGGCCAGCAGCGACCTGGACTTGGCCGTCATCCTGCCCGAGCAGTCAGATGCCAGCCGGCTGGACCAGGCGACCGCTCTCCTGGTGACGCTCCATTCGGCGCTGCCCGTCGACTTGCTGATTTTTCGCCCCAACGAATGGGCCGAGGCCCAAGAACACCCCGTGTTTCGCCACGCACGGGAGGTACAGCCATGAAGTACCTCGGGACCGGGGCGGCCGCGGACTAGCTGGCGGCGCGCAGCGACTTGGACGCCGCCGCCCTCTTGGCGGACGGGCACCCGCACCCGGCATGCTCCCACGCCGAGCAAGCGGCCGAGAAGGCGCTGAAGGCTTTGTATGTGGCCCGATCCGTCTACTTTCCCTTCGTGCACGCGTTGGGCCACGTGATGGACGGACTGCTCGACGCGTATCCTGGGCTGGAGGAGTTGCGGGTCGCGGCGACCACGCTGACGCTGCACGAAGTGCGCCGCGCTACATCCCGTTGGGCACCGGACTAAATCTCCTGAAGGAATTCAAGCCCGCGCATGCCGGTCAAGCCCTGGACGACGCACGCCGAATCGTGGCGAGCTGTGAAGAGATTTACGGCGCCCTGGTTCTACCCGAGCGGCCAGCCCCCGCTCCGACCGACGAATAGCGTCGAGGACAGGCCAGAGGGCGTCACGACCCCGAGTAAACTGTCCTACGTCGCCACGTCCGGTGATTAGGCGCCCCACCGCCGCCCGCAATGAGGCGAGCGGCGGTGGGGTGCGGATCGTTATCCGCTGGCGCTGTCTTTCAGCATCACGGCGATATGATTCAGGGTGCCAAACGAATCCTTTGGCCCGGACAGCAAGCCCGATACGCCGTGCGGCAGCCCGTTGACGAGCACCCCCCGCCACATGTTGGGCGGCGCGGGGGGCGACTCCTGCAGCGTGTAGCCGTCTAGGTGCACGGTCGTGGACGTAATGTGCCCATGGCCCACCAGCTCCGTGATGAAGACGAACGCCGTGCCGTGCTTGGGAGCCGCACGAAACATGACCACGGTATGCCCATGCGGCGCCAGCCCACCGGTCGGCAAGGTAGGCGGCGGGGTCAGGTTCACGTTGGTCACCGCCCATCCCGACGGCAGCCATGTCGGCAGCGCCATCTGGAAGGGAACCTTGGACAGGTCGGCCTGCAACTCTTTGGCGGCGTGGGCGGTGAACAGGGGTGGCGTGACGGCCACCGGTGCCCCACTGCCACACCCGGCGGCCAGGACGGCCACCCCCAGCCCAGCCCCCAGCCATGTACGTGTCCCTGCATGGCTGCGTCGCCTCCGGCCGCCATCACCCCGACTAGCTGGGGTAGATGTTGTAGAGATTCTGGAACGACTGACCTTTAACACCACTGAGACTCCCCCCACAATTGACATTGACCCACACGAACTTGTCCATCTGGGCTGGATTGGAGTAGTTCACCCCACTATTGATGGTCCAGTCGGTCGGCGGGTTTTCGTAGGTGGAAACCGTGTATCACGCATAGCTCTTGTGCACGTCGTACTGCTTCCCGGTGTCGTTGAACGCCCAAAGGTAACCCCAGTCCGCATAACCTTGGCCGCTGTAGGTTCCGCTTGTCAGATACGTGTACTGGAAGCGCGACGACGACGTCCCCTCGGTGACGCTGTTTTGCCAGTGAAAGTTGTATGTGCCGGTACCGGGCACCGTGCCGGAAAACACATTGGTGTACGTATAGTACCCCGGGCGGTAGCGGTAGGTGACCTGGGTGCCCACCGCGCCATTGTCACACGCGACGCCGCACGACCTGATGGCGGGCAGCGTGTTCGACGACGATCCCGGGTTGAGACCTGCGGCGTGGGTGACCGCGCCCGTCAACAAGAACCTCGCTGACGCCAGCTCCCCCCGCCCAGCCCATGATCCTCAGTCGGTTCATGCGAAAGGACCTCCTCTGGAGATTATGGCGATTATCTCCTTAAGGATGCCCGCGGGCCGTCCGGATTGTCAAGTCTCGTTACACGATGGACGGTCACTTTTAAATTTCCCCTTGCGAGTTCTCCGCCGATGCCCTCGGCGGTCCAAGGGCGCTCACACGCACATGCTATGCTGAGGTTGTGGCGGGTGTGGCCGCCGTCGACTTCAGGTAAAGGACGTGCGAGATGACGTGGCGTGCCCAGCGGTGATGACCATAGCTGGCCTGTCATCGCCTGCATCATCATGCGTGCGTGCGCCCACTTCCCTTCAGGGCTGGAGAGGGCGGCGTCGGCCGGGACGCGAACGTTTGTCCTGCCGTCTCTGAGTGGCGGAGCGCCCGTGTGGAACCCGGGAGAAGGAGGCGCGACATGTTGGCGAATAACCGCTGGGGATATGCCGTTCGCATCCTGATTGGCGGATACTTTGTCTGGAGAGGCGTCTACAAGCTTGTCACCCCAGCGGCGGTCTGGATGGTGCCCCGCGTAACCGCCGCGTTGCCCACGACACCCCTGGCCAGTTTGATTCGCCACTGGGTGTTCCCCCATGCCGCGGTGCTCGGATTAGCCCTTGGCGTCGTCGAGGTGACGTTCGGATTGCTGCTCGTTCTCCGCCGGGACATGTGGTTGCCCCCAGCAACTTTGGCCGCCTTGAATGCCTTGTTTTTCTTGACGTTGGGATTCCAGGAACCACACGACCTGGAACTGAACCTGCTGATGGGCGTGCTGAACCTGTGGATGGTGGCGGACGCTAGGCGCCAACGCCCCCGCAGGTACGGCCATCGTCAGCGAGCCAATAGGCATGGGACATAGCCGAGCGACGCCACTTGCGCTGACATCCTAAGGACAGCGCGGGAATCCCCATCCCCTTGACGAGCACCTGGTGTCGAGCCCAGCTTTGGTTCGCCTAAGGGGTCCCCTCCTCGGCGGCCGCAACTTAGCGTGTAGTGTCTGGCAACGGGGCACGGCACCCGCGCCCGGGTCAGCGTTCGGGCACCGGCCGCCGCTGCCCACTGGAGCCCGCGCATCAGGCCCCAAACGCCACCTCCAGGGCGCTGTCGAAGACCTGGAGGAGCTCGTGGATGCCTACCGGGACCGGTTGGGGGCCGCGTGCTCACCTGGCAAGGACCAATCGCCCACCGCCTTCGAGGCTGTGGCGGCCGAACTCCACGTGAGCCCGCTCGGCCAGTCGCCGGAATCACAGCCCATCCAGGAAAACTTGCGAGCGCTTCTTTAGGGAGCGAGTCGATGCCCACCCCGGTAGGCCACGGGAAACCCTGCAAATCAGCGGTTGGCCTGCTGACCAATCGAAACGCCGTAAGCGGGGGTCGCACGAGCCCGCTTACTCTCTTTGGCGCCTCGTTCCGCCTGGCCGGAACGGGGCCGCACCCCGACGCCATACGCCAAGGATCGCGTCGGGCACGGCGTCACCAGTCAACGTCTCACGGACAGCCGGTCCATGGGAACGGTTAGGGGTAATGCGCCGCGCCCGCACCCCGAGCCCGCATGACCGGTTACATCTTAATACGCTTCACCCTGGTGTAAGCTCCCAGGTGGAGCCTGTCCTCCCGACAGACGTCCGATCGCCCCAGAATCTTGCCCCAGGGCGGCATTCGCTTCGTCACCTTCAATATGGCGCCCGCCACCGGTCCATGGGGTTGGGTGCACGCCATGCGGCTCGAGCCGGCGAGATGCCGGAACCGGCCCTGCCGTTCGTGCTGGCTGGCGGCCAGAGCGGCGGCACCGTCGGATGCCGGGTCGTGCGCCGCCGGGCCTGTGACCGGCGTGGTCGCTTGGTCCATCGACCGCCCGCCGAAGTCACCGCCGAACATTTCCGCTGTAACATCAATCGTCCCTTCGTCGTTACTAGATACATCAGCAAGGTGCCACACCACGCATCTTGTTGCGGATCCAATGGGGATAGCCCCGGGGGCAAACCAGGACGCTCTTCGGTTGGCTGCGGGAAGGTCGTCGTGGCTTGCCCGGGGATTCAAGTACGTCCAGAACTTCTATGTGCCCCGCGCCTGCGCAGTCGGCTTCGTCTCGACGTTCTAAGGATTGGTGACGGTGATGCGTCGCAAATGGGCCACGGCCTTCGTCAGCATGGCCGCAGTGGGGTGGATCGCGGCAGGGTGTGGGGCGCAGCCTGCAAGTTTCCCACCCCCAACGTCCCGGCCTACGGCCATCCCAACCCCCGCGGCCCGGTCAATCACGGCCTACCCGCCGTTTGCGGGCCACATCAACCTTTGTTCGCCCGCCCGCGAGTCACAGGCCAGCCAGCGCTGGCACATCGCCGTGACGGTTTGCTGGCATGGGAGCCTTTACGGATCGAACATAACGTTTTTAGGCAATCAAGTGGGACGCCCCATTTGGATTTGGCAGAAAGATAACCAGTCTCGAACATATCGGACGGGATACCCTCCGATGATTTACCAATTTAGCAGCAACTATGTGTGCCTGGGTTCCTACGAGGCTGATTGGGCGATGGCCGTGAATCTCGGGACGGGTCAGCTAATAAATCCGCAAGACGGCCCTCAGAGTGCGCGAGAGTGGCGGACGGTCTGCGCGTCGACGAATCAGGCGCGCTCGGCCACCGTAGGAGTTTCCGGGCCGGCAACGTAAGTCGACTCGCGCTTTAATGCAACCGATGCCGTAGGCCGGTCCAACAAACAAAAGCCGATCGCGCTCCAGCTGAATGCCGTCAGAGACCGGACGACGCCGGCCCTCCACGCTATCTTGGTGGCCGTAGCGGAAGCCTTGCAGACCGGGACGGGCCGACGCCCGACGCCCGCCCAAAATGTCTCGGCCTCCTGCCGCCGGCACAACACCCCGCATCTCCGTCCGGAGACTGGACCTCCCGCTGCCTGCGGCTAGGCCATCTACAGCCTGCGGGGGCGACCGCGCTCGGCCTCGCCTCCAATATGGCGCCCCTCACAATCGCGAGGCCCACCCAGCTCGCTGGCCTACCTTGACCTCGGCGCCGTCGGCGCCTACAATAGTTTCACGACAACCTTCGGGGCACGGTGAGGGGGCAACCCCAATTCCGGATCGGCGGTGATGCGCCTCGTGCGCCAAGTCCGCGAGCCAATCGGCAGGAACCGGTGAGAATCCGGTACCGACAGTACAGTCTGGATGGGAGAAGGTGGCGGCCCG
>JAJZWS010000116.1 GCA_021846565.1 Bacillota bacterium
TACTGACCATGCAGTTCAGACCCTGCGCGTCCGGGAGAATGCCTTGAGCAAGCATTCGCAGTCCCGGGCGCTTTCCTTTCCCGCAAGATGGCAACGTGGCCAGTCTACCCAGCAACGGGGAGACCGGCAACGCCGTCAGCTTAGGGCCCTTTGGGGGCGGCTAAAACACCGAGTGTACTGCGGGGGGACTTCAGGGCTTGTCTAAATTCCTAGGACCACTATACATGCTCACGGTCCGGTTGCTCCCGCAAGGTAGTGCTGGCACGCGGTATTACCGACTGGAACTGAGGCGAGCGACCGCTGCCGCCCTTCCGGCGAAGGTGATCTGCCCGTTCACGATGGTAGGGTCGGGAAAGTCGGTCACTCCGTGGGAACGCATGCGCCACGTAAGCCAGTGCCACGGGACCGCGTGAGGTCCAGCCCGCACAGCGTGAGCCCCATCGCCTGGCACGCCCGCATCGCCGGGACTTTCCCATTTGGCGTTTCCAACCACACGGTGCACGCCCCCGCCCGCCACCCATCCGCGTTCCCACAGCCGAGTCGGCGAAGAGCAGTTGTCCACGCCCAAGCGCCGGGTCAGCATCGGCACGGGCTCCAGGTAGAGCGAGCTCGTCGGGGCCCGCCGTCACCACGTACATCTGGTGGGTGGTCAAGGTCCCGTCCAGCCCATCCAGGGCGGCTCCGTCGTCGGGCAGCCGCATCGGCCAAGTGTTAAGGCTTCGGTCCATACACGCCACGCACCTTCGCGCTGCCGCTGAGCCGCGGCCGCCGCCCATAGGCAGCCGCTCGCGCTCTCATCGTATCGGACGCGTGGAGCTGCTCGTCCGATCAGGGATCACGGGGGACCGGGTCACACTAGGTGGCGCACAACCAGCAACAACAGAAAGCCGGGCACCCCCAGCGCGCCGACCGTGCCTGCCGTGAGCGGGTTGACCGCGACGGTCAGATGCGGCCATGGGGCCCACGCATCCCAGGCGTACAGCGCGAGGGCCCCCACCACCACGCGGAGCGCTAGCCGCAGCGCCCAGCGCAGCGGCCGCCAAAACAGCCGCACCCCCAGCAACCCCAGCGCCACTGCCGCCAACAGCGCCAAGCTCAGCCGCGGATCCACCGACACTCCCCCACACGGGCTATGCACGGGGGACGAGCCTTATGCGCCGCGGTGGCGGGCGTTCTGGAGGCAAACGCGGTATTTCTCTTCTGCGGCCTTCAGCAAGTAAATTGCGTGGTCGACCAAACCCGGATCGGTGACTTGTTGGAAGTACTGCTCAACCGCACGCCATTCGCGAAACGCCTCGGCCACCTGCTCCTTGTCCCATCCGGGACGCCGGACGCTACGTCGGCTCCAGCGCCATGCGGGCTTGTCCGCCATAGTCTTGCCTCCCAAGCCAGATTAGGGTCTTGGCAGGCATGGTAGAGCCTGGCCGGTGGCGGCTTGGTCGAAAAAGGAGCGGCGCTCCCAGCAGTCGCGCTACACGTCTTGGCGATTTTCGAGGGCTTTCAGCAAGGTCATCTCATCCGTGTAATCCAAGTCGCCCCCCATGGGGATGCCGCGTGCGATGCGTGTCACACGAAACGACTCGGTGGCTAGAAACAATCGGCTTAAGTACAGCGCCGTCGCCTCGCCCTCCAGGCTGGAGCCGGTCGCAATGATCAGTTCCCGGACGTCTCCGCCCGCCAGCCGCTGCACCAGCGGCCGAATCTTCAAATCGTCCGGACCAATGCCCTCCATGGGGGAAAGCGCCCCGTGCAGGACGTGGTAGCGCCCCCGATACTCGCGCATCTTCTCCATCGCCACCACGTCCTTGGGCTGCTCCACCACCATCAGGAGGGCCGCGTCGCGTCCGGGATGTCGACACAGCTGGCACGGGTCCTGGTCGGTGAAGTTGAAGCACACACTGCAGTACCGAATCTCCTGGCGTGCACGGTCAATCGCGCGGGACAGCCGCTCCGCCTCCCCGGGAGGCAGGTTCAGCAAAAAGAACGCGAGCCGCTGCGCGGTCTTGGGGCCCACGCCCGGCAACCGCGCCAACTGGTCCACCAACTCCTGAATCGGGGTGGGGTAGGTCATCTAAAACAGCCCACCCGGCAGTCCCATCCCCCCGGTGATGGCTCCGAGCCGCTCCTCCGCCAGCGCGCGGGCCTTGTCTTGGCCCTCGCGCACCGCCGACAGCACCAGGTCCTCGAGCATCTCCACGTCGTCGGGATCGACCGCCTCGCGTAGAATCTCCACCGAGACGATCTCCCCATGCCCCGTCATGACCACCCGCACCATGCCGCCGCCGGCGGTCGCCTCCACCGTCTCCTGGCCCAGCGCTTCCTGGGCTTCGGCCATCTGCTTCTGCATCTGTTGAACCTGCTTCATCATTTTGTTCATGTTCTGTGGGTTAAATCCCATCGGACGCCCCTCCTTCGTGGTCCTGTCCATCGTCCTGTCGGCCATCGCCTTCCGGCGCGTCCGTACCCGCCGGCCCCGCCGTCGCAGCCACCCGTCCGCTCCCAGTGGCCACCGAGACCACCACCTGATCGCCAAACAGCGCGCGCGTGCGCCGCACCGCCTCGTCCCGCGCATCGCCGGCCGTCGAGGCGGTCGTCTGGTGCACCGCCGCCGGCGGGTCGGCCGCCACCACGTCGTCCACGACCACCGCGATCGCTTCGCCCCACTCCTCATGCACGGCCGCCACCATGGACGCGAAGTGGCCGGTAGCCACGTCCTGGGTCAACACGTGGCGACTGAACACGTTGGGCACCTGCACGTGCAACCCATCCGCCCGCCGGTTGACCGTGGCCCCCACCAGGAGCGCCGCCGTCATCGGCCGACTCTTGCGCAGGCGGTCCACCGCCCGCCGAAACCGCCCCACCTCCGGCCGTTCGCCCGACGCGTCAGCGGGCATTGGCGGCGTGCGTGGCGCCGCGGAGCGCGCCGTCGCGCTCCGGTCCGCCGCCGCCGGGCGGGGGGCGGGGGAAGTTGGGGCCGGCGCGAGGCCAGGACGCACCCGCTCTGCCGCTGGAGTAGGCGGCACCGCGATGTCCGCCGCCCGGCGATCTTCCCTGAGGGCGCCCGCGGCCCGCACCAGCGCCAGTTCCACCACCAGCTGGGCCGGAAACGCTCCGCGCAGCCGGGATTCCGCCTCAGCCAAGCGCTCAATGGCAGAAAACCAGTCAGCCTGGGCAGGAAGGACATCCTGAACCTGACGGGTGCGCGTCTGGGCCAGCTCCGAGGCGGCGTCGCCCACCGTCTGCCCCACCCACACATCCTGCAGGCGCACCGCCACCTCCCGCAGCAGCTGGAGGGCATCCGCACCCGCCTGGTACGCGTCGTGGGCGGCCGCCAGCAGGGCGGGCACGTCACCTGCCAGCAGGGCGCGAATCAGGCCCGTCAGACGGCTATCGTCCAATCCGCCCAACACCTCGGTCACGCGGGCGTCGGTGACGGCCCCACCCGCCATCACCTGGTCCAGCAGGGACTCTGCGTCGCGCATCCCGCCATCGCTGGCCTCGGCAATCCGCAACAGTGCCGCTGTTTCGGCGATAGCGCCCTCCTGCTCCACGATCCACTGGAGATGGCGCTGGATGAGCGGCACCGGCAGGCGACGCACTTCAAAGCGCTGGCAGCGCGACAACACCGTGATGGGAAGCTTCTGCGGGGCGGTCGTGGCAAAGATGAACACGACGTGCGGCGGGGGCTCCTCCAGCGTCTTCAGGAACGCATTGAACGCCGGTTCGGTCATCATGTGAATCTCGTCCACAATATAAACTTTTCGCCGCCCCACCGCGGGCGCATACAAAACTTTCTCGCGCA
Organism: Bacillota bacterium; assembly: GCA_021846565.1. Classification (GTDB taxonomy): domain Bacteria; phylum Bacillota; class Sulfobacillia; order Sulfobacillales; family JAIMBI01; genus JAJZWV01. The sequence continues at coordinate 3,803 of JAJZWS010000116.1, forward strand.
GGTCGCGCACATCGTCAATGCCGCGATTGCTGGCACCGTCAATTTCAATGATGTCCAGGTGTCCACCGCTCTGGGCCGCCTGGCAGGAGGGGCAGTGCCCGCAGGGCTCGCCGTCGTCGGGGGCGTCACACGTGGCGGCCGTCGCCAAAATACGTGCCAGGCTGGTTTTCCCGGTCCCGCGGGGCCCGGTCAACAGATAGGCATGCGTGAGCTGCTGGCGGCGAATGCTTTCCCGCAGCACGGCCACCACGGCGTCCTGGCCCACAACATCCTGGAAGCGGCGCGGACGATATGCACGGTACAACGCCTGGCGCGCCACCGGGTTGTTCCCCTTCCACGAAGCCAAATCCAGCGTGTCGCACTCATCATACTACCCGGGCTGCGCATGCATGGCGTCGCCAGTGCTCCCACCGCCCTCATGGATCCAGAAAGAAAAATTGACCCACCTGCCGCACCGACCAGACTGCTCCGTGGCACTACGACGATCCCGCTTACCGCTGCTCCCTTCCGGGCCTGACGGGGTTCACAGGTGTCGCACGCACGGGACCTGATCGATGCGGCACGCGGGTCAAACGTGGCGGAGGGAGGGGGATTCGAACCCCCGCGACAGTTGCCCATCAACACGCTTTCCAAGCGTGCGCCTTAAACCGCTCGGCCATCCCTCCGCAAAACATGGCGGAGAGAGTGGGATTCGAACCCAC
>JAJZWS010000008.1 GCA_021846565.1 Bacillota bacterium
GGTACTCCGGTCCTTCGCCCTCGTCTCTCCTGTTTCCTGCCTTTCACCCCGCTATAGCCGAATTAATGGACAGCCTCCTAGGACCACCGCCATGACGGGGAGGCCGCGACCCTTGTGCTGAACCAGATGGTTCTGTATCACGACCGCCGCGGCGTCGCCACCGTTCCTGGGGCCCTGGGGGCCCCGAGCCCCCTGGCCCCGACGGTGGCAGAAGGCATCCGGGCCCCCTTCCACCAGGCGTTCGACGTGCTGGCCGCGGCCCGGGACTACCGGAGCCGGGATGTGATTCGCCTCGCGACCCATCACTGCGGCGCGACTGTTTGGCGGTCCGGCGGGCTGGGTGGCCCTGTACTAGGACGAACCCGTGCGCGCCAAGGCTCGTTCCTGATGGCCTTTCAACCAGCGGACCGGGTTTCGCGGCTGCCCGCACAGTTTTTTGCCGGGCTGATGGCCGAAGCGACGGCCCGCCAGCGCGCGGGGCAGCGCATCATCAACCTGGGGCAGGGCAATCCCGTCGACCCCACGCCACCGGGGCTCCTCAAGGCGCTCGCCGCCGCCGCCGATCCGCAGCACCAACGCTATGGATCGTTTCGCGGCCTGGCCCCTTTAATAGAAGCCGCCAGCCACTGGTGGCACCGCCGCTACGGCGTGGTACTCGACCCCATGCGCGAGGTGGCGGGGGTCATTGGCGTCAAGGTGGGCCTGGCCGAGCTGTCGCTGCTCGCGGCGAACGAGGGGGACGGCGTCCTGGTTCCAGATCCCGGCTATCCCGACTACGACGCGGGCATCGCGCTGGCGGAAGCCCGGCGCCTCGCCTACCCGCTCATGGCAGGGGACGGGTATCAGCCGGACTTTGCCCGTCTGCCTGACGCCCGCCTCATGTTTTTGAACTACCCCCACAACCCCACCGGAGCACTGGCCACGTCGGACACGCTGGTGGGCGCCGCCGCGTGGGCCCGGCGCACCGGCGGCCTGCTGGCTCAGGACCTCGCGTACGGTGACATGGTGTTTGACGGTGGCCGTGCGCGGTCGCTCCTGGCAGAACCGGGCGCCCGCGAGGTGGGCATGAAGGTGTTAATCCTCTCGAAAACCTTTCACATGGCGGGCGGGCGGATTGGGCTGGTGGCCGGGGGATCTGACGTGATCGCCGCGTTCGAGACCCTGCCGGACCACCTGCACTGCAGCCAGTTTGGGGCGATTCAAGCCACCGCCGTGGCGCTGGAGCAGGGCGACGTGTGGGTCGATGCCTCAACCGCCCTCTATCCGCGACGACGCGATCTGGTGGTGGACGGACTCCGTGGTGCGGGGATCGTGGTCCCCAAGCCTATGGGGGGATCTTCGTGTGGCTGCCCGTACCCGGTGGGGGTGATGGGAGCCGGTTTGCCCGCTTTCTGCTGGACCACGCCGACGTGCTGGTGGCGCCGGTTGGGACCGCGAGCGAGACGCCGGCTAAGATCAGGTGCGGGCTCACGAAGGACTGCGGGCCTGGATTGTCGAATGGCAGTCGGAGGGATCCAAGGCCGATGGCGGGCTTTATCAAGGTGATTGCGGGCGAAATGTTTTCGGGGAAGTCCACAGAGCTGGCCCGGCTGGTTGAGCGGGCACTGATTGCGGGTTTGTCGGTCCAAGTGCTGGTGCCGGAGTTTTCCCACCGGGGCAGCCCGCGCGACGTGGACGAGCGGCTCGCCCGGCTGGCGGGACGCTGGAGCATCGTGCCGGTGCCAGACGGCGCGGCCGAGCGGTTGGATGAGCTGGTCGACCGCGACGCCCTGGTGGTCGCGGTAGATGAGGCGCAATTTTTCGATCGGCACCTCGTCACCCACTGCCGACGCTGGCGGGCCGAGGGACGGCAGGTGCTGGTGGCGGGGCTGGATATGGACTACCGCGAGCAGCCGTTTGGAGCCATGGGTGAACTGATGTGCATCGCCAACGACGTGGTCAAGGTGCACGCGGTCTGCACACGGTGCCGGCAGGCGGATGCGTTTATCTCATACCGGCTGTCGGCCGAATCCGCCCAGGTGGTGGTGGGCGAACACAACTACACGGCGCTCTGCGGTGACTGCTATCGGGCGGAGAGTGCCGCGAGCGTCTCGCCCGGGATGGGATACACTCGGAGCATGCCCTGAAAAAAACGGGGAGGTGGCGCATGTCACAACACAGCTGGCAAGGGCATTTTGGGCCGGACGTGGTGTCACGCACCTGGCCGGAGTTTCGGGAAATCACGGACGTGGTGCCCGTGGCGAGTTCGGACGCACCGGTCACGTTAGCGGGCTGGGAAAGTCCGCGCGCCCTGGCGTCCACGGGGGTGGTGGCGGGCGCCTTCGCCCGCAGCAAGGCGGTGGGCCGGATCCTGGGCGGGCGGGCGGTAGGTCCCCTGCTGACCTTTCGCCCCTTTCTCAAGCTGGTCGTGTTCATACCCCGCACCGCCGTGAACCGGGTGCGCGACGCCGTGGTGGCGGCGGGCGCTGGCAGTATCGGGGCATACACCCACATGACGTTTGCCGCGGCCGGTGCAGGGAGTTTTCGTGCCACGGCAGCCAACGCACGCGGCGGCCGCGAAGGCCGCATCGAATATGTGGACGAATCGGCCCTCTCCGTCATCCTGCCCACCTGGATTGAGGACGAGGTGCTGGCGGCGATGAAGGCCAGCCACCCGTACGACGACCCTGCGTTTGACCTGATTCCGCTGGCCAATCGGCTGACCGTGCCGCAGGCCTATCTCGGGGACGATGGCACCGTGCGCACGGCGCTCGTGACTGAGGAGCTGGCGTCCTGGGCGGTCAACACCGGAGTGGAGCGCATTGAAGCGGAGCGCACCCATGGCGACAGCCGCCTGGAAATGGCCGAGCGCGGCATCCAGGTGGGTTTGGTGCCGCTGGGCACGTGGACAGTGCCTGGCCTCGTCAGCATTCTGGCTGAGGTGGCTCCACGGGGCGGCAGCACATGACGCGAGATGCCATCCCCCACTGGATCCTTTATTCCGATGGGGCCTCGCGGGGCAACCCGGGACCGGCAGGCTATGGCTGTTATCTCGTGCGCGAAGATTCTGGCCAGGTGGTGGAGCTTTCCGGCTTTCTGGGCGTGACCACTAACAACGTCGCGGAGTACGAGGGGCTGCTGGCAGGGCTCCGGCACGTGCTGGCGCACGGCGGCGGACGCGTGGCGATACGCGCCGACAGCCAGCTCATGGTGCGCCAACTGGAGGGACGGTACCAGGTGAAGCATCCCCGCCTGGTTCCCCTCTACCGTGACGCGATGGCCATGCTGGCCCGCACCGCCGGGTGGACGGCGACGCACGTGCCGCGTGAGCAGAACCGGGACGCTGACCGACTGGCCAACCGGGGCATCGAGGAGCACGGGGGCCGCGCCCGCTGATCGGGTGGTGGTCAGGGACAAGAAGGGTGGAACTTCGCATGAAATGGCTGCCGCATACCTCGCTCACCCGCATCGCCGATTTGGATCGTCAGGACATTGACCGACTCATCGCCGTCGCGGGACAGATGGCGGGCGCGCGCGCCCCCGCCATCTCCCCACTGGCGGGCCGCATTGTGGCCACGCTGTTTTACGAAGTGAGCACGCGCACCCGCCTGTCGTTTGAGTCAGCGGCGATCCGGCTGGGGGCCCAGGTGATTTCCGTCGCCGACGCCGCAACCTCGTCGGTGGCCAAGGGCGAAACGCTGGCGGACACCGTCCGTATCGTGGCCGGATACGCGGACGCCATCGTCCTGCGCCATCCGCAGGAAGGCGCAGCCCATGAAGCGGCGGTGGCACTCCGGGGCCGTACCCCGCTGATCAACGGCGGGGACGGCGCGGGCGAGCATCCCACGCAGGCACTGACCGATGCCTACACCCTGCACCAGCATTTCGGTCGACTGGATGGCCTCACGGTGACATTCGTGGGAGACCTGCGCTACGGACGGACCGTGCATTCGCTGGCGGCGCTGTTCGGCTCCTATGCGCTCACCGCCGTACAGCTGGTGGCGCCCGAGGGCTTGGATGCGCCCAGCGACCTCACGCGCTCACTCGGTGGCGCGCCCGTGAACCGCCTCCCGTCGTTGGTCGAGGCGGCGGCCACCACCGACGTATTGTACATAACCCGCATTCAGCACGAACGCCTGCCGGCCGGTGCGACGCTGCCCGACGCGCTACAGGTGGATCGGGCGGTGCTGGACGCGTTGCCAGCCTCCAGCGTGATTTTGCATCCACTGCCGCGCAAGAACGAGCTGCCGACGGTGGTCGACGAAGATCCGCGTGCCATTTATTTTCAACAGGCCGCCAACGGCGTGCCGATGCGCATGGCGCTGTTGGCGCATGCGCTGGGTTGAGGCGGGCACACGCGCCAGTGTTGGCGAGCGTTGGTCTTGAATGACAGCGCGCCGCCGGCTACACTGCTTGATGCACGCGAGTGGACACGACGGCCGCCGCGCCGAGGCCGTTTGACGGCGCACCCGGCGGGGAGGAAAGTCCGAGCTGCACAGGGCAGGGTGCTGGATAACGTCCAGTGGGGGCAACCTTAAGGAAAGTGCCACAGAAAACAAACCGCCGGCGGTCAAGACCGCGGGGAAGGATGAAACGGTGCGGCAAGAGCGCACCAGAAGCTTGGTGACAAGCTTGCTTGGCAAACCCCACCCGCAGCAAGACCAAATAGGGGAAGGATGACGCGGCCCGCCGACTTCCCGGGTTGGTCGCTCGAGGCGTCGGGCAACTGGCGCCCTAGATAGATGGTCGTCCACGACAGAACTCGGCTTATGGTCGACTCGCATGCCCTCAGACGCCGGCATCTGGTTCATCCAGAGCCGGCGTTTGAGGTGCCAGGCTTCATACGCCCAGGCGCCTGACGCCTAGGAGGTTCAGGATGTGAGGTTCATTGACGCCCGCGAGTTCACGCCCGACCGCGCCTGGGGCGCACGGGATGTGGCCGCCATCGACAACGCGACGCTCCGGCTGCATTGGACGGACAGCGCCCATCCCTGGCACGTGAACGACGGACCGGAAGTGTTTGTCGTCCTGGACGGTGCGGTGGATATGCACTACCGACAGGCGGGCGCCGAACACGTTGAACGCTTGGTTCCGGGTCGCATCTGCTACTGCGAGCCCGGCGATGAGCATCGGGCGATCCCAGTGCCCGAGGCGCGGATTCTGGTCATCGAGCGTCGGGGCAGCGTGTAACGGCACCCGGGCTGGCGTCACGGCGTCGCTCGGTCGCACGGTCACACCGTCGCACGACGACCTCGACCTTGATGCGATCCGGGTCCTCGAGGAGCGCTCCCTAGTTGCCCGCTCCCCAGCGTGGGGGTGACGTTCCGGGTCCAACCGCTGCGTGCCCCAAAGGGGCAGCTGTTTCCCGACGCGGTCCCCGATCGCCTCGCGGCTCACGGCGAAAACCAAGTGGTTGAGCCCCGCGCGTCGACGATGGAACGGCCCGTGCAGGCGAAAGCGCGACTCAACCTGGCAGAACACCAGACAGTGGTTGGCCAGGCGCCAGCTCACCCCGATCGGCCACGACTGGTACGGCTCTCACCCTAATTCCAGGAGCAGCCACCCCCAAAACGCGCGGCTCCGCTCCAAGTCCGACACATTGATCTGCATGTGACTCAGCAGTGCACCGCCCATTCCCCGGCACCTCCCCCGCGGCATGGTGGAGCAACACAGCCCTCACACGGCTGGGTGAGACGCGTTCACAAACCACTCTGCCGAGCTGTCCGATGCCGACCCCAACCGGGGAACTGCAGCGGAGCGGTCCACCTCTCCGGCCCCCTCGACATCCCCCGGGTAGCCGCGCGCGATGAGCTCCTGAGCCGAACGCGTGGCGGCCAGCACGTCGACAAGGCGTGTGCGACAGCCTTCATATGCCAGACGCGCGGCGCGCGCTTCCTCGCTCAAGATGGCCCACGGCAGTGCGGCGGCCACCGCTCCCGCACCCAGCCAATCCTCCAGTGCTGGGCGGAGGCTCCCGTCGGGCCACCGCTCCCCCGCGGGGACCAGCAGCGCCACCCCGTCAACCGCCCGCAGGAAGTCCGCCACGGCCTCAGCATTCACCAGCGCCCCCAACACCACCGGCACGCCCGCGCTATGGGCGGCCAGTGCACAGGCGGCCCCATTGGGGGACGGCACCACCACGTGCGTGCCCGCGCGCAGCCGCGCCAGCGATCCGGGAGAAAGGTTGGGTTCGGCCTCTCCGCGGCGTCCCGCCACCATGGCCCCGCGCGTGGCGGCATACGCCGCCGCCGCCGCGCCATCACCCCAGGCATGCGGATGCACCCACACCCCGGCGTCCAGGGCCGCCACTACGGCGGTGGAAAAAATCAGCACGTCAAACACAACTACTACCCCCAGGGCCCCATCGCCAGCCACGGCCGCGATGCCGGGCGGCCCCCACTCGCATGCAATCCGGCCGGGCATGCCGCACCGCCTCTCGGCGGCGATTCTACTCTACCCGTCCACAGGCGCCAAGACGGCGGAGCGCACTCCGCCGTCTTTCGCGCCGTCCATTCGCTGCCATGCCCGCGTTCGTGGCCTAAGGGGTCGTGCTGTTGTCCCTGCATTCGCAGTGGGCGCAACTGCACGTGCTGCCGCAGCTGCAATCGTGGTCGCACTGGTCGCCACGGCAGTTGGTGCAGCAACAGTGCCCGGCATCCTCCGTCAGGGTTGCGTCCGTCGTCGCCATCGTCCGGGGTCTGGTCATCATCTCGCCGCCTTCCGCTTCGTAGTCGCACGCGGCTAGACTGCACCGCTTTGGCGAAAACATACGAGCCGGGCGCGCGGCGCCAGGTCTTTAGGCGACGTGGTAGCCGGCGTCTTCGATGGCCCGCGCCAGCGCCTCCGGGGTCGCCGCTGCCGCGTCGTAGGCCACGTGCGCCCGCTCTTCTTCGAGCGACACCGTGACCGTCTTGACTCCGGGCACCTCTTCCAGCGCCTCGGTCACGTTCATCACGCAGTGGTGGCACGTCATCCCCGTCACCTTGATGTCGGTTTCGACCAGGTTGGCCATAGTATCCCTCCCGTTCGCGGCTTGCTCGCTGGCCGCACTGGAGGTCATTATACCCCGTGGCCGAGCACATGGTCCCTATACGCTCCTTCCTATCGATGCACTACTGATGCACGTCGTGCAATCCCCGTGCGCTGGTGATATGATGAGGAGGGCCAGGGGGGACGCCCAACTAGGAGGCATCGCGATGGCACTGGAGGACAAGCCACACCGCGCGGCGGAGGCGGCATTGCACAACGAACACTGTCCCGTAGCCCTGACGGCGCGGCTCATCGGGGACCCGTACATCCTCATGATCGTGCGCGACTTGGCCAATGGCACCCTGCGGTTCGGTTCGCTGTCCGACTCCGTCAGTGTCAACCCGCGCACTTTGACGGCCCGTCTCCGACGCATGGAGCAGGACGGGCTGGTCGTGCGGCACATGTTTGCGGAAATTCCCCCGCGCGTGGAGTATACGCTCACAGACAAGGGACGCGCGCTGTTGCCCGTGGTCGAGGCGCTCCGCGCCTACGGTGACGCCTGGCTGGTGCCCCCCGTCTGAGGCAGACATTAACTCGGGAAGCGGGGCCGGCCATTATGAAGCTTTGGATCTTGCCCGTCGGCACCTTTGATGCCGACGTTGCCACGCTGACGCCCCAGGACCGCTCAGGGAAGCGCACAGACTGCCCGGTCTACGCGTATCTCCTAGACATGGGGGAGCGCCGGCTCTTGTTTGACACCGGTTGCTCGCGCGCGCTCATGATGGACCCGAAAACCATTTTGGGAGCGGGCGTCGCGTCGCTGACCCCGATCATGCATCCGGAGCGGGACTACATCACAGCCCGCCTGGACAGGCTGGGCATCGCCCCTTCGCACATTGACATCATCGCCACGTCGCACATGCATTTTGACCATGCCGGTGCCAACAGGGACCCGGCGTGGTCTGGCGCAGAGTTTTGGGTTCAGCGCGCCGAGTGGGAGGCCGTGACGGCCACCCCCCGCCACTATCCCGACGCGGGGTGCCAACCGCCGCCTGGTGCCCCGGTGCGTCTCGTGGACGGCGACGTCCCGGTGGCCCCCGGCGTCACTCTGGTGGCCACGCCCGGGCATACGCCCGGCCATCAGTCGCTCATGGTGCAGTTTCCTGGGGGTGGCGGGGTGTTCATCACCAGCGACGCCGTATACACCCGGTCGCACTACGACCCCGACCATGTGGGGGCCGCCGTGGACCGCGACGCCAGTGCCCGGTCCGTCGAAAAGATCCAGGCGCTGTGCCGCCAACACGGCCTCGTCCCCTTCTTCAGCCACGATCCCGACCAGGCGCGCGTTGAAGGCTGGCGTCTGGCGCCGGACGCGTACACAGACGGGCGGTTTCCGGGTCCCCGTCGCATCTAATCCCACGAGTGCCCGCAACCCTGTCAGAAAACGAACAGGATTTTTGGGCGCGGCGGCGAAGTCCTCCCCGAGGTGGACGGCATGGCGAATTTTGGAACCAATGTGCTGCGATACGGGATGGCTCACCCGGCGGACCCCGCCCAGTGGGTGCGCACCACCGATGGCTGGACGTCCCTTTCGTACGAAGGCCTGTCCACGCGCGTAACCAGCCTTGCCCAGTGGCTTCGCCAAGAGGGGATCACGGTGGGCGATCGGGTGGCGCTCATGGCCCCCACGTCCCCAGAGTGGGTGTGGACTGACCTCGCGGTGCTGGCGTTGGGCGCGGTGGTGGTTCCCATCTATCCCTCGCTCCAAGCCGCGCAGGTCACCGAGGTGCTGGAGGATTCCGGCGCGCGCCTGGCGGTGATGGCCAATTCCGAACACGAGGCCAAACTGCCGGTGGCGTTTCCCCGCCTCGTAATGAGCTACCCCCGCTGGCAGCAGGCCGTCACCCAGGCCAACCGTCCCGACCTGGCTTCCTGGGTCGACGAGATCGACGGGGTGCCCGACGACCACTTGGCGACGCTGGTTTACACCTCAGGTACGACCGCCCATTCCCGCGGTGTCATGCTGACCCATGGCAATCTTCTCAGCAATCTCGCGGGGCTCGACTTGCTGGCCGACGGCGACCCCACCGTCCGCCTGACCCGTCGGGACCGGGCGCTGGCTGTGCTGCCGCTGGCCCACATCTTTGAGCGGCTGGTGCACCACTACATGCTGGGGCGCGGCGTGGCTATGTACTACACGGCCCCTGACCGACTCGCGGTCGACATCACTTCCGCGCGCCCCACCGTGATGATATCGGTGCCCCGCATCTACGAGCGCGTGTTTGCCACCGTTCACGAACGCGCCAACGGGCCCCTGTCGCGCCCCATTCTGGCCGCCAGCCTCCCGGTGGCGCGCCGACGGGCAAACCGGACCGCCGGCACCGCCCCCCGTGCCGGCGAGTGGGTGGCCGAGCGCGTCTATGACCTTTTGGTGTACCGCAAGATCCGGCGGGCGCTGGGGGGAGCGCTGCGGTTTGCCTATTCGGGCGGCGCGCCCCTGCATCCGGACCTGGCCCGCTTCTTCGTAGGGGCCGGCATTCCGGTGTTGGAGGGCTACGGCCTCACGGAAACCTCGCCGGTTGTGTCGGTCAACACGCTGACGTCACTGGCCATCGGGACCGTCGGCCGCCCCCTGCCCAATGTCCGCGTCACGATTGCTGAAGACGGAGAGGTGTGGTGCCAGGGGCCAAACGTTATGGCGGGCTACTGGCATCGGCCGGACGAAACCGCCGAGGTGCTGGTGGACGGGTGGTTTCACACGGGGGACGTGGGCGAGCTGCTGCCATCGGGGCATCTGAGAATTTTGGACCGCAAGCGTGCCATCCTCGTGTTGTCCACCGGCAAGAACGTCGTGCCGCTGGCCATCTGCCAGGCGCTGGAGGCCTCGCCCTGGATCGAGCAGGCGGTCCTGCTTGGCGACCGCCGCAAGTACGTGGCCGCGCTGTTGACCCCCAACCTCACCCAGCTGGGGGCGTGGGCGGCGAGCCAGGGGCTGGCGACGCTCGACCCGGCGGCGCTCTTGCGCCACCCCGCCTGCCAAAGCCTTATCGAGGCCGAGATCGCGGTCCGCACCGCCGACTTTGCCGCCTTTGAGCGGCCCAAGCGCTGGGCCTGGGTGGACGAGCCGTTCACCGAAGAAAACGGGCAACTCACCCCCACGCTGAAAATCAAGACGCGGGTGGTCGAAGAGCGCTACCGAGAGCTCATTGCCACGCTGTATCCGGACGACGACACCGGGGTGCTGGCACGCCACAGTACCCGCTGAGGGGACGGCGCGCTTAAGACTCGGCACCAATTGACGAAACGCACCCCCAAGGCTATCTGACCAAGGACAGCCACCCGTTTCGGTAGTCCGCAATCACGCTGGTGAACTGGCGGAGCAACTCCCCGCCCAGCGCTCCGCAGACGGGACGATCCAAGAAGGTCCATGCCTCGAAGTTGGCATCGGGTCGCCCGGTAAACCACACCGGCCCAACCTGGTGCCCGGCCATCTCCACCAGCGGCACGCGAATCAGGGACCCGCCCCGGATCGCATCTCCTGCCTGAACGCAAAGCCAGTCAGGATGCCGGGTCTGCCACTCCCGCAGCAGGCTCTCGCCCACGAAGCAGGTTGCACGCAAGGTTGGTCCCCCACCCTCCATGCGGGCAGACGCCGCCGACGTTAATGCCACCCGCGCCCCCGTATCGAAGAGAAATACAAGGACTCGCCCAGCAATGCACGCCTCCACAGTGGCAAACGCGTGCGGCCGACGGCCAGCCTCGGTCAGCGGCGGCAGACCCAAACAGATAGAGTGCCCGAGACGGCGCGGCCCCTGTCCCACGGCATCGCCCACCCAGAGACGCCCCAAGCGATAGTCGTACGTCCACACGCGATCCGCATGCCACTGCTGTCCCAGCATGCCATCCCCCTGCATCCAGGAGAGCTCGTCTTGCACCATGAAGGACATGGTCGGCGGTGGTACGCGCGTTCCGGCGTCAAACGTTAAATCGACGACCGAGACCTTGCCGCCCCACTCGGCTTCCTGCTCCCTCGCCGCGAGACCCAAACGTGCCACGGTCCGGCGGAAAAGGATCATCGTGCCTCCGGAGTCCACGTCAAACACCAACGGCTCCCCGTCGGGCGTCCGCGTCTGCACGGTGATTAACCCGGCGTGAAACTGAGCCGGAATCCGTTGAGCGTCCATGAGGTCCCTCTTTTCCCTCGACGTCCCTGCCCCCCCTCCCGGCCCGCCGCCCACCGTCGCCGCCGACCTCGCTCGGTCCGAACTCCCCTCTCGACGCTGAGCCTGTTTTCGCCGCCGCTGCATACCCTACCGACAGAACGCTCACGATCCGACGGCCAGGAACGGGGAGGGATGCCCATGACGCTGTTGGACGAGTACCACCAAGCCCTGGCGGAATGGCAGAACGCCACCGCGGCGTTCGAGGCAGCGGATGACGCCTACGTCGACTACTATACGTTGCGCCTCACCGCCGCCGAGCACAAGCTGGACATGGTGCTGCGTATGCTGAAAGCCCAGCATACGGAGCCGGCCACGCTCACCCGCTGACGGCCAGCAGCACCTTTCCCGTGCTGGCGCGTTCCTCCACGAGGCGCTGGGCGTCGCCCGCCTGCTCGAGGGGCACTACCCGCCCCACGTGCATCGTGAGGAGGTGGTGGGCCAAGAACGCCAACACTGCCGCCGCGGCCGGCGCCAGGTCCCGGGGCCGGTGCCGCCGCGTCGTGCCCAGGCTGAATCCAAGGACGGCCCGGCAACTGCCGTGCAGGTCGACGGTCGGCACCCGGCCGGTCTCCCCGCTGGCATCCCCGAAATTGACCAGCCGGCCAAACGGCGCGAGGCATCGGAAGCTGTCCCCGGTGACCTGCCCCGCCACCGAGTCGAGAATGACGTCAACGCCCCGTCCGGCGGTGGCTTCGCTGACGCGGTCGGGCCAGTCGGCCTCGCGGGTGCTCACCACCATGTCGGCGCCGGCGGCCAGCGCGGCCGGCTCTTTACCGGCACTGCCCACGGCTCCTACCACCAAGCCTGCACCCAACACGCGCGCCAACTGCAACGCGGTGGTGCCCACGCCCCCGGCGGCCGCATGCACCAGCACCGCCTCGCCCGGCTGCACCCGCGCGACATCCACCAAAAGCTTGTAAGACGTGAGACCCACCACCGGGCAGGCCGCGGCCTGGTCGTCCGCCACCTCGTCGGGGACCGCAAACACCAGGGCCGCATCGGCCAGCACCAACTCGGCGTAGGACCCGGCGGCGGGAAAGGCGATCACCCGCTGGCCCACCGACAAGCCCACGACGCCAGGCCCCAACCTCTCCACGGTCCCCATGGCATCCAATCCCGGCACGTACGGCGGCGTCCCGCCCCCGTGGTACTGCCCGTGCCGCGCCTTGATGTCCGCGAAGTTCACGCTGGCGTAGCGCACGCGGATGAGCACCTGGCCCGGGCCCGGCACCGGACGCTCCTGCTCCACCAGCGCCAAAACCTCGGGTCCCCCCAAGCGCTCCACCACCACTGCCCGCATACCGCACCCCTTTCGTCGTTGGCCACTGACCGACCCACTATGATCGGACGCCGCCGCTCTCCGCCGGCGTCCCGCCGGCCTCGAGCCGCTCATGCCACAACAAGTAGCTCACCCAGCCCCGATACGGCTGATACGGTTCCAGCCAGCGCGCGAGCTCGCGTGCGGTGAACGGCTCGGCCGCCTGGGCCACCCGCGCGGCCGCCGATCGGAGCACAAGGTCGCTCGCCATCACCGCGTCGTCGTCACCCCACCCAAAAAGCCGCAGGCCGGCGGTGGTCCACGGTCCCACGCCGTGAATGGTCTCCAGCCCGCGCACCACCTCCGCGGGAGACCCCACGAGGCCGCCGTCCGCGGCCCAGCGCGCCACCCGCTTGAGGGTAGCGGCGGGCCGTCGCGGAATGCCGCCCGCCACCAACCCATCCACCGTTTGTGCGGCCAGAACCTCGGGCGCAGGCCAGGCTGCCACCCTGGACCCACTGGGGGTCAAGGTGGGGTACCCCCACCGGGCCAGCAGCCGGTTCACCAGCGTCCGGTGACTAGCCACCGACACCTGCTGGCCCAGGATCAAGCGGGCCAGGGCCACCCAGGGCGAGGCGTCGCGCATCGGCCGAATGCCCCACCAGCGGGCGGCCAGGGGACCCATCCACGGGTCAGCCTCAAGCCGCGCGTAAATCGCGTCCCCGTTGGCTTCCACGGCCAAGCGCCAGGCGACGTGACGCACGACCGCGTCGTGCCGCGCCGCGTCTGACGCGGTGCTGCGCACACGAATGGCTTTTGGGCAACCCATCACCGTCACCCCCACGCGGTCGCCCCCCATGGTGGTCACCACAGACTCCCAGATGGCCTCGCCGCCCTGGCCCACGTGCACATCCTGGGCGGCCTGCTCACGGGGCCGCACCAAGCTGCGCTCCCAATGGAACGGACCGGCGACCGGCACGGACGTCTCTCTCGGCATGCACCCAGTCTAGCGCAAGAGCCTCGCCAGCATGGTGCCGCGTCCCACTGGGGCGCTACAATGATGAGGAACCCCGCATCCGAACGACACCGAAAGGAGCCCCATGGAGAGCACCAGGAATCCCAACGCCTCGACCACCTGCGCTTGGTGCTGGCATGACACGCCAGTCGGGCGCTTCCACCTGACGGCCAGCGCGGCCGGCCTGGTCTCGGTGGGGCTGCCTACCCGGGACGGGGACCACCCCCCGGCGCTCTCGGCCAGCCGGCGTGACGCCCGCCCAAAGGCGGCAGCCGTCTTGGAGACGGCCCAACGGCAGTTGGACGAGTACTTCGCCGGCCGGCGCCGGGTGTTCGCGCTGCCCCTCGATGTGCGGGGCACCCAGTTCCAGCGGCGTGTCTGGGACGTGGTGGCGACCATTGGGTACGGGCACACCCTCACCTACGGGGAGGTGGCCGCCCGGCTAGGCGAGCCGACGGCTGTGCGCGCCGTGGGCGCCGCGAATGGGCACAATCCCCTGCCCCTCGTCATTCCCTGCCACCGGGTCGTCGGGCGTGGCGGCCGTCTCGTGGGATACGGGGGTGGTCTGGCGCTGAAGCAGGCGCTTTTGGTCCTGGAAGGGGCCCGGCTGGTATAGCCCGAGGCCCCGGCGGCACCCTGACCTCGGGGAGTGCGATGCCCAGTGGACCGTTGGTGTACACGGTGGGGTATCCGGTGCTCCTCGCGCTGTTCATCGCCGTGCTGGCGTATGTGACGTCAAAGAAGCAGGACTGAGCAGAGGCGGCGAGCCTCCGCTCAGTCCGCGCTAGTCGAGGTAGTCTCGCAGCTTTTTGCTGCGGGTCGGGTGCCGGAGCTTTCGCAATGCCTTGGCCTCGATTTGCCGGATGCGCTCCCGGGTGACGCCAAACACCTGCCCCACCTCTTCCAGGGTGCGGGCGCGGCCATCCGACAGCCCGAACCGCAGGCGGAGCACCTTCTCTTCGCGGCTCGTGAGCGTGTCCAGGACCTCCTCCAGTTGCTCTTTCAGCAGTTGGTACCCCGCGGCCTCCGCCGGCGCCGGCGCTTCCTCGTCTTCGATGAAGTCACCCAGGTGGGAGTCTTCCTCCTCACCTATAGGGGTTTCCAGCGAGACGGGTTCCTGGGCCACTTTCTGAATTTCCCGGACGCGTTCCACGGTGATGCCCATCTCCGCCGCGATCTCTTCGGGCAGCGGGTCCCGGCCCAGATCCTGCAGCAGCTTGCGTTGGATGCGTATGAGCTTGTTGATGGTTTCCACCATGTGCACCGGAATCCGAATCGTCCGCGCCTGGTCGGCAATGGCCCGCGTGATGGCCTGCCGAATCCACCAGGTCGCGTAAGTGCTAAATTTGTACCCCTTGCGGTAGTCAAACTTCTCGACAGCCTTGATGAGACCCAGGTTGCCTTCCTGGATCAGGTCCAAAAACAGCATGCCGCGGCCGACGTAGCGCTTGGCGATGGACACCACCAGCCGGAGGTTCGCCTCCGCGAGCTTCTTCTTGGCCTCTTCATCTCCCTGCTCGATCTCCTTGGCCAGCGACACTTCCTGCGCGGCGTTCAAGAGGGGCACCCGGCCAATCTCTTTCAAATACATGCGCACGGGGTCGTCAATGGCCACCCCTTCCGGTACGGCCAGCGTATTGGGCGCCTTGTGGGGCTCCTCGTCTTCCTCTTCGTCCTCCTCGTCGTCGGATGCCACCTGATCCCCACCATCTGCCGCTTTCTTGTCGTTGACCAGGTCCACGTTCTCCTGGCCAATCAACTCGTACACCGCGTCGATCTGGTCGGTGGGGATGTCCATGGCTTGGAGTGCATCCAACAGCTCCCCGTAGGTCAGCTTGTTGCCGCGGTCCTTGGCACGGCTCACCAGGGTTCGCACAATCTCCAGCACCGCCCGCTGTTCTTCGCGCGGCACATCCTCTGACGACAATCCGTGGGCTAGTCCGCCTGCCTTCGCCATTCCTCATCCCTCCCTTCTGGGCGCGCGCTTGCTCGCGCTGATTTCCTGAAACAACTGACTGATCTCCGCCGCCACCACCGGGTCGTCGGGGTCAGCCACCGACTTTAGGTGCCGCCACTCGCGTTCCCGCCACTGGGTTTTCACCTGTTGGGCCAGCTCCATGACCAAGTCCCCCGAGACGGGCCACGGGACCGCCGCCGCCGCCGTGACCAGTTCCTGCGCCTCCGGCGGCAACCGCACCAGCCAGGTGGCCAGCGACGCACCGCCCTGCTCGACCAAGGCGGGCCACTCGGCACGAATCGCCTCCCAACGGGGATCTCGACAGAGTTCGGGAAGCGCGGCCAAAACCCCTTCCATGCGGTCGGGAAATTGTATCAAGGACGCCAGCAAATTGACCTCCACATCCCGCGGGCCAAGATTTACCTCTGAACGGCGCATATTATGCCGGGTTTTTACCGAATTATTCCCGACCGGCCCTTGTTTCCCGCTGGAGCGCTGTGATAGAATCTTTTGCTCCACACCCCACGCCCTCTCCAGCAAAGCCGCATACTCCGTCCGCTCCACGGGGTCGGTCATGGCGTCCAACAGCTCCCGCATCTCGCGGACCGCCCGCGCCTTGGCCTCGGGCTGGACACGCACCGACCCCTGCCCATCCCGAATGCGGCGGGCCAGATATGGCATGCGCGCGCCGACGGCCGCCACCAGGGCCTCGGGCCCTTGCGCACTCACAAGCTCGTCGGCGTCCTTGGCCGGGTGGTAGTCGACCGACGAAACCGCGAGACCCTCCGCTGCGAGCACCATGAATGCCCGGCGCACCGCCTCCTGCCCGGCCGCGTCCTGGTCATACGCACACACGACTTCATTTGTAAAACGCCTCAGATACCGAACATGTTCCACCGTCAGCGCGGTCCCGAGCGCCCCCACCGCCTCGGACAGGCCGACCCGGTGCATGGCCAGCACGTCCATGTATCCCTCGACAATGATGGGCGCCCGTCCCTGAGACCACGCCGCGCGCGCCCGGTCGGCCCCGTAAAGAATGCGGCCCTTGTGATACACCGGAGTCTCGGGCGTGTTCAGGTACTTGGGCACGCCCGCGTCGTCCACCACCGCGCGTCCGCCGAAGCCCACGACGCGTCCATCCGGATCGCGAATGGGAAAGGTGACCCGGCCCCTAAGGCGGTCATAAGCCCCACGGTCCCGCTCCACGGCCAACCCCGCCTCAACGACGTCTGCCACCGGATACCCCTGCTGGCGGAGGCTTCCGAGCAATCCCTCCCACTCATCGGGCGCCCACCCCAGGCCAAAGCCGTCCACCATCGACGCGGGAAGACCCCGACGCTCCAGGTACGCGCGGCCCGCCTGGCCAGCGCTGTCTGCCAGTGCGTGGCGAAAATACTGCTGGGCCGCCGCCAGCACCGCCAACAGGGCGGTGCGACGGCCGCCCCCGTGCCCCGTCCGATCCGGCAAGGCAATGCCCGCGCGGTCGGCCAGCTCGGCCAGCGCTTCGGGAAAGCTCTTGCCATCGCGCCGCATGAGAAACGTGAACACGTTGCCGCCCACCTGGCACCCGAAGCAGTAAAACAACTGCCGCGCCGAGTCCACGCTGAACGACGGCGACTTTTCGGCGTGAAAAGGACAAAGCCCCCAAAGCTTTTGGCCTCGCCGACGCAAGGTCACGGTTTCACCAATCACGGCGGCAATATCGGTGGCGTCGCGCACGCGGTCCACCGTCGCCGCCCCCGAACCGTCGTCTGTTCGCACCCTATTCACCACGCCCCTGATTCGCGCTCGTCCATCCAGATTCCTGCTGGCCGACGTCACGAGTGGCGCTTTGGAAAAATTCTGTGTGCGCAGTTCTCCCCACCCGCACTAGCAGGGAGAGTGGCTATCCATCGCGAAGCCCTCGGTGATGGCCGGCAATTTGAGGAGGGGCTTTGTCTTGCGGATATTGGTCTTGGGAGGCACCGTCTTTTTGGGACGCCACTTGGTCGAGGCCGCTGTGGCGGCGGGCCACGAGGTGACGCTGTTCAACCGCGGTCAGAGCGAGCCCCGGGTGTTTTCTCAGCTCGAGCAGATCCACGGTGACCGCGACGGAGGCCTGGCCCCGCTGCGGGACCGGCGTTGGGACGCGGTGGTGGACACGTCTGGCCGGCTGCCCCGGCTGGTAGCGGCGTCCGTGGCCGCGCTCGCCCGTGCCGGACAATATTTGTTTGTGTCCTCCATCTCCGTCTACCGAGACGTCTCGTCTCCCGGCGTCCGGGAGAATGCCCCCGCCAAAACCCTCTCCCGCCCCGATTCCGAGGATGAAGGCACCGACTACGGCGCGCTTAAGTTTCTGTGCGAAGAGGAAGTGCGGTCGGCCTTCGGCGAGCGCGCCACGATTGTGCGACCGGGCCTGATCGTCGGCCCCTGGGACCCGAGCGACCGGTTCACGTACTGGCCGGCCCGCCTGGATCGGGGCGGAGACGTGCTGGTGCCCGGCCGCCCGGATCGGCGCATTCAGTTTGTGGACGGCCGCGACTTGGCCGCGTTCATGCTGCGGCTGGTAGAGCAGCGCATCCCGGGCACCTTCAACGCGGGCCAGCCGCCGGGCGCCGTCACCATGGGCACCCTCATGGCGGCGTGCCAAGCCGTAGCCGCCAAGCCCTCGCGGCTCTACTGGGTTGACGACGCCTGGCTGACGCAGGAGGGCGTGGGCCAATGGATGGAGCTCCCGCTCTGGATAAATCCCACCCCGGATCGGAAGGGCTTTTACGAAGTGGACTGCACCCTCGCCCATGAGGCCGGCCTCACCCACCGAAGCCTCGCCGAGACGGTCCGCGACACCCTTTCGTGGCACCGCGAGCGCGAGCCTCACTCCTGGACCCAAACCGGGCTCGCGACCGAGCGGGAGCGGGATCTGCTGGAGCGGGCGCCGTAACGCACCCGCGGAAGCGGCCCCCACCTCCAGTGCGACGTCCAGGAGAGGGACACAGTGGCGTCCTGACGGCGCGCATCCCCTCCCGCCAGGCAGACCACCGACTGGAGTTGGCGACGCCCACGCCTCCGGGGCGGTACGGGGACATGATGGGCAAACAGCCGCCGCTACAACGGCGCGTCCTCCCTGGAGTCCCGTCCCATTGCGTCGGACAACCGCATCATGTGGTTCATCGCGGCGCGGCCATCATCATCCCGAACCCAACCGTACGCCAATCATCACGCGAAACGGCGACGAGAGCCCCTTTGCCTGGTCGCGAGTCACCTCATCTTGCACGACATAGCCGCGACAGCCCGCGCGCCCGAACTCCCCCAGGTGCTGGAGGCTTTCCGCCTCGCGCTGTTGAGGCGCAATCCCCGACGTGGTCCGGCTGTTCATTCCCGCCCTCCCGCACCCGCCCCATCAAGGGGGAGTTATACGATGTCGCCGTATCTCACCGCACCGGGTGGACCCGGAACCGAGTAGATGGCCAGCCGCGCGAGCACGCAGCACGATTAGCCACCCCGGAACGCCGCCTACCGCCAGGGTGAAAAAATTTCTCATTGCGGCGACGTGGTGGCAGGAGAATGGCGGTTCAACGCGAATCTGCCGGCGCACTGCTGCGAGATGCCTTGATCCCCGGAGAAGCAAGGCGCGGCGGAAGCCCCAAGGGGCGACGGCAGAAAGAGGTGAGAAGGTGGCGGACGCATCCGTGATTATCGTTGGGGGCGGCATCATCGGGCTTAGCACTGCGTTCGAGATGGCCCAACGACAAAGTCATGCGGGCATCACGGTATTGGAGCGCAACCGCGTGGGATCCGGCACCACGTCGAAGGCCACTGGCGGCATTCGCACTCAATTTTCGTCGGAAACCAACGTGCGGCTGGCACTGCTGTCGCGTGAGCGATTTGCGCACTGGCAAGGTATTTACGGCGGCAATCCCCGCTTTGTCCGCATCGGATACTTGTTCGTCACGGCTAGCGAGCGGCAGGCGGCGCTGTTGCAGGCTGGTGCCCGGGAGCAACGGCGCTGGGGGGTGGAGGTGTCAATGCTGACGCCCCCGGAGCTGGCACGGACCGTACCGGGTATGGCGACCGGTGATCTGCGTGTGGGCACGTTTACCGAATCCGACGGCATGGCCGACCCCGGTGCCGCCACTGCAGCGCTGGAGTCCGCGTGCCGCCGTGCCGGTGTGACGCTGCGCGAGGGCGCGGAGGTGCAATCCGTGCGCATAGGCACGGATGGCGCCGCCACCGGGGTCATTCTAAAGGACGGAACGCCCTTGTCGGCGGATCGGGTGGTGGTGGCGTGCGGGCCCTGGACAGCGCCCCTGCTGGCCACCATTGGCTTGTCGGTGCCCATCCGCCCTCACCATCGCCAGGTTTACCGAACCGGGCCCCTTCCCGCCTGGCCTCCCACCATTCCGCTGACCGTGGACCTGGATACCGGCCTCTATTGTCACAGTGATGGTGGTGCGGTCGTTTTTGGCGGCGGCGACCGGGATACGTCCCCCAGTTTCGACGATGGAGCCCGGCCGTCCGACGTCGTGCGCCTCGGGGACGCGCTAATAAAGCGCTGGCCCCGGTTGGGGGAGGCCCCCATCACCCACACGTGGGCAGGCCTGCGCGAAATGACGCCCGACGACCACGGGGTGGTGGGCGAACTGCCGGACCACCCCGGCCTCTTTGTCGCGGCGGGATTTAGTGGCCATGGCTTCATGCAGGCTCCGGCCGTTGGCCTGATAATGGCTGCGTTGGCGACGGGGAGTCCTTCCCCGGTGGATGCATCGGCGCTGCACCCTGGCCGTTTTCTCCGCAACGAAGATAGGCGGGACACCGCGGAGCGGTATGTGTTTTAACGACCGTTGGCCGCGTGGCGGCTGAGGGCGGGACGGAAAGGAGATGGGTCCATGATAGTGGGGGGACAGCCGTTCTACGGACAACGCTTAGGGGTGGTTCTGTTGGACGCTCGGTATCCTCGCCTTCCCGGAGACGTCGGGCACGCGGACACCTACGAGAGCCCGGTGCAGTTCGAGGTGGTTCCCGGCCTGACGGCCGATCGTTTGATTCATCACTTCGACGCCGAGATCCTGGGCCTGGTGCAGGACACCCTGCAGCGTCTGGCGAACCACGGCGCGACCGTGGCCGTGGGCGGGTGCGGATTTTTCGCCCGCGTGCACCGCGAGTTGCGCGACCAGGGACCGATCCCTTTCTTGTCATCGTCCCTGCTCCAGGTGCCGTGGCTCCGGATGCTTTACGGCGACCCCGTGGGCGTCCTCACCATTGATGAGGCGTCCCTGACCGATCAGTACGTCCATGACGCGGGGTGGTCGCGCACGGATCCCGTCGTCGTGCAGGGGATCGATCCGGCGTCGCTGTTCTGGCATGTCTACTTTGAAAACCGGGACCGGTTCGACCCGTCCGTGATGGAAGCCGATGTCGTGCGGGCAGCGGTCCGCTTGGCCGCGCGCGCGCCGACCCTGCGTGCACTGGTGCTGGAATGCACCAACATGGCGCCGTTTGCCGCCGCCGTGCAAGCGGCGGTGCCGGTGCCCATCTTTGACATCCAGGGACTGGCTCACTTTGCCGCCCACGCCGCGGACCGGCACCCCTACTGACAAGCAGCCCTGGGCAGCCGTCCGACGCCCCGAGGGCATTTTGTCCTCGGAGCGTCGGCTTGCGGTCGTATAGCTCGTATTTCCAGATGCCAGCTACCCTGACGCGGCTTGTGAGACGTCGGTGGCGGGCGCCTGCCCCAGGGCGGGCAGACGGGCAGCCACACCCCAGGGCAAAAATACCGCGACGGACACGACCACCACGATGGCACTCCCGAGTGGCATGGGCAGCAGCGACAGGCTCCCCACCCCCCCGATGTACGTCATGCCCACGAGGAACGCGATATAGGCCACGTACCAGATGGCGTTGCGCCACGCGTCCACTTTGTACCACACCCCAAACACGAGCGACGCCGCGGCTACCAGGATTGTGGCATAGGGCACCGACGGCCACCCACTCCAGTAGACGATGAGCGACGCAAAGGCAAACGCCGACCCGGCGATCAGACCCCCCGCCTTGTACAGACCCGGATGCCCGGCCCGCCGCACCGCCAGCATCACCACCGGATTGATGGCGTACCCGAGATAGCCGGCGACCACCGCATCGCCGATGAGTCCGTAAATGGACGGCAGCGGTGCCGCGATGTACGCCACAATCGCTCCGACGATGGTGAACACCAGCAGCGCCCAAAAAGGAATGGCGTACCGCTCGTTCAGCTCTTTCAACTTGTTGCTGACGATGCCGGTCCGGCTCATGGCAAACAACGTCCGGCTGCCACCGCCCTGGTAGATGTATCCGGTCACGAAGGGTCCCAGAATGGCAATGACCAGGGTCACCGCAATGAGCCAGTGCAGGTTTGCGTTGCTGGCGATCGTTAGGAATGGGTTGCCCGGAATCTTCGTCAGGCTGCTCCACTGGCCCACCGGCAACTTCAACTGCTTCCAGTTGAGCGCCAGCATGAACCCAAAGGCGAACAAGAGGTTCAGCACGGTTTGTCCAATCAGCGCCCATACCAAAGCCCGTCCGATGCGCTTGGGTTCCTTCATCTCTTCCGCATAATCGGGTATGACACGGATGGCGCCAAAGGAAAACATCGCCAGGGGGATCGCGACAAACACTCCGCTCATGCCGAACGGCATGAACCCACCGAATCGAAAGAAGTTCACGGTGCGAAACACGGTCACGAACCCGATGGCCGCCGCCATATACAAGAACAGCTTCACAATTCCCAGCCAACGCGTGGTTTTGCCAAAGTTTTTTATCCCGAAGTAGTTGAACGGAAGAAAAAACAGCATGAATAGCACGCCCAGGAGCGCTCCCAAGGTCGTGGGATCGCCCGTCGCAGCATTGACCAGATGCGGATAGAAGTAGTTCAACCCTTCTGCGGTGGCCAGTGCCTCAATTGGGGGGATGAACAGGTACCAGAACAAGTTCGCGAACGCGTTGATGACGTTGGTCGTGCGCCCATGCGTATAAGCGCTATAGCGCGATGGCCCCCCGGCCTCGGGATAGGCGTAGGCGGTTTCCACGTAAGTCAGCGTCAGGGGGAGATACATTACGAACCCAATGATCCAGGCCAGGATCACGCCCGGACCGGCGTCCGCCGTCATCGCGGCATTGCTGAACAGCACGCCCGTACCGACAGCGCCCACAATCCCAATAATGACCAGGTTGACGATGCTCAGTTCCTTCCGAAGCCCGCCCACTCGCCTCACACTCCTTGGCGTATCGGATGTTGGCTCCACGACCGGCCGCGGCGACCTTGATCTTCCCGCGATCAATCACGTCTGGTGCGTGGCAGCGGAAGATTCGGCACCTTTCGCCGTTGTCCTGCCAGCGGAAGCGCCCAAGCCAGCTTTCTCCCCATGCTCACTGCGGCACCGGGCAGATGCGACCCTCAGTCGAGCGCGCGGCTATCCGGCTGCCACGACCGACACCGACGGGGGGGCCAGTCGAGAGCGCATAACTCCTGCCACTCCCATCAACAGCAACGCGCCTCCCACTGCGGTGTGCAGTGTCAGAGGCTCCCCCAGTACCAGTGCACCTAGAAGCACCGCAATCACGGGATTCACAAACGCATAGGTGCCAGCGATGGTCATTGGCAGCAGGCGCACCGCGGCGGCAAAGCTGGCATACGCCAGCGCCCCCACCACCACCAGGTACAGCGCCGCCGCCGCCGTGGGTGCGTCCCAGTGCGGCCACGGCTCGTGAGCCGCCCAGGTCAGCGCGAGGAACACCGGGGCGGCCAACCACTCCTGCCAGGTCGCACTCACCAGCGACGGAACTGACCGGAGCCGGGTGTGCTGCACCACCAAGCTCCCGGCCTGGGCGATGGCCGCCAACAGCAGCCACAGCACATCCACGGCATGACCCCCACGAATCTGAGCAGGCACATTGGACAGCACCACCAACCCGGCACAACCCAGACCCATCCCGACGACCAGTGCCCACGACCGCCGCTGGCGTCCCGCCAGCAGGTCGATCGCGCCCACCAGCAACGGCACCATCCCCATCATAAGTGCGGCATAGCCGGTGGCCAGATGGCGCTCTGCCACCATGATGAGTCCGTTGGCACCGACCCACAGCAGGAGACCAGCCAGTCCCGCCCACGCCAACTGCTGCCAGGGCACCCTGAGCGACTGGCGCGCCAGCGCCGCCATGCCCGCCAGGATCCCTCCGCCCAGCACCATGCGGATGAAGCCCAGCATCATCGGGGGGGCACCGTGAGGTCCTCGCACGGCAATCCCGATGGCCAAAAACGTCGATCCCCACACCACATACACCACTAGGAGATTGGCCATGCCCCAGCGTGCGGATGCCGGCGTTCCCTCCACGATGTGCCCGCCCCTTCACGCAGTCCGCTGTGTGCACCGTGAGAACGGGCGCGTCCCCTGGCCAGACGCATGCCCGCACTGCGTCTCGGCAGAAGCATCGTACAGGACATCTGGCCAACTCACCACACGGCGGATGGTTTCATGCCAGACGGCGGACGACGTCCGCTGCCCCTTGGATTAAACGCGGTGAGCCAGATGGACCAGGTCACGGCGCCGCACCATCCTCGTGCCGCCAACGTCAGTACCTTCCGCACCCGCCCGCGTTACACCAGCAGGGCGTCAAACCGCGCCCCGTTCCACGGGGGCGGGTTTCGGGAACGCGCCGTCCCACCACATCGCCGGCTCGTCCTCCAGACTATGCACGGAGCGAGGCCGTGGCGGCCAATTTCGTTCGGCGAGCCGACGCGCGAGCTCGTCCGGCACGTCGCAGCACCGGAGGTCCAGGCGACTCCGACGGTGCGCGCATACCGCCTGAGCACATCGCGTTCCTTCCACGCCCAAATTCCGTTGTGACAAGATCACGGAGATGGCCTGCAGCAGCAGGCTGTCCGTCAGGACCCGGTGCAGGAGTTTCACCCGCCGTTTGGGGGCGTCAAACAGGTCGAGGGCGAGCTGCCCCAGCCACTCATCCGACGAAAGGCGCATGGCCGGCATGTCGTCCTCCAAACGGCGCCCGCGTGCGCTTGTCTGACCGGGCTAAGCCGCACATGAACACGACCCGTGGGCGGGTGGCGGAGGCGACCGTGCGGAAGTGGGTCATGCGGCAGCCGGACCGCGCCACCCTGCTGGTGTGTTCCGACGCCGGCCCGACGGCGTTTGGATGGCAGCGGGCGGGGCTCGGCGGGACGTGCCGGATCTGGTGCTGACCCGGCCGACGGATCGCATGAAGGCGGACCGGCGGGATGCCCGCCACTTAGCGGACGCGTTGCGCTCGGGGACGCTGACGCTGGGGCCATCGAGGCGGAGCCAGCCGTCCGGGACTGGGTGCGGGCGCGGACGCTGGCGGTGCCGGTCCGGCAGTGGGTCCAGAGCGCGCTGCCGTGGTGGGGTCTCCGGCTGCCGGGGAGCCTGGCCACAGGGGGGCCAGCCTACCGGGCCCGGCTCGCTCACGCCGACGCCGGGCCCCCGGGACCAGGTATGGGCGGAGTTCCTGACAATGGGACGAAGCAGACACGCGGGTGGACCAAATCACCCGGTCACGGCCGGCCACGTGGCCGGCACACCCACTCGCGCCGCTGATGCGCGCGTGGCAGGGGTTGTGGGACATCGACGGGCTCACGGCCACGACACTGGCCATGGAGCTGCGTGACCTTGCGACCTTCACGCACCCGCGGTCGGTCATGGCCTGGGGGGGCCGGCCAAAACGTCCCGTGGCGTCACGCGGCACCAGGCGGGATCACGAAGAGGAACCGGGCACATCCTCGCCGCACCTTGGTCGAAGCCGCGCACCGCTATCGGTTCCGTCGCCGGCGGGACGGGGCCCTGGAGGCGCCGCCTCGTGGCACGGGGAGCCTGGGTACGACCGTCAGCGCCATCAGCGGGCGGCTGCAGCAACGGCGCAAGAACTGTGCGGGTCCCTGTGGGCAATGGCGGTCTGGATCCGCGTCCAGGCTCCGGAGGCGGTGCCGCCCGCCGCGTCAGCCGGATCGCGGGTCCTGGATCCTGGAGCTGTGAGCCCTGACCAGGACCTCGGCACGGGGTCAGGGGAGCCCTTGTGAGTCCTCAACGCCCCACGGCGCACAACGGGCTTTCCCAGCACGCTGACGCCAACAAATGGCTTGCCACGTTAACCCAAGATAATAAACAGGCAACCGACCCTTAACCACCACTTTGCGTCGTTGCTGCGCCACAAGCGCCATCACCTCGGGCGACTCGGCTTGCGGGACGTAGCCCGCGTCGGGCACCAGCACGGTGTACCCGTTCAACTGCGGGGCCACGGCTCGAGCCCCGGCGGCCGGACGCTGGAGGTCGCGGCCTGGGACGCCCATGACCACCCATGTACGCGCCCGGCTCCTGCAGGCGGGGTGCGAGGTCCGGCGCCAGAGCCCGCATGGCCCCCACCGGCGCGACCCAGTGCCCCTGGAGGCGAAGGGCGGCGCGGATGTTTTGGTAGTGGGACCTGAACCACCGCAGCTTGGCGGGGGTGAGCAACCGGTAGTCCGCGGGCCCCAGCCGTGGCCCATAAGCCTTAGCCATCCCACCGCCTGCGCCAGCCGCTCCAGCGCGTTGGACTGGCGCCGCACCACCGGCGAAACGAGCCCCACGTCCGGCTTCTTGGCCGGTGCCAGGGCGGCCGCCAGAAGCGGCACGGTCACGACCCAAGACACAAAGCGGACCCGGAGGGCGGCGTGCGCATTGCGCCAGGCGTGGCGCGGACCGGGTGGTCCCCAGGGTGAACCCGGCGATGTGACACGGGCGAAAGGCCACGGCCGCTAAGGGGGATGGCTCCTTAAGCCACCAACGGACGCAGAGCGTGCCCCGGGCAACCGGGGCCCGCTCATCATGGCCGTGCTTGTGACCCCGGCGAACACGGCCGACGGTGCAGGCCGCCGCAGCGTCCGCCAGTCAGGTGGAGGCGCCCGTGCCCCCGGCAAAGAACCGGGCGGGGTGGTTCCTCAAGGCCGGGGTTACGGTGGACCCGGCGAGACCGTGACGGGTCCGCAGGGGGAACCGGTGGCGTAGGGGCCGTGCGGCCGCGAGCCGATAGCCGCCGAACCGGGCGCTGGGCGGCGGCCACGTGTGCGGTGCAGTGTGTACCGGGATCTCAGCCCCGGAGTCTCGCGAGTCGGGCGGATGAAGCGGTGGTCCAGGCGACGTGGCCAACCCCCGACCGCCGCGGAGCCACATCGAGCATGGTCAAGCGCAGCAGACATACCGGGCGCGCGGGCGGCCCGATACTGTGGACCCCGCAAGGTGCTTGGGCAAGAGCGGTTGATGGCGGTGCGGTGCAACGCACTGGAACGGGAACGCGTCGGGGGCTCACGCGCCGACCCCTGGGGCCGCGGAAGGTCCGCGACCCCCCTCTCGGACCCCCAACGCACCCCCACGAGCGCGAACGAGCCGCTTCCCCTCTCCAAAATCCCACGATCCCTAGTCCCGGTCCATCCCCTAGGCGAGCGGGCGGGACCGCTCTTGCGTCCCGCCCGCGCACCGCCTGCACAGTTATTGGCGGGTAGGGGCACCCAATGCCGCCTGTGCCGCCGCCAGCCGCGCAATGGGCACGCGATACGGGCTGCAGCTCACATAGTCCAACCCCACCTCGTGGCAGAAGCGAATCGAGGCGGGATCGCCGCCGTGCTCGCCACAGATGCCCACCCGCAACTCGGGGCGCGTCTTCTTGCCAGCTTCCAGCCCCATGCGCACCAGTTGACCCACCCCGTCGGCATCCAGCACGACGAATGGGTTCTCGGGCAAGATTTTGTCGGCCAGATACGCCGGCAGGAACTTGGACTCGGCGTCGTCGCGGCTGTAACCAAACGTGGTTTGAGTAAGGTCGTTGGTGCCAAACGAGAAAAACTGGGCGGTCTCGGCGATGGCGCCCGCCGTAAGCGCTGCCCGCGGCACTTCGATCATGGTGCCCACCTGGTACGGCAACGGTCCGCCGTGGCGCCGCTCTTCTTCAGCGTGGACGTCGGCCACCAGCTCCGCCATGCGCTCCAGCTCCGGCGCCACGCCCACCAGGGGAATCATGATTTCGACATGGGGACTGTGGCCCGCAGCCAAGAGCCGCGCCTCGGCCCGAAAGATGGCCCGCACCTGCATCGCGTAAATCTCGGGGTACACGATGCCGAGGCGCACGCCCCGAAACCCCAGCATGGGATTGAACTCAAACAACTGACGGGCCCGCCCCAGGACTCGGGTGAGCCGCTCGACCGCCCGGGTGTCGCCCTGCTCGCGGCTCTCCGCCAGCTCGGCCACCACGTCTCCTTCGTCGGGCAGAAATTCGTGCAGAGGGGGATCCAAGAGCCGAATCGTCACCGGGTGGCCGTCCATGGCTTTCAGGATGCCGAAGAAGTCCTCCTCCTGCATGGGCAGGAGCCGGTCCAAGGCTCGCGCCCGCTCGCGCTCGGTCTCGGCCAGGATCATCTCCTGCACCACCGGCAGGCGGTCCTGGCCCATGAACATGTGCTCGGTGCGGCAGAGTCCCACACCCTCGGCGCCGAAGTCCCGCGCGCGTTGGGCATCCTCAGGGGTGTCCGCATTGGCCTCCACGCCCAGGCGCCGGATGTCGTCCGCCCAGCTTAACAGGGTCTCAAACTCGTCAAACAGCGTCGGCGCCACCGTCTCCACCTCCCCCTGGATCACCCGGCCGGTCCCCCCATCGATGGTGATCACGTCGCCTGCCTTGACGGTCACGTCGCCCACCGTGAACACGCCCTCGGCCAGATTGATGCGCAGGGTCTCGCACCCGGTCACCGCGGGTTTGCCCATCCCCCGCGCCACAATCGCCGCATGCGAGGTCATGCCCCCGCGGCTCGTGAGCACCCCCTCGGCCGCCACGATGCCGTGAATGTCATCGGGTGTGGTTTCGGGCCGCACCAGAATGACGGCCTCGCCTTGTTGGCCCCGGCGCTCCGCCTCATCCGCATCAAAGACGACCTCGCCCGCCGCGGCGCCGGGTGACGCGGGCAATCCCCGAGCCATCTCGTTCAGCTCGGCCGCGGGGTCAATCTGCCGATACAGCAACTGCGCCACCTGGGCGGGGTCCTGCCGTGCGATGGCGTCTTCTTTGGACAACACGCCGTCCTTCACAAGGTCGACGGCAATCTTCACGGCCGCACGGGCCGTGCGCTTGCCGGTCCGCGTCTGGAGCAGGTACAACCGTGCACGCTCAATCGTAAACTCGATGTCTTGCATGTCGCGATAGTGCCGCTCCAAGAGCGCGCACACCTCCTGCAACTGCTGGTGGGTCTCGGGCAGCACCAACTTAAGCTCATCGATCGGCCGGGGCGTGCGCAGACCCGCCACCACATCCTCGCCCTGGGCGTTGGTGAGAAACTCGCCATACATGCCCGGCTCGCCCGTGTTGGGGTTGCGGGTAAACAGTACGCCAGTGCCCGACGTGTCGCCTAAATTTCCAAAGGCCATGGCCTGCACGTTGACGGCCGTCCCCAGCTGGTCGCTGATTTTGTTGATGCGCCGATACACCTGGGCGCGGGGATTGTTCCAGGAGTCAAACACCGCCTCGATGGCCATCTGGAGCTGCTGTCGGGGGTCGGTGGGAAACGACTGCCCGGTTCGGTCTTCGACCAACTGCAGGTAGCGGTCGATCACGTGCTGAAGCGCATCGGCCGACAACTCCTGGTCCTCGTGAACACCCGCCTCGCGCTTGACCGCCTCCAATACACTTTCGAAGTAACCATGATCCATGTGCATCACCACGTTGCCAAACATCTGGATGAACCGCCGATAGCTGTCCAACGCAAACCGCCGGCTCCCCGCCTCCTGGCCCAGGCCCTCGGCCGTCTCGGCGTTCAAGCCAAGGTTCAGCACGGTGTCCATCATCCCGGGCATCGAGATCGGGGCGCCGGAGCGCACCGACACCAAAAGTGGCGCCTCGGCATCCCCCAGGCGGCGTCCCGCCTTGTCCTCCAGCTGCGCCAGATGCGTCCACACCGAATCCAACAGCCCATCCGGCAGCCGCTTTTGGTCTTGGAATGCCAGGCACGCCTCGGTCGTGATCGTAAAGCCGGGCGGCACGGGCAGCCCGATGCGGCTCATCTCCGCCAGACCCGCCCCCTTGCCGCCCAACCGGGCGCGATCCTCGGCGGACCCTTCTTGGAATGCCAATACCCACGGCATCATTCAAACAGCCTCCCCTTGAAATATCTCCAGGATTTTGTTGGCGGTTTCTTCGACCGCGTGGTTGCTCACGTCAATCACGGGACAGCCGACATCGGCAAACACCTGCCAGGCGTAGTCCAGCTCCTGCAGGATGCGTTCGCGGGTCGCATACTGCGCGCTGGAGGACAGCCCCAGGGTGCGCAGCCGCTGCCGGCGGATGGGCATCAGGAGATCGGGGTCAATCACCAGGCCGACGCACTTGCGTTTGGCCGGACCCATCACCTCCTGAGGCGGTGGCACCTCCGGCACCAAGGGAATGTTGGCCACCTTGAGCCGGTGGTTGGCCAGATACAGGCTCACCGGCGTTTTGGATGTCCGCGACACGCCCAAGAGCACGATGTCGGCCAGTGGCACGCCGCCCGGGTCCTTGCCGTCGTCATATTTGACCGCAAACTCGATAGCCTCGACACGGGCGAAGTAGTCCCGGTCGAGCCGATGCACCAAGCCCGGCACCCCCTGCGGCTCACGGCCCAGCATCAGGTGCAGGGCGTCCAGCACGGGACCCAACAGGTCCACGTGCGGGATGCCCACCTCCCCGGCAATGCGCGCCAGGTATGCCCGGAGCTCCGGCCGCACCAGCGTAAACACGATCAACGCCGGCGTCTTTTTGGTCACCGCGTCCACCGCGTGGCGAATCGCGCCCTCGTCAATCACATGCGGCACACGCACCACGTCCAGCGGCCCGCCGCCACCATTGAACTGGATGGCGGCGCCGCGCACCACCAGCTCGGCCGTCTCGCCCAGCGAGTCGGATACCACGTACACCGTCAGCGCCATCTACCCCACCCCCCCGCTTCCCATCTCGCTGGCCGGCAGGGACGTGACCCGCGTCCAGTCGACGGGGCCGTGCAGCCAGGCGCTCACCGCCGCCACCAGGCCCAGCCGACGGGCCCGCACTGCGGGGTCCGGGTCCATCACCATCACCGCATCGAAAAATTGTGCCACCGGCTCCACCAAGCTCTCGGCGGCTAAGGGCCACCCCTCCCAGGGGGGCGGCACCGCCCGAAGGGCCTCAAGCTTGGTCGCCAGCGCGGCGGCCGTCGGCTCGGGATGTCCCTGGGCGCCACCCGGGGCAGGCTCCACACCGGCCGACAGGCGCCCCACCCGTTTGGCCGCCGTCGCCACCCGACCCCAGCCGGGTGTGGTCGCAAAGCGCCGCAGCATGGCCAGGCGCTCGGGGAGCGATGCCCAGTCCGATGGCGCGGCCAGCGCCGCCTCCAGCACATCAGCAGGCACACCCGCCTCGAGCCACGACTTTAACCGGCTTTCAATCAGGGACACCAGGGATTCCACGCCCGTCGTGGGATCGGGCACCCCCACCCGCGCCAGCGCGTCCGCCAGGAGCTCACGCTGGTCGACGGGGCCAAGGCCCCCCTCGACCAGGATTCGGCCCACGGCCAGCGCCGCCCGCCGCTGTCCAAAAGGGTCGCTCGACCCCGTTACCGGGACACCCAAGGCGACACCGCTCGCCAAATCGTCCAGATGGTCCAACAGCGAGAGTGCCCGGTCCACGCGGCCCGGGGGCAGGGGATCAGCCGCGGTGCGCGGCTGGTACTGGCCCGCGATGGCCGCGGCGGACAGCGCGGACTCGCCGGCCGCTTCGGCATACACGCCCCCCATCACGCCTTCCAGCTCAGGAAACTCGCCCACGACGTGGGTCACTAGGTCCAGTTTGGCGAGCGAGGCAGCCCGCACCAGGGCCACCGACTCCGCACCGCAGAGTCCGAGCCGCTGCCCCCAGGCATTGGCGGCCGCCACGAGGCGCTCGGTCTTGTCCTGGTAGCTGCCAAGGCCCTCGCGATAGGTCATGCCGCGAAGCCGCTCGCGCCGCTCGGACTCGGCCGTCTCCCGGTCGGCGGCGTAGAAGAACGCTGCGTCCGCCAGCCTCGCCGCCAGGACCCGCTCGTTGCCGGCCACCACCGCGTCCAGCGCCTCCCCCACCCCGTTGCGGGCGCCGATAAAATAAGGCAGGAGGGCGCCGTCCCGCGTCACGGGCAGATACCGCTGGTGGTGCACCATGGCCGACGCCAGAATGGCCGCGGGTACGTCCAACAGGGTCGGGGCAAAGCGTCCGCGAAACACCGTGGGCCACTCCACCAAATCCGCCACCTCTTCCACAACCCCGGGCTGGTTGGCTTGGCCCCCCACCTCGGCCGCCAGCTCATGCGCCCCCGCGGCAACCACCTGCCGCCGCTGGGCAGAGGACACCATCACGCCGATCTCGAACAAACGGGGGACATACTCGTCCGCTCGCGCCAGGGACACCGCATCGGGGTGATCGGTGCGATTGCCCCACGTGCACCGCCCCGCCGCGATGCCAAACGCCGACACCGGCAGGACCTCCTCGCCCACTAGTGCCATGAGCCAGCGCACCGGCCGCACGAACCGCACCTCGTCATCCCGCCAGCGCATGGGCCGCGGTGCCTCCAGTCCCTCGAGGACGTCGGGCAACATCCGCGCCAACACGCGCTCCACCCCCTCAACCGGTGCCTCCACGTCGGCCACCACCCGTCCGCCGTCGGATTCGAGGCGCATCACGTCCACCCCGGCCCGGCGGGCAAACCCCACGGCAGCGGCCGTGGGGACGCCGTCGCGATACGCCACCGCGAGCGGCGGGCCCACAAGCCGCCGCCGCTCGGGGGTCTGTTCTTCCGCCACCGTCCCCCACGCCGCGAGCCGCCGCGGCGTCCCGTCCACGGTCAGCGCGCCCGTGGTCAGCCGCTCCCGGTCCACCGCTGCCGTGAACTTGGCTCGCAGGTCCGCGATGAGGGCGGGCAGCTGGGAACTGGGAAGTTCTTCTAGCCCCAGTTCTACCACAAACGGCCTCACGGCGACACCTCCTCCGCGGGGGACGAGAGCGCGAGCCACTGCCGTGCCGCGAGCCGAGCCAGCGTGCGCAGTCGGCCGATGTACGCCTGGCGCTCGCTGACCGAAATCGCTCCCCGGGCGTCCAGTTCGTTAAACACGTTCGAGGCCCTGAGCAGAAATTCATACCCCGGCAGGACCAGCGACGCGTCCAGCAGGCGACGGGCCTCCCCTTCTGCATGCTGAAACGTGGCCGCGAGCCCGTCCGCGTCGGACTCCTCTAGTACATAACGGCCGTATTCGTATTCGGGGCGCCCCCACAGCGCTCGGTACGTGACCCCGGGCGCCCACTCCAGCGCCCAGATGTCACTCACGCCCGCGAGGTAGCTGCCGAGCCGCTCCAAGCCATATGTGATTTCGGCGGACGGTGGACGGCAGTCAAGCCCGGCCATTTGCTGAAAGTACGTGAACTGGGTGATTTCCATCCCGTCCAGCCAAACCTCCCAGCCCTGTCCCCACGCGCCCAGCGTCGCCGCCTCCCAGTTGTCTTCCACGAAGCGCACGTCGTGCCGCCGGCGGTCCAGGCCCAACGCCTCCAGGCTTCCGAGGTACGTCTCCACCACGTCGTCGGGCGTGGGCTTCAAGAGCACTTGAAACTGGAAGTGCCGATACAGCCGGTTGGGGTTATCCCCATAGCGCGCATCCACCGGCCGGCGGCACGGCTCCACGTACGCCGCGCGCCAGGGGTCGGGGCCCAGCGCGCGAAAGAACGTCAGAGGATTCATGGTGCCCGCCCCCTTCTCCACGTCGTGTGCGACGCCAATGAGACACCCGCGGGCCGCCCAGTAGTCCTCCAGGCGCCGGATCATCTCCTGCATGGTCATCGCCGGCCGCTCGGTCATACCGTCATCCCCTTGGACGTGGGTGCCGCCGCCAGACCTTTCAGTCGGGGGGCGGCGGCCAGGGGCGCCACCGCATCCCAGAACCGAAACGCGCGCGGCAGCCGGCCCACGTGATAAATCAGAAAGTCGCGCGCCTGCTGGTCCAAGACCGCATAGACGGCCGGGGCCGCCTGCACGCGGCCCAACTCCGCCGGGTCGGTCTGACTGTCCATCAGGCGGAGCCACTGCAGGGCGCCGGGCAGCAGCGGACTGTCGCCCGCCCTATGGCAGGCCCGGTCCACCGGGCCTGCGCCGCCCCGCCAAAACCAGGGCGGCGCGGTCCATGGGGCGCCGCACTGCTGACAGCGGTCAAACTCGGGCTTTAAGCCCGCCGCGCCCAAGAGGCGCCACAGTGCGTGCAGGTACACGGGCGTCGGGTCCCGGTCGGATCCCAGGCTCACGAGCGCAGCCACCAGGGTGTCGTACACCCCGGGCGCGGCGTCCAGGTCGGAGGTGAGTTCGTCCACCGCATCCGCCAGGATGGCCGCCCGGCCGGTGCGCCCTAAATCGCGCCGCACGCCGGCGTTCAGCGACACCAGCTCGGCCTCGGTGACCGTCATGAGGCTCGACCGACCCTGGTACAGCTCCATGCGCGCCACCGCCAGCGGCTCGGTGGATGCCGTGAGCCGCCCTTTGACCGACCGAGCGCCCCGCGCCACGGCCGAAATTTTGCCGTGGTGCTGGGAAAACAGCAGCAAGAGCGCGTCCTGCTCCCGGTAGGCCCGCTTGCGCAGGACCACCACCATGTCCGCGATGCGGCTCACCGCTTCGGCTCCCGGTATCCCAGCCGGTTCAGCCACTCTGCCCGGTCGGTCCAATCCTCGGCCGCCTTAACCCACAGGTCCAAAAATACTCGGTGGCCAAAATACTCTTCCAGGGCGGTACGCGCCTCGGACCCGATGGTCCGCAGCATCCGCCCGCGTTCGCCTATCAGAATGCCGCGCTGGCTGTCGCGCTCCACCAACAGCGTCGCCCGAATGTAGGTGAGGTCCGGCTGGCGACGAATCTTCTCATCCACTTGGACCGCTACTTGGTACGGCACCTCCTGATGGGTTTCCAGCATCACGTGCTCGCGCACCACTTCGCCCACGTAAAAATCTTCGGCTTGGTCGGTCACCATGTCGTCAGGGAAGAACTGCGGTCCCACCGGCAATCGGGCCAGCGCTGCCTCCACCAGCTCCGGCACCCCGTCGCCGTTTTTGGCTGACACCGGATAGACGGCCTGATACGCGGCCAGCGCCCGGTACGGTGCCAGCGCCGTACGCCAGTCGCTTACGGCATCCTGCTTGTTGGCCACCAACCAGATGGGCGCGGGGGTGCGGCGCGCCAGCTCCGCGGTCCAGCCGTCCTCTTCGTTGGGCGACCGCGTGAGGTCAACCACCTGCCACACGAGCTCCACGTCCGACACCGCTCGCTGTGCCGTGTGCACCATGGTGCGGCCCAGGCGTGTGCGCGGCCGATGCATCCCGGGCGTGTCCACCAGCACCAGCTCTGCCCTGTCGGTGTGGAGGATGCCACGAATGCCGTTGCGCGTAGTCTGCGGCTTTTGGGTCACCATGGCCACCTTGCTGCCCACCACTTCGTTCAGCAGCGTGGATTTGCCCACGTTGGGACGCCCGACCAGCGCCACGAAGCCGCTCTTATACTCCATGCGCCGCCCCTCCATGCAGAAACGGGTGCGGCAACAACTGGTCCAGCGTGTAGCGGGTCCACGGCCCCGACGGGCCGCCCACCAGCACCACGAGGTTCGGATTAAACTCCGCCAACACCTGCCGGCAGCCGCCGCAGGGCGTCGCCGGTGGCTCCCCCCGGGACGCCACGGCCACAGCCAGCAACCGGCGGGCTCCCGCGGCCACGGCGGTGCCCACCGCGGTACGTTCCGCACACACCGCCAACGGGTAACTGGCATTTTCCACGTTGACCCCCAAAAACGTCGTGCCGTCGTCCGCCAGCACGGCGGCGCCCACCGGAAACCCCGAGTACGGCGCGTACGCCCGGCCCATGGCGTCGCGCGCCGCCTCCATCAGATGCGCCAGAGCCACTGCCTCCACGTTGTCCGCGAGCTCGCCTCCTGCCCATTCCGTCACCGTTTGCCTCCTTGGGTCCCTGTCCTATCCCGTTTCGTGGTCGGGGCGCCGGCCGCCGGGCACATCATCCGTCTCCAAAGGTTTCCGCTTCATCCGCACGCGCTTGACCCGGCGGCCCACCACCTGGGCGGCCGTCAGCTCCAGGTCCCCAGAGCGCACCGTCTCTCCCTGGACGGGCGCTCGTCCCAACAAGTGTAGGATAAATCCCCCGAGCGTATCGACGTCGGCATCCGGGTCCGCCACCTGGAACCCCGGCGGCAGATCCTCCAGCGCGGTGCGGCCGTCGGCTTCGAGCTCGTCGCCCCCCACTTCCCGAAACGGGGGCTCCTCGGCGTCATACTCATCGTGGATCTCGCCGACGATTTCCTCCAGCAGGTCTTCAATGGTCACCAGCCCGGCGGTGCCGCCAAATTCGTCCACCACGATGGCCAGGTGCGTGCGCTCCCGGCGAAAGTCGGCCAACAGCTCGTCCACTTTTTTGCTTTCGGGCACGTAGTACGCGGGGCGCAGCAGCGAGGCCACCGGCGTCTCCAACGATCGCTCGCGCGCATACGCCAAAATATCGCGCGCGTACAGCACCCCAATCACGTCGTCAATCGACTCGCGCCATACGGGAATGCGGGAGTGGCCCACCTGAATGACGGCCTCCCATGCCGACGCCAGCGTTGTGTCTGCCGAAATCGTGTGCATGTCCATCCGCGGCACCATCACGTTGTGCACCGGAGTATCGGACAACTCGAAGATGCCTTGGATCATTTCCCGCTCTTCTTGCTCCAAAAGACCCTCTTCCTGACCCACGTCCACCAGGTTGCGAATCTCTTCCTCGGTCAAGAGCCGCCGCCCGTCGGCCTGACCTCCAAGCGCGCGGATGGCTCCCAGCCCCAGCCAACTCAACACATTGACCACCGGCGTGAAAATGGCGGCCGACACCGCCAAGAGCCGGTGCAGAGCCAGCGCCACGCGGTCCGGGTGGTGGGCGGCGTAGGTTTTGGGCGTGATTTCCGCGACCAGCAACACCACCACCGTCATCACCACCGTGGCGACGGTGACGCCCAGCGGACCCAGCGCCGCCACCAGCAGCGCGGTGGCAATAGCCGACGCGGCGATGTTCGTGAGGTTGTTGCCCACCAGCACGGTGCCCAACACGCGGTTGGGCTCGCGCGCCATCCGCTCGATGTCCGCGCCCCCGGGCAAACCGTCATCCGCCAGCCGTCGGGCCCGCCCCCGCGAAAGCGCCATCATGGCGGTTTCCGACATCGAGTACAAGGCGGACAGGCCCAGCAGCACCGCGATCAGGACGAGCTCCAGCCACGGCAGATGCCCCGCCAATTGCCCGAGGTGCGCCCAAGTGCGTGCGTTAATGACCGTCCGCCTCCTTCCGTCGGGCGGGCGAGGGCCACACCGCGGCGGCGGCCACAAACAGGAGACCTGCCAGCAAAAGCGCCAGGCCGGCGGGCGTGTGGGTGGCCCACACGCCCACACGGCCGGGGATTTCGGGGAGGCGGCCACCCAAAATCCACACGCCCAGCACCAGCGCACCCGCCGCGCCAAACAGGACCGCGGCCGCCGCCAGATCTTTAGCCGTCCCGGCCAGCGGAGAGAAGCCGGGGTGGGCCAGATCCGTGACCGCTTCGATTGCCGTGTTCACGAGTTCCAACGCCACCACCAGGATGAGAAGCACCACCAGCACCGAAAATTTGGTCGGCCCGATGCCTTCGAGCATCCCCAGCGCCACGGCCACCGCCCCCAGCACCGTGTGCACGCGCAGGTTGCGCTCGTGCCGGTAGGCCCACCAAAGGCCGTGGGCTGCGTAGCCAAACGACGCCCAAAAAGACCCGGCCGTATGTCGATCTTGGGTCACGCCTACCCGCGCTCCAATCCTACGGCGGCCAAAATGGCCTCGGTCGTGGCCATCATACGCGCTTCGTCATCGGGCACCTCATGGTCGTACCCCAGCAGATGCAACAGGCCATGCACCGCGAGAAACCCCACCTCACGTTCGGGCGAGTGCCCGTAGTCGTCCGCCTGGGTCAGTGCACGCTCAATCGAGATCACAATGTCGCCCAACACCGGGTCCTCGGGGTCCGCCGCCTCGCCCTCCCGCTGGCTGAAGGACAACACGTCCGTGGGTCCCTCACGGCCCCGCCACTCGGCGTTCAACGCCGCAATCGTGGGGTTGTCGGTCAACAGCACTGACACGGCCGCCTTCTCCAGGTGCAGCTCACTGAGGCCGCGAGTTAGGACCCGACGAACCGTCTCCTCCCACGCGGCGCAGTCGTCGGGCTGACTCGTGACCCATATCTCCACGTTTCTGGCTCCTCTCCATTTCTTTGAGGACCGGGTCGGGGTACTCGATCCGGGTGTGGAACACCCCCGTGAGGACCCGGGTGAACGTGCGGGCCACCGTGTCCAGGTCGCGCAGCGTCAGGTTGGCCTCGTCCAGCTGGCCGTCTTCCAGCCGTTCGCGAATGAGCCGCCGCACCACCTGTTCAATCGACTGCGCGTTGGGATTCTTCAAGGTCCGGGTGGTGGCTTCGCTGGCATCGGCCAGCATGACGATGGCCGCCTCCTTGGTTTGGGGCTTGGGACCCTCATAGCGAAAGTCCACTTCGGCCACCCCCTCGCCCGTGTCCAGATCGCGCGCCTTCTCGTAAAAATAGCGCATGACGGTCGTCCCGTGGTGCTGCCGGATGAACTGCTGGATGACGTCCGGCAGCCGGTGCTGGCGCGCCAGCTCTACACCATCTTTGACGTGCGAGCCGATGATGAGCGACGACAGGCTGGGGGCCAGCTTGTCGTGCGGGTTTTCTGCCCCGTACTGGTTGTCGATAAAGAAATACGGCCGCTTCAACTTGCCCACGTCGTGGTAGATGGCCCCCACACGGGCCAAGAGCGCATCGCCCCCGACCGCCTCGGTGGCGGCTTCCGCCAAATTACCCACCATGATGCTGTGCAGATACGTCCCGGGCGCTTCCACCAACAGCTTGCGCAGCAGGGGCTGATTCGGGCCGGAGAGTTCGATGAGGCGGACGGCCGAGACGATGCCGAACGGCGCTTCGAGAAAGGGTGTGGACCCCACCACCAGCACCGCCGCCAGGGCGCCGTCCACAAACGCCCACACAAGCTGCTGCCACACCGCCACCTGGACAAGCGCGGCGCCCGACATGAAGTCCAGCGACAGCAGGGTCACCAGGTTCACCACGCCGACCAAAAGTCCCACGCGAATCACGTCATGGCGGTTGGAAAGGCGCGACACCCCCACCACCCCCGCGACCGATCCAAACCACGCCACCGCGGCGGTCGGCAAGTCCGTCCCGGACAGAAGCCCCGTCGCCGTGGCCAGGACGGCGGCGGTCATTATCGCGACGGTGGGATCCACCAGGGTCGCCAGCAAAATGGCAGCGGTGGGCACGATCACAAACGCCGCTTCGGGCACCTGGGCCAGCAGCTGCGCGGCCAAGAGCCCCAGAACCGTCACCACGCCCCAAATCAAGAGCCGGGACCAGTCTCGGGCCATCTGGCGCCGAAATCCCCAGAGAAAGCCCGCTTCGACGGCGGCCAGCACCAGGCCAAACAGAAAGCCTCCCGCCAGCGGGGCGGGATCGAATCCGCGGTTCAAAAGACCGAGCGCGGACAGCGCCCGCACCTCACCCGCCGTGACCACCTTGCCCGCGACAATGACCCGCTGCCCCTTGAAGATGCGCACGTCGGGGACAGCCCCCTCGGCGGCCTGACGACGCACCGCCGTCTGGGTCTTGTTTACAAATGTGTTGGGCTTCAGCAGACTCGTGGAGAGCGACGTCAAAAACAGCCGGAGCCCAGGATCGGGCTCTTCGGTGTTGGCCAAGTCCCCAATGAAGCCTTTGGCTTCCGCCAGCGAGGTGCTGGTGTTGCGCACGCCCGTGCCATTGCCCAGCACTGACGCCAGGATGACGTTGGTGTCCTGGGACAAGCCCGCGAGGGTCGCGGGCGGCAGCGTCAGCACCTCGCCCCAGACGCTCTGGGGCAGCCCAATGGGAATGGCGGACGAGGCGGTGGCTTCACGCGCCGCCAGCGGGACGGCAGCGTCGGCCGACAGATTGGTGATGGTTTGAAAATCGTTGGCGGCCGCCTGCTGGGCCGACGTGAGCACATGGGGGTCGGTGGAGTACACCGGAGGCACGGCGCGCGCTGCCGCCGCCCGGGCTGCGGCCGTGGAGGCGTAATCAATAGCGGCAAACGGGGCCACGACCGTCTTGGGCGCGACGTCCCCCACCTGCACGTTCACGCGCTGGCCGTACAGGCTGGCGGAAAAGATCACCCCCACGAGCAACCACACCATCAGACCCAGCAACACGAGGCGCGCCGTGCCCGACGGCGGCGTCCGGCCGCCCCCCGCAGCCGCCAGCCACTGCCGCCACCCGCCAACGGCCGGCGGCACCGGCTGGCCGCCGGCCTTATCTGTTGGCCTGTCCATCGCCCTCCCGCCGCTCCTTCGCTTCGTAGGCCTGCACGATGGCTTGCACCAACGGGTGCCGCACGACGTCGCGCTGTGAAAATCTTACCACCGCAATGTCGGCCACGCCTTGGAGGATGCCGGCGGCCTCAGTCAGCCCGGAGGCCGTGCCGGACGGCAGATCCACCTGCGTGACGTCCCCGGTCACCACCACCTGGGACCCAAAGCCAATGCGCGTCAGAAACATCTTCATCTGCTCCGCCGTGGTGTTCTGCGCCTCATCCAAAATCATAAAGCTATTGTCCAGGGTGCGCCCCCGCATGTACGCTAGCGGCGCCACTTCGATCTGACCCCGTTCCCGATACCGCTCCACCGCCTCGATGCCCAACATCTCAAACAGCGCGTCGTACAGCGGCCGCAAATACGGGTGCACCTTGTCTTCCAGGTCCCCGGGCAGAAACCCGAGCCGCTCTCCGGCCTCCACCGCCGGGCGCGTGAGCACCAGCCGCTCCACAGACCGGGCCTTCAACTCCGCCACAGCGCGGGCCATGGCCAGAAACGTCTTGCCCGTGCCGGCGGGCCCAATCCCAAACACCAGCGAGTGGTGCCGCATCGCCGCCACGTAGCGCGCTTGGCCGAACGTTTTCGGTCGCAGGGGCCGACCGCGCACGGTCGTGGCCACGATGTCGGTCAGCAGATTGCGAAATGCGTCCACTCGATCCTCGCGGACCGCTTCCAAAGCGGCCTCCACCGTCTCAACGCCCACCGCCTCGCCGGCCGACACCCACTCCGCCAGGAGGTCCAGGGTTTGCTGCACCTGATCCTGCGCCTCGGGCGCCCCCACAATGCCCACCACATTTCCACGCGCGGTCAGGTGCACGTCCAACGCGCGTTCCAAGCGCTTCAGGTGCACATCGCCGCGCCCCCACAGGCGTGCGGCCAGTCGGTTGT
This sequence comes from Bacillota bacterium, assembly GCA_021846565.1. GTDB lineage: Bacteria > Bacillota > Sulfobacillia > Sulfobacillales > JAIMBI01 > JAJZWV01. The sequence continues at coordinate 40,810 of JAJZWS010000008.1, forward strand.
CCCCAATCACCCATTCGACGGCTTGGGGCATCGGGTCCCCCCTTCACTCGCCCTTGGTCAGGGTTGTACTGCTGATGATGGCTCGATCCCGATCGGCGACAAATGGCTGACGGGTATCGCAATATCCTGTTCCACGCGGGCCGTCGCCGTGCATGCCGCCCCAGTCTGCGTCGGCCGACATTGAACCTGCCGCGTCCCCAGGCGTGCCCCCGGCTCCAGCTGGCGACTCATCGCCGCCAGCGCCGCCGCCCGAGCGCGGGACACGGCCACCCGTGCACTCAGGCGCACGCGAACCAGCGCCTCTTCAGTATATACCACGCGAACCCACGCGCCCGGCAGGCGCACGCCAAACCAGGTGAGGGGCGTCGACTGGACCCGGGCGCGCCAGTAGCGCGGCAGCTCACGACCAAGCCCCCCCACCTGCCACACGTCGCCCGACAGCACCAGGTACGACCGGACCACAATGCGGCCGGTAGCGTGGGGACGCTCCACCGTGCCGGATTGGAATCCCGTGGCCTGTACCTGAAAGCCGCCCACCACCTCACCGGCCGCGCCCCCGCGCTGCCCGCTGGCCAAAGTCCAACCTCGGATGAGCGGCGTGCCGCGCTGGACGTCCTGGCCATCGCGCACCAACACCTCCCCCAGGTACCCGTGGATCCGGACAATGCGCGCCGCACGGGAGGCCACCAGCTCGGTCACGGGGCCTGCGTGGGGTGCCCGGCCATAAAAGCGATGCAGGGACACCACCGCCAGGGCGCCATGGACGCGGATGCCCACCCACGCCAGGCCGGGGATCTGCTGCACAATGCGGGACTCGATGCGGTCAACCGGCAGCCCGTCCCGCATGGCACCCGGCGACAAGCCAGCGGCTTCGGCGGCCGACAGGACGCGGGCAGCCATGACCGGAGTAGTGCCGGCCACCGCGACCACCCAGACTCGCGGCGTGGCATACGCAAACAGGGTGGCGGCCAGCACGGCCCCCACCCACAACCCGGGGCGTGTCCATGTCTGGCGCCAAACGACGGGCCATCCCCCCCGCCGCCCAAAATGCACGCGCACGCTCAAGCCGGCCGCCTGGTGACGCAAGGTACGAGCCGCTGGCAGCGTCATGCGCCACACCGCACCCCGCCGCCGGCAGCGCACGTCCGTCACCCGACACCCAGCGAGGGCCAGCCGCGACAGCAGTTCGGCCGTCTCGGTCGACCGCACCTCGACCCAGACCCAGCCCTGCAGAAATGCCAGGATGCGCGTCAGCACCGCTCACCGTTGTCAAACCGCAGATGGCGAATCTGCCCGGTCACCACCAGCTCGTCTCGGCTGATCCATCCGATAACCAGATTGGCGCCTTCGACGGCCACCGTGGCCCGGGCGGTGGGCAGGTGCACCACCACCAGCCGCGGTCCGAACCGGGCTACGCCCCGGTGGTTGGTGATACGCACCTGGAAGCGGCCCACCACCTCCACCCGCGCAACGTTCATCAGAGCGTCCGGCGGGAGGTCTAGCCACTCGGCGGCACGCTGACGCAGGCCCAGTCCCCGCTGCACCGCCTTGCCCCCCGCTCGACGCCTCGTTGGGGTCAAGCTATGCACCCCCCGGGCGATGATGACCCGACGCCAAGCAGGAATCTCGGCCGCTACCGCGAAATTGCGACGCAGTGACCCACGCGTGTTGCTGAGACCCACCCGAGGAGGCCAATCCATGTTCATTGGAGCCGTGCGTATCGTCACCGCCGAGGACTATCGCCGTCTCGTGGCCACCGGCGCCGTGGTAATGGACCTCCGGTGGCCCATCGACTACTTGGATGGGCACTTGGATGGCGCATTGTCGTGTCCGGGGGGTCGCTACCTGTGGCGGCCGCGCCTGGCGACGCTGCTAGGAGGTCGCCCCGCCGTGCTGATTGGCCGCGGCCCGGTGGACGTGGGCGACATCGCCGCCGAAATGGAACAGCAGGGCTTGGACGTCATCGGCATGCTGAGCGGCACCCCGGCCGCTTGGAAGGCACGCGGCCTGCCGGTTCGCAGCTGGCGCCGCATCTGGCGCAGCGACTGGGAGCTTTTGAATCCGCGCCCCCCGGTGCTGGACGTGCGGGAGCCGGAGGAGGCGCACGACGACTGGCCGGAAGGCATTGCGCTGCCCCTGTCCGGGTGGACCGGCACCTTGCCCGAGCCGGCGCAAGCCGCACAACAAGCTTTGGTGGTCGGGCCGCGTCCACGGGTGGCTTGGGCGGCCACGCGCCTGTTTGAGGGAGGGCTGACGAAAGTGTTCTGTCTCCCGGATGCGACAGAAATTGATCCCCGCGAGGCTCGGGGGGAGCGCGAGCCTGCTATTCGGTACCCAGGCGGTTGAGCCGGTCCCGCACCACATCCGACACCGTCCGGCCGTCGGCGCGCCCGCGCGTTTCCGGAAGCACCTTGGCCATGACCGCCCCCAGGTCGCGGGCGCTGGTGGCCCCGACGTGTTCGATGGCGCGGTCCACCAGTGCTTGCAGTTCGGCAGGCGACAGGGCCGCCGGCAAATACCGGGACAACTCGCTGATTTCAGCCCGTGCCTTGTCTGCCAAGTCTTCGCGGTGAGCCCGTTCAAACTCGGCCAAGGCATCGCGGCGTTCTTTGATCTCCTTCACGATGACGGCCTGGATCCCCTGGTCATCCATCGTCGTGCGCACGTGGCGCGTCTCCTGGGCCAAGACGGCTGCCTTCACCTGGCGAATGACCGAGAGGCGCACCGCATGGCGTTCCCTGAGGGCCCGCTTCAAATCTGCGTCCAACTGGTCCCGCAACATGCCGCCCCTCCCGTCTTCGCCTGGTGGTCGCGCCATCGCTAGCGCTTCTTCTTGCGGGCCGCCTCGGCCTTCTTCTTCTTGCGAACGCTGGGCTTCTCATAGCGCTCGTGTCGACGGGCCTCGGCCAGCACCCCCGCCTTTTGGATCTGGCGCTTGAAGCGACGGAGGGCGGCTTCTAAGGTCTCGTTCTTGCCAACCTTGATCTCGGACAAAATCGCTCCCTCCCCTCCACCCGAACAGGGTCGGGATCAAAGAATGTGCTCACCGGATTATACGGGCGCCGAGATCGAGCGTCAAACGCCCTGGACCTCGTGCACAGCCCACTGACGAGGCGGACGGCGCACTCGACCGCCGGTGGACGGCCGACGGTCAGATGACTACAATAGTCACCGGGAGGTGTCTATGGTGCGCAAAACCGTCGGCGTGCGGGAAGCCAAAGCGCGACTCAGCCAACTCCTGCGTGAGGTGCAGCGAGGCGACTCCTGGACCATCACGGACCACGGGCGTCCCGTTGCCCGTCTGGGGTCCGCCGAGGAAAGCGACTTATCATTGCCCGAGCGCATCCAGCGACTGAAAGACCGAGGCTGGATCGTCCCCCTGAACCATGAGCCCCTGCCCTTGCCCCCCCCCCTGCCGCTGGAGCAGGGCACCGCCTCGCGTTGGCTCGAGGAAGACCGCGGTCATGACATCTAGGGTCACATACTGGGATACCTCCGCGCTCGTGGCCACCTTGTTTGTGGAGAAGCGGAGCGCAGAAGCTCGGGCCCTGGCCGGTTCAGCTGGCGTGCATCTGATGTCGAGCCTCGCGTGGGCGGAGCTGCACGCCGTACTCGCACGTGCGCGACGCACAGGGTCCTTTCCGGAGGCCAGAGTCGACGCGATGCAGGCTGCCGTGGTCGCAGGCCCCTGGCACTATGTGAACACGGCGCCCAGACAGGACGTGTGCCAGTCCCTCGCGCGGCGCTGGGGCCTTCGGGGAGCCGATCTCTGGCACCTCGCGCTCGCCAAGACTCTCTGCGCGGATCTTCCGGAATTGACATTCGCGGTCTATGATGCCCGGTTGGCCGAAGCCGCGGCCGGCGAGGGTCTCCTCATCCTGTAGCCGGCCGCCGGCCTATCCCGGCGGCCAGGTCATCAGACGTCCGCCCAGCACATGCCAGTGCAGATGATTCACGGTCTGCCCGCCGTCCGAGCCAATGTTGGACACGACCCGGTATCCCGCCGTGTCCAACCCGCGGTCGCGCGCCACCCGCTGCACCGTGTGCAGGCAGGCCGCCACGACCGCCCAGTCGTCGTCGTTGGTGCTGGCCAGGCTGTCCACGTGGCGTTTGGGAATTACCAGCAGGTGATGCGGAGCCCGGGGACGCAGGTCGGGAAACGCCAGCGTGTCGTCGTCCTCGTACAGCCGTTCCGCCGGCAGTTCACCGGCAACGATTTGGCAAAAAATGCAATCCACCCGTCACACTCCTCGAGGTTGGATTCGCCATGGCGGCCGGCCGATCCTGCCTGCTACCAGGGGCGGTACAGGTGGCCGTACTTGGTGAGGCATTCTTTACACAGGGTGCTTTCCAAAAAGCCGCCGGCCGCTTGCGCCAGCTCCCGCTTCACCACGGGCTTGCGGCAAATGTCGCAAAACTTCAGCTCGATCAGCTTGCCCACGGCCAACCCCCTCGTGGGGTTAGCATGACTGCGCACCAGACGCCCTATCCTAGCAGGATTTCGCCCCAGCGGCGTCCTCCTGCCAAATGGACGCCAGCAGCCAAAAAATCGCGAAGGCGCCCGCGTGCTCCGCTCGCAGAACCCGCGGCCCCAGTCCGGCGGCTGCGTCGCAGCGGCCGATCTCTCGGGGCGCCAGGCCACCCTCGGGGCCTACCACGAGATGCACCCGCTCCGGACGCCCCATCTGGGCCCACACCCGCGGCAACGGATCCTCGCTGGGCACCAGCGCGATGGTCGGCGCGTCGGGCCGCCACCGGACCCACGAGACGGGCTCGGCAATCCGAGGCACCCGGCCCCGGCCGGACTGTTCGGTGGCTTCGGCCGCCACCGCCCGCCAGCGCTGGAGCCGGGCCGCGCTGACGGTGCGCGCAATGCTGCGTGCCGACACCACCGGCTGTACTTCGTTCACGCCTGCCTCCGTAGCGCGCTGCAAGAGGCCTGCCATCTGGTCGCCCTTCAGCAGCGCCTGCACCAGCGACACGGCCACCGCGGGGGGAGGTGCCATTGGCACCGGTGCCTCCAGCCGCAGCGTGGTGGAATCCTCCAGCACAGCGTGGCGGGCTTGGCCGTCCAGCAAAACCTCCACGACATCCCCCGGCTCTTGGCGCATCACCCGTCCCAGATAGTGGGCCTGGGCCTCCGACAGGTGGATGCGGTCGGCGTCTTGCTGGTCGGGCGCCACCACCAGGCGAATCATGGGACCGTGAGCGCCGCCGCCACCCAGCCATCCTGCCGCCGCACCGCAGTCGGCACGAGCCCACCGCCCCCCAGTGGTGCCAACACCTGGGGCCAGCGCTCCTCGATGATGCCGGACAAAAGCAACCGCCCTCCGGGCCGCACTCGGTCGGCCAAGCCGCGCCACTCCCCGAGCAGAATATCCGCCGTGAGGTTGGCCGCCACCCCGTCCAAGGCCCATTCGCTGGCCGGTACGTCTCGGACCGTTCCCTGCCACACGGCAATCGGGGCCTCGTGCGCCGCCACGTTGCGGCGGGCGGCGTCCACCGCGACCGGGTCAATGTCCACGGCCCCAACGTGGGCTCCTAAGCGCCACGCCGCCAGCGCCAGGATCCCCGAGCCCGTCCCGACGTCCAGCCATCGCTGCCCGGGCTCCACGCTCTCTTCCAATAGCGCGATCATGAGAGCCGTGGTGGCGTGCGTCCCCGTGCCAAACGCCATGCCCGGGTCCAGGCGCACGATGAGCCCCTCGGGATCCGGGGGCGCTTCCCAGGCGGGCACGACCCAGACCCGCCGGCCGGGGCGCACCGCGTGAAAAAATTTCTGCCACGCATGGGCCCAGTCGGTCTCCTGCACGGGCTCGACCGCCCACTCCCCGCCGGCGCACGCCAGCGCCGCCGTAAGCCGCCGGTGGCGCGATTCCCAGTCGGGCCCCACCGGGAAGTAGGCCCGCACAAAGGGGCGCCCCGGCGGCAGATCCTCGTCAACCCAGTCGGCACGCGCCACCATGCCATCTTCGTATTCCAGGCCCGGTGCGCCCAGAGCGTAAAAGCACGCGCTCACGTCGTCCAGCCACGCAGCCTGGACGTCGGCACCGCCCTGCAGCGCCGCCGACGGGCAGTGGGCGGTCACGGCCCACCACGCGCCCTGGTGTCCACTCGCGCCCCCGTCAGGACCCGAAGGCATCGCGCACCCGATGAAACAAGCCCCGTCCGCCCGACGCCACCTGCTCGCCGCGCAGCTCCGCCCAGCGGCGCAAGAGCTCCTGCTCTTCGTGCGACAGCTTTTTGGGCACGTCCAGCGCCACATGCACCTTGAGTGCGCCCCGGCCCTGCCGCCCCAGCCGCGGCAGGCCACGCTCGGGCAGCGTCAGCACATCTCCGGGCTGGGTGCCCGGGGGCACTTTGACCGCGACCGTCCCATCCAATCCCTGAAACTCCACTTCGGCCCCCAGGCTGGCCTGAGCGAATCCCAACTTGAGCGTCCCCAGGAGGTCCGCGTGCTCCCGGCGGAACCGCGGATGCTCCTTCACGTGCACAAACACAAATAGGTCGCCCGCCGGTCCGCCCATCACCCCGGCGGCTCCTTCGCGCTGCACCCGAATGCGAGTGCCCTGCTCAACGCCCGGGGGGATGCGCACACCCACCTCTCGCACCGCCCGCACCGCCCCACGACCGTGACAGGTGTGACATGGTCGCAAGATCACGCGCCCCCGCCCCTGACACTGCGGGCACGGGCCGGTGCGCACCACCTGGCCCAAAAAGCTGTTGTGCACCTGCCGCACCTGTCCGGTACCCCGACACTGGCGGCACGTTTCCGTGGAACCCTTGCCCTCGCCGCCCTCGCCGTGGCAGGTGGCGCACGTCTCGGTGCGCTCCACCTTGAGTGTGCGCGTGGTGCCGGTCATCACGTCGTCCAGGTCCAAGACGACGTCGGCGCGCAGGTCGTCACCCCGCTGCGGCCCTTGCCGCGTCTGACCGGCCCCGCCAAACCCAAACATTTCAAACAGGTCTTCGATTCCCCCAACGCCGCCGGCGCCCGGACCGCCCGTGTTGCCAAAGTTGAATCCGCCGGCACCCGCCTCCGCCTGCCCGAACCGATCGAAGCGGGCCCGCTTCTCCGGGTCGCTCAACACCTCGTAGGCGGCGTTGATTTCTTTGAACTTCTCTTCGGAGGCCGGATTGCCCCGGTTGGCGTCTGGATGGTGCTGGCGGGCCAGCCGCCGATACGCCTGCTTGATTGCCTCGGCCGACGCATCGCGCGGCACCCCCAGCACATCATACGGGTCACTGGCTGCCATGCTCACCCTCCTTGCACGGGCAACGGCGCCCGCTAATTGTCGTCGGCGGCGGGGCCGGACGACACCTTGACCAAGGCGGCACGCAACACGCGGTCCCGCCACCGGAATCCGGCCTGATACTCGTCCAACACCGTGCCTTCGGCCGACGCGTCCGGGGTGCTCTGGATCGCCTCATGGATCGTCGGGTCAAACGGCTGACCCGTCGTCAGCACACGCTCCACACCCTGGCCAGCCAATCCATCCAGAAAGCTTTGCCGCGTCATCTCCAGGCCCTTCACCAACCCCGGGTCGACGTCACCGGTCACCGCCTTTAACGCCCGCTCCAGGTTGTCGTATGCCGGCAGCAGCGACGTCAACAGCTCACGAGCCACTGAGGCCCTGAGCTCATCGCGCTCCCGCTCCACCCGCCGCCGAAAATTGTCGAAGTCGGCGGAGAGGCGCAGGAACTGGTGGTGGCGCTCCTCCGCCAGAGACTCGGCCGCCTGGAGCCTCAGCGCGTCCGCGGCGGGCGCGTCCCCCTCGCCCTCGGCCGTTGTGGGCTCCTCGAGGCTCTCCTCGACGATCTCCACTGCCGGGTCGTCGATGATTTCGTCGGAGCGCTTGGGGTCCTGCTGAGCCCCGTCAACTGTCCGTTCACTCACTCGTCCACTCACTCCTCGTCAGCCCGGTCCACCGTCAACCGAGTGCCCGATTCCATTCTGCCGCCACCTGCTCGACAGCCGCCAGCACGTGCCCGTAATCCATGCGCCGTGGACCCACCACCGCCACATGGCCCAGCACGTGGCCGCCCGAGCGCAATGTAGCCCCGACCAGCGACAGGTCATGGCCCGCCGCCTCCGCCAGCTCTTCCCCAATTCGCACCGCCAGCGCCTCATCGCCCAACCCGGTCAGCAGTCGGCCCACCAACGTGTGCCGCGTCAAAAGCTCCCACACCGCGCGGATGCGCTCAACCTCGTGAAACTCCGGGAACCCAAACAGCGTGTCAAAACCCTCGACCGTGGCTACGGGAGCCTGCTCAGTATCTCCCCCCGGCAGCACCGACAGCAACTCCTCCACCAGCGCGGCGTGACGACCGAGCGCTCGCTCCAAATTCGCCAAGTGCACGTGGGCCACTTCGGCCAGCGGCATGCCGGACAGCTCCCGCGACAGCACCGCCGTCATAAGCGCCAAATCCGCGGGCGCCACGTCGGCCGGGATGGACAACACGCGGTGCGCCACGAGCCCGGTGTCCGTTTCCGCCAGCAGCGCCGCGCCCCCCTCGCCCATCGGCAGCAGTTGCAGGCTCAAAAGTCGCGCGGTGGGCGGCGGCGGGATGATGACCACCGCCGGGTACCCGGTCACCCCAGACAGCAGGCGCGCGGTCTGCTGGAGAAACCACGTGGCTTCGCGCACATGCGCACGGTACGCGGCGCGAATCCGGTCCGCCTCCTGGGCCGACAGTGTACGCCGCACCAACAGCCGATCCACATAATATCGATACCCTTTGTCGGAGGGCACACGGCCCGCCGAGGTGTGCGGCTTATCGAGATACCCCCACTCTTCCAGGTCCGCCAGTTCATTGCGCAACGTCGCCGCCGAGAGGCCAAAGGCGTTGCGCCGCGCCAACGTGCGCGAGCCCACCGGCTCTGCCGACTCGAGGTACTGGTTGATGACCGCCGCGAGCACCCGCGACTTCCGATCGTCCACCACGCCACCCCCGCTCTTCGCCTGGGATACGCCGGTTAGCACTCTCTCTATGAGAGTGCTAAGTCACTGTACACCGTACCGGCGCGGCCCACCGCTGTCAAGACCCTGGGCGTGCAGCAACCGGCGCCGCCCTGGTCGCGGCGGGGTACCTAAGGGTCCACGGCACTGGGCAGCACGGCCGTCAGAAAGCGGGTGAACACCTGGTTGCCCACCGCCATCCCCCGCCGGGTCAGGAGGATGGTCTCGGGCGTGCGCCGCAACAGGTGTGCGGCTTCCAACGGGCCCAGCACACCTGGAAACGCTTGCTCCAGCTCCACGCCAAACCGCTCGCGAAACGCCGACAGCGAGACGCCGGCCGTCTCTCGAAGACCGAGCCAGACCGCTTCACCCGCCAGCTGGGCCATCGACAGCCGCTCTTCCCCCGCAGTAGGGTCACGGCCCGACAGGGCTTCGGTCATGTACGCGCGCACATGGCGGCCGTTCCACCAGCGGCGGGCGCCCGTGGGGCCGGAAAAGCTGTGGGCTCCGGCCCCCACCCCGATGTACGGATGGTGGCGCCAATACGCCCGGTTGTGTCGCGACTCCCGTCCCGGCCGCGAAAAATTGGACAGCTCGTAGCGTCGATAGCCCATCGCCGGCAGCGACGTCTCGGCCAGGTCCGCCATGTCCCCCACCAGGTCTTCGCCCGGCAGGGTCGACGTCCCCCGCCCGACCGATCGGGCCAGCGGCGTGCCCTCTTCCACCTGGAGCGCATACAGCGACACATGATCGGGCGCCCAGCTGGTGAGGCACCGAATCGTCTCGTGCCACTCGGCCAGCGTTTGGTCCGGCAGGCCGTAAATCGCATCGACCGACAGATTGTCAAAGCGGGCGCGGCGCAACTGACGCACGGCCCGGTGCGCCTCGGCCACATCGTGCTCGCGGTGCAGGCGCCGAAGGTGGTGGGCCTGCGCCGCCTGCACGCCCAGCGAGACCCGGTTGACGCCCACTTGGCGGTAATCCGCCAGGTGGCTCGCGGTCATTGTGCCAGGATTGGCCTCCAGGGTCACTTCCGTCCCCGAAGGAACCCAGGCCCGTGCAGCCAGCGCCTCCAGGACGCGCCCGATGTCGCGCGGTTCCGCCAACGACGGCGTCCCTCCGCCGAAGTACACGCTGGTGATGGGACCGGGGGGCAGCGCTTCCCGTCTCCACTCGGCCACCACGGCGTCCATGTAGCGGGAGCGCGCGTCCCCATCCATCCCGACGACGATGGGGAAGTCACAGTAGGTGCACCGGCGCACGCAGAACGGGACGTGCACGTACACAGCGAATCCGCCTGGCGGCCACATGGCTTCGGGCGCCGCCGCGGCGCTCACTCCGGGTCCAGCCGCAGGATGGCCATGAACGCCTCCTGCGGCACCTCGATGATCCCCACCGTCTTCATGCGGCGCTTGCCCTCTTTTTGTTTCTCCAACAGCTTGCGCTTGCGCGTGATGTCGCCGCCGTAGCACTTGGCCAAGACGTCCTTCCGCATGGCCCGCACCGTCTCCCGCGCCACCACCCGCCCCCCGATGGCCGCCTGGATCGGCACCTCAAACATCTGGCGCGGAATCACCTCGGCAAGCTTCTGCGCCAGAGCGCGCCCGCGCGTGTAAGCAAAGTCGCGGTGGACGACGACCGACAGCGCGTCGACCGGCTCTCCGTTCAACAGCACGTCGAGGCGCACCAGGTCCGACCGCTGGTACCCGGCCATCTGATAGTCCAGCGACGCGTACCCGCGCGTCCGACTTTTCAGGGCATCAAAGAAGTCATACATGATTTCTCCGAGCGGCAGCCGATACGAGACGCGGGCCCGCCCCCCCTCTAGGTATTCCAGGTCGCGGTACACGCCGCGCCGCTCCTGCGCCAGTTCCATGACCGCCCCGATGGACCCCTGCGGAGTGAGCATCTCCGCATCCACCATGGGCTCCTCGAGATACGCCAGCTCGCTGCCCATCGGGACGCGAGCCGGATTGTCCACCCGCTCCATCCGACCGTCGGTATAGTGCACCTGCCACACGACGTTGGGCGCCGTGGTGATAAGCGCCAATCCGTACTCCCGCTCCAGCCGCTCCTGAATCACGTCCAGGTGCAACAGGCCCAAAAACCCCGCCCGAAAGCCAAATCCCAGAGCTTGCGACGTCTCCGGCTCAAACGTCAGTGCGGCATCGTTCAGCAAAAGCTTCTCCAAAGCTTCCCTAAGGCGCCCGTAGTCTTCGGCCGCTACCGGATACAGACCGGAAAACACCATCGGCTGCGCCGGACGATACCCGGGCAGCGCCAGGGCGGCTGGCCGCTCGGTGCCGGTGACCGTGTCGCCGACGCGGGTTTCGTGCACGCTCCGAATCGAGGCCGCGAAGTAGCCCACCGCGCCTGGGCCCAGTCGGGCAACGGGCTCCCGGCTGGGTCGAAACACGCCCACTTGGTCCACCTGGAACTGCCCGCCACCGGCCATGAAGGAGACCGAGTCCCCCGCTTGGATCCCGCCGTCCATCACCCGGATGTACACCAGCACCCCCTGGTAGGTGTCGTAACGCGCATCAAACACTAGGGCCCGCAACGGCGCCGCCGCATCCCCGGTCGGTGCCGGCACCTCGCGCACCACCGCCTCCAGCACGTCAGCAATGCCCACCCCGGCCTTCGCCGACACCAAAAGGGGGGGCCGGTCCAAACCGACCTCCTCCAGCTGGCGAACCGCCGCGTCCGGGTCCGCACTGGGCAGGTCAATCTTGTTGATGACCGGCACAATGGCCAGATCGTGCTCCAGCGCCAGGTACAGGTTCGCGAGTGTCTGCGCCTCCACCCCCTGGCTGGCATCGACGACCAGGAGCGCTCCCTCGCACGCTTTCAAGCTGCGCGACACCTCGTAGGCGAAGTCCACGTGGCCCGGCGTGTCGATGAGGTTCAGCTGATAGGTTTCGCCGTCCGGCGCCGTGTACGCCATGCGCACCGCCTGGGCCTTGATGGTGATGCCCCGCTCGCGCTCCAGCTCCATCTGGTCCAAGAGCTGCGGCGCCATGTCGCGCGGTGCCACCGTACCCGTGGCCTCCAGCAGCCGGTCCGCCAGCGTCGACTTGCCGTGGTCGACGTGCGCTATGATGCAGAAGTTCCGGATGCGGCTCTGATCGTGCGTCATCACGTGGGCGATCCTCCGTCACAGCGTTCCTCGATAGGGACAGGGCCAATCGCGCCAGGCCCCGTCGTCGCGGTGTGTCTCATCCCTGGACCTCCGAGGGCCGAGCCGCTGACGGGCGTTCCGAGGGGCCGCGCAGCGCCGACATGATGGCGGCCACCACCAAAGCCGCGACGGCCGTGTAGAACGCCACGTGGATGCCATGCAGAAAGGCGGCTCCGGTGGCGGCCGACAGGCGCCCACTGCCGACGAAAATGGCAAAGGCCAGCTTTCGGTTGATGGCATTGGCGGCCACCACCAGCGCCATGGAGAACGACAGCACCATGCCCAAGTTTGAGATCGTGCGCAAGAGACCGGACGCCACCCCGAAGGACCCAGGCGGTGACGCCTTCATCACAGCGGCGTTGTTGCTGGGGAAAAAGCCGGCGCTGCCGAGCCCATTGACCATGCTCACGGCGCTCACGACCCACAGCGGGCTTGAGAGCCCCAGACCCGCATACAGCACCAGGGCGATGCACTGAATCCCCAACCCCACCGTGGCCGGCACCGCCGGCGACAGCCGGTCGGCCAGCCTCCCGGACCAGGGCGCCATGATGCTGCCCAAGATGTATCCCGGCACCAGCCACAGGGCGGCGTCCAGCGGAGACAGCTGCCGCACCCCCTGCAGGTACATGGTAATGAGAAACAGCACGGCGAAGTTGGCCAGCGCCTGAAAGAAGCTGGCCAGAAACGACGACGTGAGCGTCGGCACCTTAAAAAGATCCAGGTGGATCATCGGGTCGGTGGTCCGGGCCTCAACCACTGTGAAAGCCACCAGCATCAGGACTCCGGCAGCCAGGTACGCCGCCAGCGTCCCCGAAAAGGGTACGGAGGTCATTTGCACCAGGCCCCACAGGATGGACAGGAGACCCGCGCCCAACAAAAGCATCCCGGCCACGTCCAGGCGGCGAGGCTGGCGCTCACTGGCCGCGTCCAGCACGTACAGGGACAAAATCAGGGCGGCCCCGCCGATGGGCACGTTGATCCAAAAGATCCAGCGCCAGGACAGTAGCGTGATGAGCGCCCCACCTGCGAGAATGCCCAGCACGGCGCCAATGTTCCAGCCGATGGCGGTGAAGCCATACGCCCGCCCCCGCCGCTCCTTGGGGAAGATGTCGGCAATGACGGCGCCGCTATTCGCGGAAATAAAGGCGCCGCCCACCCCCTGCAAAATCCGAAAGGCTACGATCGAGGCTTCGTTCCACGAGAGCGCACACAGCGCCGACCCCACGATGAAAACCAAAAAGCCGGCCTCGTACATGCGCACGCGCCCAAACATGTCGCCCAGTCGCCCGACCTGGGTGGCCAACAGCGTGATGACCAACAAATACCCCAGCACCACCCACACCACAGCCGAGAACCCGACGTGCAGGTTCGTCCGCATGACGGGCAGCGCCAAGATGACGATGGTCGTGTCCACCGCCGCAATGAGGGTCCCCATGACAATCACCAGCAGTTGCAGGCTGGTGCGCCGATCGTCCACGGCCGTCAACCGCTCGCCCCCCCTACTATCTTTGTCCCAGGGCCCGTGTCCATGGGCCTGTCCCGGCTTCACCTGGGCGGCACATCGCCGCCGGTCCTTCAGCATAGAGTAATCCGGACCGCCGGGGCCAGCATCCGCCCCGCGGCCGATGGGCCGCACACGAAAGGGACATCTCGGTGATCATACGTGATTTGACCAACCTCGCATGGCAACGGGACACCGACGCCCACGATGTGAAAGACACCTGGCCGGGATCCCCACGGCTGCTGGTCCCGTGCTCCACCCGGCTCGGACCGGCCCACGACGTGGCGCTGGTGATCCTGCGTGGCGAAGGCGAGATGAGCTGGGGGCATGCGCGCTTGCCGGTCCAAGGCAGCCTGACGGTGCGGGTCGGCGCCGCCACTGGGATGGAGAACGCCCCGGCCGGGGGTGGACATGGTGGTGATGGATTGATCCCGCCAGGATGGCGGTCGCCCCCGCGACGAGACGCCTCCCGAGCTGGCCGCGGCCTCCGAGACCGCGGCGCCCGTCCTGACGGCACACGGCGTGGAAATGCCTGACGCCCCATGGATTGTCTTCGTGCACATCTCGGGCACCGCTGCCACACTCTGAGCCGTTCCTGACGGCGCAGCCCGCGACCCACCACGACCACCCCGTGTCGGTCCGCCGCCTTTCAGCGTTCTGTCAGGTGGTGCAGATGGGCACTCACCTGCGCCGGCAGGACGGCATCCATCGGGCGGTCAGCCTGCCGAGCGCGCCGAGCCGTGGCGGCTGCCGTCGCCCTGGGACGTCACCCTCCTGCTGGATCCGCACCCGCCCCTGATCAAGGTGTTCCTCGACCCGGTCCTGTCCGTGGTTCACGCATGCCCACCCCCGAAGGGTCATCCGCATTCTCCTAGACCAGTTCTTGCTCCCGGATGAGTCCGCCGAACCTTCCACCGTCCCGCCCGGGATGACGCCTCGGCCCCGCAACCCGGCGTCGCGTGGAGGCGCTTTCATTGTCACCCAGAGCGAGGCAGGGCTGGCCGTGAGACGGGGCTGGCATTGGGTGGTCGGCCTGGACGGGTCAGCCCACGCCGCACCACCAGGTGACGGCCGTGCGGATCCATGGGCATGGCTTCCGCCCCTGCTGGGCCGTTTTGTCCCCTCGGCCCTCACGGTGTCGGTAGCGTTGCCTCGCGGGTCGGCACCCACCCCCTGGCCACCATCCCATCCGATGCGTTGGGCACCCCCATGGCGTGGCCGCTGGAGGTGGGTCAGGTTGAGGAGGTCGTCCCCCTGCCCGCTGGCAAGCTCTCCGCCTGGTTCATCCACCACATGACGACGCTGGGCCACCGCAACGCGGGCTCCGGTACGGCGTCCACGGCGGGTGGGGCCGCGGTGCCCTCGCTCCTGTTTGCCTGCCGTCGCCGCTGGCGACGCTCTCCATCACCGTGGCCTGGATCCCGGCCGGACCAAGCCGCAGCGTGGTCACCTACTGGGTGACCGACCTGCGGCTCCCGGCGCGCCCCGCGGGAGCCCAGCTGCCTCGCCGTCACCGAGGTGCAGTTGACCCTCATCACCACCACGGGTCAGCACAGCACCGTGCTCACGGGCGGATGCGGGCTCACGGTCAACGGCGTGTCCCTGTGGGACGCCACCGGCGCCGTGACCAATCAGACCGACGGACTGTTCCCGAAGGAAGCGCACGGGCCGCCTTCGACAGAAGGCGCGCCGTAGGCCCCCCCGCGTCAGTGCCGTCCCGTGGTCCGAAGCCAGTCGGCCAGGATGCGGTTGAACTCCGCCGGCCGTTCCAGGCTGGGCAGATGGGCGGCGTCGTTGATGACCGCGCCCGTGGCGCGCGGCAGAGTCCGCATCAAAAAGTCAGCGGTCTCGCGAACGTCAGCACAGTCCTGGTCCCCGACCACCACCAGCACGGGGATCTCCAATGCCGAGAGCGCGTCCACGTCCGACTCCCGGCCATCCAGGTACTCGACCGGGGTATCCTCATACGCAAACTTGGTCCGGTTCATTTCACGGGCCAGCGCTCGCACCTCCGCCGGCACCGACGAGGCGTCGCGCCTAAGCCCCACCACCCAAGCTTTTTCTTCCAGGTCCAGCACACTCTCGTAGTCGTGCGCCGTGTAAGCTTCCTCAATCTGGTCGAACAGGGGATCGAGCGGCGACGCCGCCTGAAATCCAGACACTCCTGCTCCCACCAGCACCAAGCGCTCCACGCGCTCGGGATGCGTCACGGCGGCGTGCAGCACGGTGCCACCTCCAAAGGAGCAGCCCACCAGCGTGGCCCGTGGCACCCCGAGCGTGTCCATCAGGGCGATGAGGTCGTCGGTGTAGGAGAGCGGCCCCGCGACGTGCGGCGAGTGCCCAAAGCCCCGCGCGTCGTAGCGGATGGTGCGGTGGGTCTCCGCCAGCCACGGCATCTGCGCGTCCCACATCCGGTGGTCCGCCACGCCCGCGTGGACCAGCACGACCACAGGCCCCGTCCCCTGCTCCTCCGCATACAGCACCACCCGACCGGCATGAATCGCCATCGATGTCGTCATGATTGGTCCCCCTTGCTTGGTCGGGCTTCCCACATTCAAACATAAGTTCCCCCATCGTGCATGCAACAGGGCCGCCTTGGCAGGGCGGCCCGCCTCCGTCCACGGGGTTCGGCCCACCCCACGCCCAGAGGACGCACCCTGTGGTGGGCCCTCTGGGCGCGGACGACGAGCCAGTCGCCTGGGCGACCCATGCTCAAGCCCGTCCCATGCGACGAGCTGACGATTCACGGCCCGCGCGGGGACCTCTTTGGGATGCAAACGCCTCCGGAGTGCCGGCGGTGAGGACGACCTTGCTGCCGCGGATGGTCTGGCCCTGGTACTCAATGATAGGCGCATGATGGGCGCGTCGGGGCCGGCCCCGGCAGCTCGTCACGGTCGCAGCTGTTGACCGGAAGCGGCCGCATCACCGGTCGCCGGAAGGCCCGCCGTGCCACTCCTGGGCCAGCAGGGCGTACACCACCTCGTCCTGCCACTCGCCCTTCACCCATTCACTCTCCTGAAAATAGGCTTCCCGCCGCATGCCCAACCGTTCCAGCACGTGCGCCGATGCCTGGTTTCGCGCTTCCAGCCGGCCCACGATGCGATGGAGCCCCACGGTGTCAAACCCAATGGCCAACAGCGTCTCAGCCCCCTCCGTCGCATAGCCCCGCCCCTGGTGATCCGGGTGCACGATGAACCCCACTTCCCCCTGGCGGTGGGGGCCGTCCGCCCAGGCAAGCGTCACATGCCCCACGGCCTGTCCCCCGTCCCGAGTGACCATGACCAGCTGCAATACATCCCCCGGCGCAACGAGCGCCACGCGGCTCTTCCGCGCCGGCATCGCCTGGGCGACCTCCTCGGCGGTCAGAGTCGGCTCATACAGCCACCGCACCACCTCGGGACGGGCCATCAGGTCGACCAGAAACGACTGGTCCCCGTCCTCAAACGGGCGAAGCCTGAGACGCGGCGTCGCGATGGGCCCGGACCACCGAAATGCGCCCGATGCCCCACCGGAAGTTGGAGGGGTCTCCATCGCGAAACCCTCCTCAGTTTCCTCAGTTTTTTCAGTTTTCGCACGTGATAACGAGTCCGGCGGTCTCGGGCCCTCGCGCAACACCAGGAGGCGGTCCAGCTGCTGGCGCTGCTCATTCAGCCAAGCTTGCCGAAGCGTTTCCTCGGAGGGGGGATTCACCTGGGAGAGCGACAACAGCCGCCGACGCCGCCTGGCGTCCGCCGCCACCCGCCGTTCGAAGGCGCCCGTCTGCCACCACACGTCCACCGCTCCGGCGATGGCCGCCAGCACCAAGAGCACCTCTAAGCCCCGGACCACCAGGGCGAACGGCATGAGGACCGCCTCCCCGCTGCCTGGCAGTATAGCGGTGGGCGCCTACGGGGTAAAACGGCGGCGGCATTCGCCCAGCACGGTGAGCGCCCGCTCCGCGGTCCGCCACTCGCCCACCATGGTGGGCAGCCCCTGCAGCTCTTTGTACGTGGAGAAGAAGTGTACGATTTCCTTCAGCGTGTGGGCCGGCAGGTCTTCCAGCGTGACGACCCCGTCATACCGAGGGTCGTCAGCGGCCACGGCAAACAGCTTGTCATCGACGCCGTGCTCGTCATGCATCTCCAGGAGGCCCACGATGCGGGCGCGCAGCTGGCAGCCGGGAAACGTGGGCTGCGTGATCATGACGATCACGTCCAAGGGGTCGCCGTCCTCGGCCAGGGTGTCGGGAACGAACCCGTAGTCTGCCGGGTAGTGAAAGGGCGAATACAGCACCCGGTCCAGCCGGATGCGGCCTGTGTGATGATCTAGTTCATACTTGTTCTGACTGCCGCTCGGGATCTCGATCACCGCCTCCACCGTGTTGGCGGTGATACCCGCCGCCCCCGTTGTCTTGGGAACGTCACTCATCGAAACACCTCCCAAGTTGCTTGAGATCCCTACTGTCCTTGGTCATGCCGAAACCGCGCCCGCCTCATCGCTGTTCTCGCTGCGTCACGTTTAGTGTCCCTCGAAGTGGGGCGGACGCTTGTCCAAGAACGCCTGCATCCCTTCTTTCTGGTCCTCCGTGGCGAACAACAGCGCAAACAGGCGGCGCTCGTGCAAGAGGCCGGTTTCCACCGTACTGTCCAAGCTGAACAGCACCGACTCCTTCGCGAGCGCCAGCGCCATCGGCGGCCCCCCCGCCAGCTCCGTCGCCCAGCGCATGGCCTCCGTCAGATAATGCTCGGCCGCCACGACCCGGTTGACCAGCCCCCACGCGTGGGCCTCCTGGGCCGTGAGGTGGCGCCCACTCAGGACCAGATCCATCGCCCGCACCTTGCCCACGGTGCGGGTGAGCCGCTGCGTGCCCCCCGCGCCCGGCATGACCCCAATGCGGATTTCCGGCTGTCCAAAGCGCGCCGTCTCCGACGCCACCAGCAAATCGCAACTCATCGCCAACTCCATCCCGCCTCCCAGTGCCCACCCCGACACCGCACCGATGAGCGGCTTGGAGAAGCGGCGAATGGCCTCCCAGCGGGTGAGTTGGCGGGAGCGGAGCATTTCCGCCGCACCCTGATCCTTCATCTCGGCAATGTCGGCCCCGGCGGCAAACGCGCGTTCGCTGCCCGTAAGCACCACCACGCGCACGCTCTCGTCGTGGTCCCAGTCGGACAGCACGGCGGCCAGGGCGTCCATGACCTCGCTGTTCAAGGCGTTCAAAACGTGGGGGCGGTTCAGCCGAATCACCCCAACCGGTCCTTCATGCCCTGTCAGCACCACCGCGTCGCTCACGACGGCACCACCTCCTGCACGACCATGTCAAACAAGTCCGCCGCAAACGCGCGAACATCGCGTCCCGCCGCCCGGCCCGCCTCCGACGCCATCGCGGCGTCGAGCTGGGTGCGGTCGGCAAACGTGAGCCAGGCGAGGTAGAACCACTCGTCGGAACCCACCAGCGACGCCCGCACGGGCCCATGCTGGAAGGCCACCAGCCCGGGAAACCTTTCGACCAGCGGCGCGTGGACACGCGCATAGTGTTCCAGGAAGGCCTCGGGATCCGGAGGTCGCCGGTACAACACCACCAGGTTAACGGCCACCGTCCACCTGCCTTTCTCCCTGCCGCCTCATACCGAGGCCCCCTCGACGTTCGCCCGCTGATCCACCACCCGCACCGCCTTGCCCTCGGAACGCGGCAACGTTCCCGGCGCTTCCACCACCACCTGGAGCGTCAAACCCAGCTCGGCCCGAATACGACCCACCACCGCGGCCGTCACACCCTCGGCCACGGGGCCGGGATGTCGCTCGACGAAGACGGTGGCCACGTCCAGCCCGTCGCCCGACCGGGTCAGCACCACGCGCCAATGGGGCGCCAACATGGGGAATGACAGCAGGATGCGTTCAATCTCACTCGGGAACACATTCACTCCCCGCACGATGAGCATGTCGTCGACGCGGCCGGCGACGCGCGACATGCGCCGGTGCGTGCGGCCACAGCGGCAGGGTTGGTCGGCGTCCATCAGGCTTACCAGGTCCCCAGTGCGGTACCGCAGCAGCGGCATGGCTTCTTTAGAGAGCGTGGTCAGCACCAACTCCCCCACCTCGCCCGGCGCACACGCCCCGCCGCTCTTGGGGTCCACCACCTCTGGATAGAAATGGTCCTCGAAGATGTGGAGGCCATGCTGTTCCTCCTGGCACTCGATGGCCACCCCTGGGCCGACAATCTCGGACAGGCCATAGATGTCCACGGCTTTCACATGGAGGCGCGCTTCAATCCGGTCGCGCATCGCCTCGGTCCACGGCTCCGCTCCCAGCACCGCATAGGCGAGGGATTGCTGGGCGGGATCGACCCTCATATCCGCCATCGTGTCCGCCAAGCGCAGGGCAAACGACGGCGTGCACGACAGCCCGTCGGGCTTCAAGTCCTGGATGAGGGTCACCTGGCGCCGCGTCGCGCCACCCGACACCGGCACCACCGTCATCCCCAGCCGCTCGGCGCCCTGGTGCAGGCCCAACCCTCCGGTGAAGAGACCGTAGCCGTAGGCGTTGTGGAGCCGATGGCCAGGCCGGGCGCCCGCGGCCGCCAACGACCGGGCTACGACGTCCGCCCACACCGCGAGGTCTTCATCCGTGTACGCCACGACCGTGGGTTTGCCGCGGGTGCCGGACGAGGCGTGCAACCGCCGCACGGCCGGAGCTGGCACCGCCAGAAACCCCAACGGATAGGCGTCGCGAAGGTTGGCCTTGGTTGTAAACGGCATGTCCGCCAGCGCGGCCCGCGGCTCTGCCCTGACCGCCCGTGAATCCGGCACCGCCCCTCGATAGAACGGCGACGCCCCCAGACGTTCCCAGAGACGACGGAGCCGTTCGTCCTGCAGACGGTTCAGGTCACCCCGCGGCAGCGCTTCCCACTCCGGTTGAAACATACGACGCCTCCTCCACGATGAGCGGGAGTTGGGCGGACCCCGCCGCCCATCCCGCTTCGTCCCCGCCATTTTAACGCCTAGCGCGCCGGTCCGGTTGGACCGCCGGGCTATCCCGCGGCAGACGAGGCCATTCCCGGGATGCTGCCCGCCCGGATGAGTACGGCCAGCGCGTCCGCCAGCTCCACCACCGCCCGCCGCTCCTCGGCCAGCGTGTTGCGCGGCCCGCCAATCTCCACCTGCACGTCGGCCGGCAGGAGCTGCTGATTGTACCGGTAGGGCACCGTCTCCACACCGGGGCTTCGCACGATGCCGGGCGCGAGCTGGCTCAATTCCCGCGACAGCGCCAAGGCGAAGGCCAGATTTTCATGCCAGTGGGGATTCGGGAGCAGCTGACTGGTGCCCACCACCAGCAGAATCCGGGCGGTCGGCTGGCCGCCCAACGCAAGCGTGGTGGCGGCGGCCGCGGCGTGCCCCCGGTGCACGTCCAGCAGTATTTTGACCGTAGGCCACCAGCGCATCAGGGTTTTAGCGGTGCCTAACGCCATCGTATAACTGGCCAACAGCCCATGCTGCATGTTGTCCACCCGACTCTGCACCACGGGGATGCCCCCAAGCGATAAGTCCTGGGCGAGCCACCATCCCACCTGGACGACGGTGTGGGGCCAGTCCGTGGAATACGCGAGCGTGGCCCCTGCCGGCAGCGTGGGCAGGAACGCCTCATGCGAATGCGACTGATAAATGCCCACTAGGGGCCTGGCCCCCAGCTGGGCCCATACGCGCCCGTGGTCGCCCGGCAGCCCGGGAGCGGTCGTGCGCAGGGCCGGCGGCAGGTGCACCGGGGGCCCGGCCGCCACGGGGAGCGCCCCCACCGGCGGAATCGCCGACGACAGCAGGCGGTTTAGATTGTTGAGCGGGGTACCAGTCAGCGCGGCCACGCCGTCCGCCGCCAATCCCTGCCAGTGCACGGGCCAGGGGGACGGCAACTGTCCATCGGCCCACGACAGCAGTGGCAGACCCGCGTCCAACCAGTCGCGACCCGTCTTTGGTCCCACCGTCAAGCGTGAAAGCCACCGAGCCCATCCACTGGGTTGGCCGGACGCCACCCGAGCCGTCACGGGAACCACCCGCGGCGCCGGTGCCGTCCCGCTGGCCATCAGGACGGCTAATGCCAAGACCGCCACCAGACCATAACTGGTGAGGGCCGACCACGCGCTTTCCGCCGTGGGCGGCCGACGCGCGGCCGGCGGCTCACTGGGCGATGGGTCCGGGGACCGGTCGGCGCGCGTCGGGGCCGCAGGCGACAAGGGAGGCGCCTGCGTCCAGGGCACCCGCCGCCATCGAGACCGAGTCCCCCAGAGCGGTCGTGCCATCGCTTGTCCCTCCTCCCGCCCTCGCAAGCTCACGTGATTCTGGTGCGACTGTACGGGCTCCGCCCCGCCGGTATGCCATCCCATGCCCTCGAACGATGTCGAAGTTTTGTGTACGGTAGCACGTGATGGCGCTGCTATGACGTCCTACAATAATCATGATCCACATTCACCAAGCTCTTGATCGCCATGTTTCGACTTAAACCGGCACAACTCACTTAGCCATTTTACGGAGAGGTGGACCACTATGGACACGCCCATGACCGACTGGCTCGACGGGCTCCACCAGCGCCTGATGAACCAGGTGCCCGCCCTCACTCTCGACAACCTGGGAACCGTGGCCGATATCCTTCGCCAAACGGCGCAGCTGCTCACAGCGTTGGCGGAGATGCCTGCTGGCTTTTGGCACGGGGCGGCGACCCCACACGCCGCGAAGGCACTGCTCCCGCCCGCGCCCACGCGCCCCCCCTCGGGAAATCGCATGGTGCGCCGGCTCCGGGGTGGGTTCCTACCCGAGGTGGGCGTCTCGGTGCCCGAGGCCGCCATCCGCCGGCTCGGGCTGGCCCATGGCGACTATCTCGCTCTCGACCCGATCGGCACATTTCCCGATGGCCGGCGGCGGTATCGGTTTCAGTTGGCGGAGCGCGCTGTCGAACCGCCGGGGGATGTCCGCGAGCGTGGGGAACTGCCCATGGCCATCGTGGAGCCCAGCGATCAGGGCGGTCTCATGGTGCAGCGGTCCGTCGACGGACCACTGCCGGCCCGCATCGTCCTGAACGCGGAGGACGTGCAGTATCTGAATCTCGCCGCGGGCGACGTCGTGGATTTGGCCTACTGGGCCGACGATCCAAACGACGTCCGGGTATGCTGGGTGCATCGGACGCGGGACACCGAGGGCGGCGACGCGGCACCGGCCGCCCCGCTTCACGACTCGCGGCCCGCCCAGCGGCGTCCACTCGCGGGCCGTGATGCGGAGGAGGACGACCGCCTGCTGGACGACCTGGCGGTCGACGCACTCTCGGGCAAGCGCGTCCTGGTGGTGGGCTGCGAGCCCAAGCGCCGAGAGTACGAGGCTGCGATTCGCCGTTTGGGGGGCGAAATGGACTGGGTCGAAGGCACCGAGGGACAGGCTCGTCTGGAGGCGGCCATCCGCCGCGTGGACGGCGTGGTGTTGCTGACGCGTTTCATCCGCCACCAATCATTCTGGGACGCGACCGCGCTGGCCAAGGACCACGGGGTGAAAGTGGTGGCCTGCCCGAAGCTGGGCATTCGCTCCGTATCGCGCGCGGCGGTGGAGCTGCTGGCCTGACGAGCCTGCGCCGCCTCGGGTCTAGTCGTGCTATAATGCCGGGGTGGGAGGTATCGCTAGCTTTTGGCCAACATCAAGTCCGCAAAGAAGCGCATTCGTCAAACGCGGGTGCACACGTTTCGCAACCGGGTGCGCCGCAGCATTGCCCGTACCGCCGTGCGCCGGTTCATGGAGGCTTTGAAGGCTGGCGACCATGACCAGGCCTTTGTGCGTCTCAAGTATGCCTCGGGTCGGCTGGACCGGGCGGCGCAAAAGGGAGCCATGCACCGCAACAATGCGGCGCGCAAGAAGTCGCAGATCTGGCGTCGATACAATCAAGCGCGGAACGGCGCCGCCTCCTCTTAACGAGGTGGCGCCTCAGCGCTGGCGGGTGCCGTCGACAGCACCAACCCTGTGAGCCAGACGCTCTCGCTCCCCACCGATCGCTTCAACCGCTGATCGACCGCCGCCGCCCGCTCGAGCCAAGAGGCTACGGCTGGCGCGGTCCAGTGTCGCGCCGCTTGGCGCACCTGGTCCCATTGCCAGGGACGCAAGTCCACCGCCCGACGAACCTCCGCGTCCGAGGCGCCGGCCGCCCGTGCCGCCAACACCTTATGAAGCGCCATCATCTGACGCGATACCGCTACCAGCAGCACCAAGGGCGGCGTACCCTGCTCCAACTGCCGGGTCAATTCCGCCAGCGCTTGTCGCACGTCTCGCTGCAGCACCCCGGCGATCAGGCCCAACAACCCCACCGACGACGTGGGCGGCACGTGGTCGGCCACGACCGCTTCCCCAATCACGTGACCCGCCGGATACATGAGTGCGAGGCGGTCCAGCACCGCCTCCGCCACGTGTCCGGAGGGCAGGCTGGCCTCGGCCACCAGCGCCAGTGCGCCAGGGGTCAAGAGGATGCGCCGCTGCTCCGCGGCCGCCCGCACGAGCGCGGCCCAGGCCGCCCCGCGCAGCGGGGTCAGGTCCACGGGCACCAGGGGCGAGCCGGCCGGTGGGCTCGAGGGCTTGTCGTTCCAGCACACCAGCCCCGCGCGCGGGCCGACGGCCCGCCAGAGCGATTGCATGGCCCGGCCCGCGGCCACCCGGCCATCCACGTCCCGCCACACCAACAGGCGCGGGTCCCCCAAGAAGCTTTGGGTGGAAAGCCAGAGGCCCAGCTCCATCGGATCGGCCCGGCCATCCACCCGGCGGTGTTCGACCGTGTCTCCCAGCCGGCGCCGCACACCTGCCACAATCCGCTCGCCGAAATAAGCGTCGGGGCCCGAGAGCCACCATCCCACCGGCATGTCCTCCCCGTCCCGCGCCAACCGATCCAGGGCTTCTTTGGGCGTCATGCGGTCAACTCCTCATCCACCCTGCACGGACCAGACTCCATCCGGCTCACTTCCGTGTCTAAGGGATCTACGATGCTACGATACGTCAATCGGGGGCCGTTTGGTCATTGGGGCGGCCGTCGCCCGTCAGCCGCCTCCCCAGCCATTTCTGTTGCGAGGCGGCGGAACGCGGTTTCCCACCTGCAGGCGTCTTGGGCCACCAAGGGTGAGACTCCTGCCCACCGGCCGTGCCGACTGGTTACGGCGGCGTCATCGGTCTCCCGGTGCGCCAAGAGGTCCGGGTACGGCGGTCCGCAGCCACCACTCCCTAACCGGGACGAGCGGCCAGAACGAAACAACCCCAGGCGACCCCCGGACGCGTACCTGTTTGGCCACCAG
Organism: Bacillota bacterium; assembly: GCA_021846565.1. Taxonomy (GTDB): domain Bacteria; phylum Bacillota; class Sulfobacillia; order Sulfobacillales; family JAIMBI01; genus JAJZWV01. The sequence continues at coordinate 65,733 of JAJZWS010000008.1, forward strand.
CTGACGCGGCCCGTTGAACAGGGCGAGTGCTCCCCACCGTCCCGTCCTGAACCGCACACTGGATATCACGCACGCCCGAGATGACCAACGCACCGGGCACTGGCGGGGTTTACCCTCCCGCCGACTTTAGCCAGCATCGGGGTGGACACTCCCGCGGTCGCTCGTGGGACCGCGGTGCCTAGGAGGGCGGGTCGCCGCAATGGCTGGCACAGGGATACTTGAGCTGATGTCCGCGTGCCGAATCGGCGGCCAGCGCATTTAGACGCCTGCACGACAACACCTCAAGCCCGTCCTGCGACGTGTGCGGCTGGGCGGCGAGCCCCGGAAGCGATTGTCGCCGACTGGCTAATCGCACCGGTTGTACGGGTTCACGATCGGTGGGCGGCGAGCCAGCGCGGGCCAGGGGCTTCCTAACCCCGTCTGCTCGTTGCACGATGCCCAGCGTGTCCGCCTTCCCCAGCCACGACCGGCCGCCCTGCGCGCCATCCGGGGGGCGCTGGCTGGTCCGACTCCCTCCTTACGGCCGCGTTACGGCCAGGTGACGGCCGTGCGGAAGACTGGTGGCCGGCCGGATCCGATGTCCCGGGCAGGGGGCGGGCGAGCGCCTGCGGCTGCCAAAGCCGAGCACGAGGTGTGGGCTGCTGGACGTGTCGTCAGGCCCGCCAGAGCGTTGCCAAGGCTCAGCCGCCGATGTCACCTTGATCCCCCCCCGGACCGGTTTTGAGCAGCCACCCTGGGTGGCCGTGGGCGGGACCGGCTTGGCTCACGGTCCGCGACCCCCGTCACTTGCGGATTCTTTTCTGCCGCTTGACCAAGGGGACCCCCTTGGTCGCAAACGGCTTGATCTGCTGGCTGACGTCAATGGGGTGCAGATACGCGGGTCGATTGTTAAAGAGATTCAAGGGGAACCGCACGATGGAGTCTTTCAGGTCGGCGATCTGCAAAGGCCCGATGGGAGACAGATAAGGCACCCCAAACGACTCCAGCGACGAGAGATAGGCCACAATGAGCACCGCCACCACCAGGATTCCCAGCACGCCAAACACGTACGCACCAAGAATCAGCGCCCAAAAGAGCCACCGCCAGGCGGCGGTCAGCTCAAATGCGGGCGTTGTGAACAGCGCCAGCGCGGTCAGCGTCACCATCACGATGAGCAGCGGGTCGACGATGCCGGCCTTCACAATGGCGGTGCCCACCACCACCGCGCCCACCGTGCCCAACGTGACCGCCAGCTCCGTGGGCAGCCGGTTGGCGGCCTCCCGCAGGACCTCGATGATCACCCACATGAGGATCACCTCCATGATGGGGGGAAACGGAATGCCGAGCCGCGAGCCCGCCACCGTCAGCACCAGCTTCGTGGGCACCAGGTCCGGGTCCACGGAAAAGAGCGCAATGTAAAACGGCATGAGAAACAGCCCCAGCATCAGGCCCATCGCCCGGATGATCCGCACCAGCGTCCCTTCCCAAAACGAGAACACGTAATCCTGGGTCGTCTGATAGAAATCCATCAGGACCGACGGCATGGTGGCTACAAATGGCGTATTGTCGACCAACAGCGCCACCTTGCCGTTGACCAGATCCCGCACCACCCAGTCCACCCGCTCGGTGAGGCGAAACTGCGGAAACAGCGACCGCTGATCCAGCAGGTAGGTGGTGATTTCGGCCACGTCCTGCACCGAGTCGCGTCGGATGCGGTGAATCCGGTTTTTCACGGCGGCCACCACGGCCGGGTTGGTGAGCCCTTCTATGTGGGCCACCAGCACGCTGGTGGCCGTGTAGCCTCCCACCTGGATGGAGTCAAAATGGAGCCAGGGGCTTCGAATCCGCCGCCGAATCTGGTTCATGTGGGTGAGCAGAATGTCGTTGAACGCTTCCTGCGGCCCTTTGATGCTGGGCTCCGACTTCGGCCGGTCGATGGCGCGCGCCTGAAACTTGACCGAGTCGATCACCAGCACGGTGGCGCTGCCCTGCACAAACAGCAGCGTGTCGCCGTAGGTGAGCTGGATCAGGAGCGACTCCCAGGTGGAGCTGGTGGTCACGTGGCCCGCCGCCACCATCTGCCGCAGCACCGTCGCGTGCAGGGCCTTCTCGTCGGTGGCGGCCTCTTCATTCACCTCGTACAGCTCGGTCACGCGCACCGTGTCCTGGTCCACGATCTCGTTGTCGACCATGCCGTCGGCAAAGGCGATGAGGGCCGGCCGCTTGATGTTTTTGCCCACCGTGATGCGGCGCAGGATGATGTCGGGCGACTGGCCCACCGTGTTTTTCAACCGCTGGTAGGCAGCCTCCACGTTGCCGGCGAACGTGTTGAGATTGCCGCCGGGCGCATCCAGGTCGGGCAAGAGGCCGGACAGCTTGCCCTCGAGACTCCCGGCTTCGGTGACCAGATCCCGGATGTTGCGCCGAGACAGGCCGTGGATTCGTTGGATCGTGCGTTCGGCCGCCCGCGTCGGGTCCAAGAGGGCGTGCACAGCGCCGCCGACCTGCCGATCGTCGTCCAGGCGGTTGGGAATCACCGGCCGCGGGCCCCGGTTCCGTCGGTGGTCAAACGGCCACAATGCCTTTTCCCCCTCGCCTCCCGCTGACCGGTGTTCGGTCCGCCTGTCTCACGTCGCAGGCGATTGCGCGCGGGTGGACGCCGTTACCATGCCCCCGGGTGGAGGGTCGAATGCGTAGGCAGGTGGTGCACGGGCATGCTGGAACGGGCGGTGATGCAGATCGCGTCGCGGAGCACCGAACGGGCCACACGGTGGCGACGGCGCGGGGTGGCGCTGGTGGCGGTCGTAAGTTTGGCGATCATGCTGGCTGGCTGCTGGGACAGCCGGCCCGTGGACGCGCGCGATTTGGTGCTGGCCATGGGGGTGTCCCCCGGCCCGCATCACGGCGTGACCGTGTCGCTGGCCATCCCCACCCCCACCGGTCTTGTCTCCGGAACGTCCGCCAGTGGCGGGGGCGCCAGCGGTGGAGGGGGAGGCAAGCCCCCAACGTACGTCCTCACGGGCAGCGGCCCGGACATGGGGGCCGCCATCGCCATGGCGCAGGCCGACACCAACCGAGACATTTATCTCGGGCAAACCCAGATTGTGCTGTTCAGCCACCGACTGTCGGCGCAGCAGTTCGCAAGCGCCATCAGTTGGCTCGCGCGCTTGGGGCCGTTTGACAAGACGGCGTTCGCCGCCATCTCCGAAGCGCCGGTGGCCACCACGCTCGCTTACCAGCCGGTGTCCACGCGGCTCGGACCCATGTACTTTCTCACGCTGTTCACGTGCACGGGCTGCCAGACGGTGGCGCTCCACCGCACCGTCTGGTCGCTCGAGATGCGCACCGTGACGCCCGGCCTCTCGATTTGGCTCCCGGCCGTCGATGCGGTCGGTCCCAACTTCGTGGTGCGGCGCATCGTGGCGTTTCACGGGGACACCCCGGTCGTGCAGCTCACGCCAACGGAGACGCTGGCCATGGGTTATCTGCTGGCCCACACAACCAAGGCCACCCTGTCCGTGCCCACGCCCGCAGGACCGGTTGGGGTTCGGGCCGTGCACGCCTCGCGCGTCAACACGGTCACGTGGGCGCATGGGCGCATGCATGTGCATGTAGCGCTGTCCGTCATGGCGATAATTGATCAGTTGCCGGTGAGCCACGCCTCCCCCACCCTGATCCGGGATGTGGAGACAGAAGTCAGTCGGCGACTGGTGCGCGAAACACTCAAGGTGATGACGCTACTGCAGCGGCACGGTTCGGACCCCGAGGGATTTGGCGCACCCCTGTTTTGGGACGATCCCGCCCTGCGCCCGCACTGGGAGTCGATCTACCGCCAGGCCACCCTCTCCCTGTCGGTGTCGACCACCGTGCAAGACGTGGGGGACGCCACGTGACGGCGCGGCCATGAGAACGACGCGGTCGATTTCCGCCCTGTACTTCGCGGTTATGCTGACTGCGGCGTACACCGCCGCAGGCTTGTTTCAGTTTCCCCGCGAGCTTGTGAGCAAAGGAGGCCCCGAGGCCGTCTGGAGCTTTCTGTTGGACTGCGGGGCCGCCGTCTTTGGGCTCTGGCTCTGGTTCCAGGTGAACCACCTGTACCCGGACGAACAGGTGGGGGGGTTCGTGGACCGCATCGTGACGCCGTGCCTCGGCTGGCCGCTCCGCGTCATGACCGTGGTGATCCACACGCTGCTGGCCGTGTGGGTCACCGTGAATTTTGGCCTCGTCATGATCACGTTCTTTCTGCCCGACACGCCGCTCTGGGCACTGGAAACCCTGACGACTATCGTCGCGCTGTACATGGCCTGGATCGACACGCGCGTGCTGGGCCGCACCATCCAGGTCCTATACCTGCCGACCGGCATCCTGTCCGTCTTGATGGCGCTCTTGCTGCTGCCCCGCCTGACGCAGATGTGGGCCGTGCCCCCCACCGGTGACGTTCACCTCACCATCATCGCCATGGCTGCCTACAGGAGCTTCTATCTGTTTTGGGGCTACGAAGTTACCGTGACGCTGTACCCGTTTGTCACCCATTCCGCGCGCAAGCAGGCGGAACGCTACGCCTACACCGCCATGGTGCTGGCCTGCGCCTTCTTCGCCTTCGGGTACGTGCTGGTGCTGGGCAGCGCCGGGCCGTATCTGGTGATTGCTGCCCAGTGGCCCGGGGTGTCGGCTATGCGCCTCATCACCCTCACCTCGTTTCTCATCAACAAGCTGGGCTTGTTCGTGGTCATGCTCTGGAGCCTGTTTGTGTTCGTGTTTGTGGCGATGCGCCTCTGGTGCCTCGGCCAGGACCTGCGGCCCGCCCTGCACCTCACCAGCATTCAGAGCTACCGGTGGATGCTGGTGGGGTTCGCGGCGGTAACGCTCGCGGCGTCGCAGGTGTTCACCAACATCACCATGCTCAACGCGTTTTTCAACGAGTGGATGACGCCGTCCATGATCCTGTTTGATTTCGGGGTGCCGCCCGTTCTGTTGCTGGGGGCGGCCATCACCCGGGCACGGGCGCGCCGCGCTGCCGCCACGCCGTCGTCCCCCCCGCCATGAGCCGGCGTGCCGGTTGCCGCCCCCCGCGGGATGCACTAGCATAGGGAAAGCATTTGCCTGCGTCCGGCCGCGTCTGGTGGTGTGCCGAAGGGAGGTGACGAGCGTGGATCGGCAGAGCGACCCAGACGGACGAATATCCGTCGCCACCAGCTTTCGGCCACCGCCAGCGGGGTCTGCTCTGTGCAGGAGCCGGGTCCCGAGAAGGGAAGACGCGGCATGAACACGTCCGGCACCACCACGTTCTCCTACTCTTGGGCCGACCTAATCGTCGGCGGCGTCCTGCTTGCCGCCTTGGCGGGGCTCTTGACGCTCATCACCCACCATGCCACGTTTGCCCCCGAAAGCGGGGCCGTGAGCCTCGCTTGGTCCAATCTGCCGCTGGACGCCCTCTTCTCGTGGCTGCGCATGCTGGCGGCTTACATCTTGTCGCTGGGCTTTGCGCTGGTGTACGCGTACCAGGCGGCCTTCAACCCGCGGGCCGAACGATACCTCATTCCCATCTTGGACGTCTTGCAGTCCATCCCCATCCTGTCGTTCCTGCCGGCTGTGCTGTTGGTGTTCATCGCGCTGTTCCCCGGGTCGTCTCTAGGACCCAATCTGGCCTCGGTGGTGCTCATCTTCACCAGCCAGGTGTGGAACATGGTGTTTGGCCTGTACAACGGGTTCATCACCATCCCCCAGGATCTGCGCGAGACCGCCCGGTCACTGGGGCTCACCCGCTGGCAGCGGTTTCGGACCCTAGAGCTCCCGTACGCCATGCACGGCCTGGTGTGGAACTCCATGATGTCGTGGGCCGGTGGCTGGTTTTTTCTCATGGCGGCCGAGATGTTTTCACTGGGCAACAAAAGCTACCAGCTTCAGGGGCTGGGCACGTTTCTGCAGACGGCCGCCAATCAGGCCAACTGGGTAGCCGAGTGGGTGGGCCTCGGCGTCCTGGTGCTGGTGATCGTGCTCATGGACCAGCTGGTGTTTCGTCCGGTGCTGGCCTGGTCGGAGAAATTCAAGATGGAAACCGTCGGGGGCGAGCCGGCCCGCTCGGCCGTGCTGCGCATGGTGCGCCGCTCGGCATTGTTGGCCGTGTTTGCGAATCGCGTGTGGGCGCCCGTCTCCGAGTGGAGTGACCGCCGGTTTCGCCCCCGACCCCACCGGCAGCGGCAGCCCGCGCTGACATCTGGCTTGGGCTTCCTGCGCACGCTCCTCCTGGGCGTTTCCCTGGTGGGGGCCGTGGCGTTGTTCCGCGATGCCGTGCACCTGCTGGCGACGGCGTGGTCCGCCTGGAGCATGGTGCTGCTGGCCACCGCCGCCACGCTCTCGCGGGTGGTGGCCAGCCTCGTGATTTCAGTGGCCTGGACGGTGCCGGTGGGCGTCGCCGTGGGACTGAACCGGCGCTTGGCGCAGAAGCTGACGCCATTCATTCAAATTGCCGCCTCGGTGCCCGCCACTGCCCTCTTTCCCAGCGTGGTGGCGCTGTTGCTGCACCTTCAGGGCGGGCTCAACGTGTCGGCCATCGTTCTGATGGTGCTGGGCACGCAGTGGTACATTCTATTCAACGTCATCGCCGGCGCGAGTGCCATCCCCGAGGACCTGAAGGAAGCGGGCCGTCTGTTTCACCTCGACGGCTGGCACAAGTGGCGTACGCTTATCCTCCCGGCGATTTACCCCTATCTCATTACGGGCCTCATCACCGCCAGCGGAGGCGCCTGGAATGCTAGCATCGTCGCCGAATACGTGTCCTTCCAAGGTCACGTCCACCACGTGTTCGGCGTGGGCTGGCTGATTTCCCAGAGTGCGCTCGACGGCCACTTTGGTCTGTTGCTGCTGTCCACGGCATCGCTGGCGGTGACGGTCGTTCTGGTGAACCGCCTGGTGTGGCGTCGGTTGTACCGAGAGGCCACGGAGCGCTATTCGCTACAATAGAGAGCCGGAACAGCACCGGAAGCGAACCGGAACAGAGCCCATAGACGCGGAGCAGCGGCGCGCGGGACCGGCGTCTGCCTGATGGCAGAGCAACACCGGCCCGCGGATGGAAAAAAGGGGTGCCGTATTATGGCTCGGTCGACACCGCTTGCGACGTCTTCAGACACCCTGGTGCGCCTGTTGGGCGTGAGCAAAACCTATGCGCAGCCGGACGGGTACGACATCCGCGTGCTGGAGGACATCACCCTGGACTTTCATCCGGGTGAGTTCATTGCGCTCTTGGGTCCGTCAGGCTCGGGCAAGTCCACCCTGCTGCGCATCGTCACGGGGCTTCAGGATCCTTCCTACGGGACCGTCCTGTATCGCGGCCGACCGGTGACGGGCCCCAACCTGAAGGCGGCCATGGTGTTTCAGTCGTTTGCGCTGTATCCCTGGCTCACGGTGGCGCAAAACGTCGAGCTGGGATTGGCGGCCAAGGGGGTGCTCCCCGCGGTTCGCCACGAGCGCATGGCGCGGCTGGTTGAGCTCATTGGCTTGGACGGCTACGAGGACGCGTTTCCCAAGGAGCTCTCCGGCGGCATGCGCCAGCGGGTGGGTTTTGCCCGAGCCCTCGCGGTCGAGCCGGAGCTTTTGTGCATGGATGAGCCGTTCTCCGCCCTGGATTTCCTGACGGCGGAGAACCTGCGCTCGGAACTTTTGGACCTGTGGCTGGCTCAAAAGATTCCCACTCAGTCCATCCTGATGGTGACCCACGGCATCGAGGAAGCGGTGTTCATGGCGGACCGGATTGTCATCCTGTCCAAGAACCCCGCCCGCGTGGTGGCCGATCTGCCGGTACCCCTGCCCCAACCCCGTAACCGCAAGGCGCCCGAGTTCACCCAGCTGGTGGACCAGGTGTACAAGGTGGTGACGGGCTGGGACGAGACGCCCGAGGCGCGCCAGGAGGAGGCGCGTGCCGAGGCGGCCGGCGAGCGTCCCCGGTTAAAGCCCCTGCCGTCCGGCCACCTGTCGATGCTCACCGGTCTCTTGGAGCTGGTGGCCGATCGGGGGGGGCGGGACGACCTGTATCACCTGGGATCCGAACTGTTGCTGGAGGTGGACGACCTGTTGCCGGTGACCGACACCGCCGAGCTGTTTCATCTGGCTACCGTAGAGGACGCGGATCTGATTCTGACCGATCTCGGGCGCCGTTTCTGCGAGGCGGAAAGCCCCGAGCGGCATGAGATCATTCACGCCGAGCTGTTGCAAATCCCCGTCTTCCGCCTCGTCCTGCGAGTATTGGAGTCCAAGGCCAACCGGAGTATGGTCAAGGAATTTTTCAACGACATTTTAGAGGAGCACTTCTCGGTCCACGATGCGGAGATTCAACTGCGCACCGCCATCTACTGGGGGCGCTACGCGGACCTGTTCCACTACGACCCCGACACCGAGACGCTGTACCTGCCCGAACCCGACCCCGAGGACGAAGAGCCCCAAAGTCCGGCATGACCGGCCGTGCGCTTGCCATACTAGGGGACGGAGGTGTGACATGCCCCTATTGCGGCTGGATCCAACAGACTGGGACCACTGGCGTGACGACATGATGCGCATGTGGAACCGATTTACCCCAGACGGGTGGGCGATGGGCAACCAGCCCTCCTACTGGGTGATTGACGCGGGCGACCATGTGCGCATGGAGATGGAACTGCCCGGAGTGGACCCCAAGGGCGTAGACCTCGATGTGGACGACCAGACGGTCAGCGTGCGCAGCCAGTGGCCAGGCCACGGCATTGGGATGGAAACCGGCCGTCGGCAGGGCGAGTTCAGCGTCACGCTGGGCCTGCCGGCCGCCGTCAACCCGGACGGCGCCCGGGCGGAATTTCATCATGGGCTCTTGCGCGTCGAGATGCCCAAGGCCGTGGGGCCCCGGCGTCGGCTCGACATCCACGTACCTACGGGCGCCCTCCCGGAATCCACCAAACCCATGTGATGCGGTGGCCGGGCGAAAGCTCGGGCGCCCCGGCTTCCCCGGCTACGCGGGCGGGCCGGGGCGCTTTCGGCTCGCAACCCATCCCACCAGCGCTCCCAGGATCACCCCGTCAATGGCGGGCGGCAGGGCCGACGTCGGCGGCCCCGACCACACCACGGTGATGCCCTCCGCCAAGAGCGCCCCCACGCCCACGGAAATCAGGAGCACGGTCCAGCGCACCGGATGCGCACTCCGCGCCGCCACCACTGTGGCCCCCAACAACGCCGACATGACTGCGATCACCAGGGCCAGGATCAACTTCATGCCCAAACCTACCCAAGCCCCCTGACGTCGATTACGCCCTACTATAACAGCAGGCGCTCGGCCCATCGCGCGGGTGGCGCCCGCCGCGTCACCACGGCTGGGTATCGTACAGCAGGACCCCAGTTCGCCCGAAATCTCTGTGGTTGTATGTCACGAGCGGCACATCGCGCAATAGGGCGGCAGCCGCGATGTGGCAGTCCACCAAACCCGGGCCGCGGTCCCGCGCGAGCGCCGCCGCCAAGCGCGCCTCGGCCGCGCCGACCGGAAGCACGACCAGAGACTCCAACAGTCCATGGGTGGCGGCCAGTTCTTCTTGGCGCGCCCATACGGTCACCTCACAGACCGTCAGAGACACCACCGCCAATGGCCCTTCTTCCGCGAGTCGGCGTAAGAGCGCCGTCGTTCGCGCCCGCCGCCGCAGGTGCCAGATCACCGCGTCGGAATCTAGAACGTAGGCAATGGCATCACTCACGGGTCTGCGGGCGATCCTCGCAGCGCCGGCGGCCACGGAGCCACTCCGTGAATCCCTCGACCGTATCGGGTAGGTCTTCGTGGGCTTCGGCACGCCACGCGCCGGCCGACTCGTCCAAGGCACGCAGTTGGGCCTGCCGAATCACCTCTCGCCTCGCCGCCTCCACGAGAAAGGCCGTCCGCTTTCCGGGCCCACTCAACCGGTCGATCGCCTGGACCAAGTCGCTGGGCAAGCGTACGGGAATCAACTTCAGCGTGCTCACCCCATCCCCCCGATATACTAAGCGTATATCACCCGGAATCTCAGCAGTCAATCCCACGCCACGGAAGAGACAAGCCACGGGGCGGAGCGACTGCGGGGCACCTGACCCCCGAACGACGGTGCTGGAGGCCGACGGGCCGCGGAGGCCGGCGGTCTTTCGCCCACGCGACCGACGGTCAGAGACACTGACGGACCACCGACCGCCAGCACGCGCAGCACCACGCGCTACCTGCGGTGCAGCACCGACCAACGCCCTGGACCGGGCGGGCGTTGCTCTGGTGGCTTCGCTGATTCGCGAACAGCAGGACCGTGGGGCTCAATCGTGGTGGCGAGCCACTACCTGGAGGAAGTGGCCCGCATCTGCACCCGGGTGTTCAAGATTGCCGAAGGGCTCATGGTGCCTGCCGACTAGGGCGACCTGAGGCGGCAACCCGAGAGCCCCACACCGTGGTCGCGCGGGCGGTGTGGGTGAATCTTCAGGTCTCCCTCGGGGGACGACGCGAGTTGTGGTTGGGGTTCGGTCTCATCTTCCTCTGGTTGTTCACCTTCCACCTGTCTAACCCGTAGGACATCGTCTCCAGCACCACCAGTCAAAACGCGGTCGTGTTTCTGGCGTTTCCCGTGTATCTGCTCATCTTGAATGCGGACCTGCTCGACCCCTGGCACAGTCTAAACGTCGTCCGGGGTCCACGCGCCTCTGGTGGTGGACGCACGTGGCGACGGCCAGGGCGACCGCCACCCCGTTCGGCGTCGGGATCGCGGTCTTGGCGGTGGTTGGGCCCGAAGTCAGCCGCCGGTGCAGCTGGGGGTGGGGAACGTACGGGCTCAACCGCGAAGTCCCCGCGGTCTTGGCCCGTCCCCCGTGGAATGTCCCGTGGCACTGGAGCCTCAAGGCGTGGAGATCCCTTGTCCTGGGGCTCTGGGCCGTCGGCGTGATGCGCCACGTGTTGACACTCTGGTGGCGGGGTCCCCGGCTGGCATGGCTGCTGGTGGTCGCGATGGGCCTCGCTTCGTTGGCCGTCAGCCATACGTCCCAGGGCTCGGTGTGGCGGTTACCGGGCACGCAATTTCGATCGACTATCACTGGACGGTGTATGGTTCCTACACCCTCCGGTGGACGCTGGCGTCCGCGACGCTCTTGCTCGGGCTGTCAGCCGCAGTGGGCCTGGGGTTGGCTCCGGACGCTCGCTGGAAGGCACCGCATAGGGAGGGCCCGTGAATGGCCGCGTGGCCCGTGCCTTGCTGGGCAGCCATCTACGGACCTGGGGGACAGCGTGCGACTCCGTGGATCTGCGTGGGGATCGCCGTGGGCACCGCGGGGGTGGCGCTCACCGGCCCGCCCGTGCACTCCGCGTTTCGCCAAGCCTTGGGTGTGCCCGCTCTGACGGTGGTAGACGGCCAGTTCGCTGCAGGCCCTGGATGGACCTGGCTCCTTGGGGGTCTCGTGTGTCGTCGCCATGGCCAGTCTCGTGGATACGCCGGGGGCGTGGACACGGTTGACGCTGGTGCGTGGGGTGACACGCTGCCCCTGA
>JAJZWS010000117.1 GCA_021846565.1 Bacillota bacterium
CGCAAGCTCCCCGATGAGATCGCGCTTCGGTCCCATTTCGGCGGGCGTCCATTCGGACAACACCGAGTCATACAAGGCAAAGCCGTCGTGATGTTTGGCAACGTGCGCCCACGCATCGGGATCAAATCCTGTTGCTGTGAATCCTGGGAGAAACCGGCGATGGCCAAACGCGGTCGGACCACCGTCGTTGCGCTTATGATGCTCAAACTGGGTCCCCGGGATATGCATGTCCCGGGGATACCAACCCTCCCGAACGCCGGTGCGGGCGCAATGCCCCAAGGGATGAAGATCCCGAGCTCAGCATCCCGGTACCAATCAGGGATTTGACAGCCGTGCAGCGAATCCCAACGGTCACGAAACGGTCCCTGGGCAATCTCGGCGCGAATCAGGGTGCCGCGATCGGGTGGCAGGGCGGTGTGCGGGCATGAACCGACGAGTGGGTTTGCCGCTGTCTCGTCCACCACCGTTCACGGTGGCCTTGGCCCGCGACGAGCCACCCAGTTGGCTGGATGGCGTCATACACGCTGCGGGCGCACGCTTGGGCGACACCTCCGTGTCCGTCGTGGCGGTCAGCGAGCCACGTGGCGCGAGCGGCCGCCCCAGCGAGTCACAGCACGTTGCCGGCACGCTGTCCGAGCAGGTCCCAACGACCCCCGAACTGCACGGGCCGTCTATGCGCGGGGACGCTGGTGCCCAGGGCTGTCCCCCAATCGGACGAACCCCAGCTCGCGCGAGATGGCATCGGCGGTCTCCACCACCAAGGGTCCGAGCTCGACAAGCTTGTCCAGCTCCATGCGGTAGGCCGGGCTGGCCAAACTAATGCCGCCTGCAACCCGGCCCTGTCGGTTAAACACAGCCGCCCCGACGCAGCGCGCGTCGGGGACGTTTTCTTGGTCATCCAATGCAAAATGTCTGCGTCGAATGTCGGCCAACTGGGAGCGAAGGACCTCAGGAGATGTAATCGTGTTGGGTGCAAATGGCCGAAGGCCCCGCGCAATGATCCGCTCGGTTTCTTGCGGAGGCAGGAACGCCAGCATGGCTTTGCCATTGGAGGTCGTGTGAGCGGGAGTGCGGGTGCCAATCTGCGACGACATCCGAATCGCATTGGGACTTTCTACCTTCGACAGATACACCACGTCGCCGTCATCGTACACCACCAGAAAGGCGGTTTCTCCCGTCTTCTCCACCAGTTCGTGCAGGTGCGGCGATCCGACCCGCACGATCTCGGTACCGTCCAGCACGGCCTCTGCCCATTCGACAACTTGCAACCCCAGCCGATAGGTTCCGCTGGTGGCGTCTTTGGCCACGATGCGCCGCTCGGCCAACGGCGTCAAGAGGCGCAGCACCGTGCTCTTGTTCAGACCTGTCGCCTGGGCCAATTGGTTAAGGGAGGCACCGTTGGCATAGCCGCACGCGGACAACGTCTCCAGAATCGACAGGGCGTGCCGCAACGTGTGGGACCGGTTGCGTCCCTCCCCATCCGTCTGCGAGACCCTTGGCTGTCCCATGCGTGCTCCCTCCCTCGACTTGGTTCTTCACCGCCGTACCCGGCCCGGGCAATGCACTGGCTGCCGCCCGTCGCGCCTCCGGGCCCAATTTCCTCTGGACCACTTCAGCGGCGTTCCGGTCACGCGTCTTTTCCCGCCGCGGTCGTCCACGTTTCTCCGTCCGGATACCGGTATGTTCCCACGGTCGTCGGATACAACTCCGCACTGTAGCCGGGCGCCGTCGGTACGTCATAACGCCCTCTGGTCACTGTGGCGGGGTGCACGAAGTGCTCATGGAGGTGGGCTACATATTCCAGTGCCCGGCCTGCAAGACTACCGCTAACGGCGATGTAGTCCAACAGGGCCAGGTGTTGAACATATTCGGGCAAGCCGACGCCTCCCGCGTGTGGGCACACGGGTATCCCCGCCTTGTCCGCCATCAACAAGACGGTGAGCACTTCGTTCACGCCTCCCAGCCGACAGGCATCGGGTTGGCAAAATGCAATGGCGTTCAGCTGGAGGAGCTGCTTGAACACGATGCGGTTCTGGCAATGCTCGCCAGCCGCCAGCCGTACCGGCGCCACCTGCCGGGCGATGGTTTGGTAGCCCAGCACGTCGTCGGGACTGGTGGGCTCCTCCATCCACCACGGATCAAACTCCGCCAGCTCACGTATCGCGTGCACTGCTTCGTCCACCGACCACACCTGATTGGCGTCCAGCATCAGCGGGCGGGCGGGTCCAATCTCCCGGCGAACCATAGCCACGCGCCGTCGGTCGAGCGCTGCATCGCCACCAACCTTGATTTTGAAGTGCGTCCACCCCGCCTCGAGTCCCTCTCGGACCAGCCGCCGAATCTGGTCATCCTCGTAGCCGTACCACCCCGTCGACGTGGTGTAGGCGGGATAGCCGTCGCGGCGCATCTGCTGTTCTCGTCCGGCCTTCCCGGCCTGGCGCCGCTCCAGCCGCTCCTGGGCCTCCGCCTCGGTCAAAAAGTCGGTAATGTAGCGGAAATCCGCTGCGCGGACCAGCTCTTCCGGCGTCATGTCGACCAACAGTTTCCAAAGCGGTTTGCCCGCCTGCTTGGCATGCAAGTCCCACACCGCGTTGATCACGGCTGCGGCAGACAGCTGCACCACCCCTTTTTCCGGGCCGAGCCACCGGAGTTGGCTCTCGTTGGTCAGGGATTTAGCGAAAGCGCCCAAATCAGCCGTGAGGTCCTCCACCTTGCGGCCCACGACGAGCCGGAGATAGCTGCGGATGCCTTCGACGCACAGTTCGTTGCCGCGTCCAATGGTGAAGGTAAACCCGTGGCCCGCGAGTCCGAGGGGGTCGTCCGTGCGTAAGACCACGTAGGCCAGCGAGTAGTCCGGATCTCGGTTCATGGCGTCTGAGCCTGCAAGGTTGCGGGACGTCGGAAAACGCACGTCGTATACGTCTGCGCTGGTAATCTTCATGTTGCACGTCCCATCCCGCGTTGAGAGACCCGTGTCTCACTGCTGTTCCCGCCCGCTGGCTCCTGGCTGCACCCCGGCAGAAACTCGGGGCCGACCGACGTCTAGCAACAATCCAGCCAGCAAGCAGATTCTAGCACATGGCCGGTGTGCACAGCAGACCACCCGACGGTGCAGAGGTGGGATAGAGCGTCCGCGATGCGGGGTCGGGACACGAGGGTAGCAGGCAGGGTGTCCTGCTGCTATTGGCGCAGGAGTTGATATTCATGGCCACCCCGGTTCGCGGCGCGGACACCGAGGGGCCTGCCCACCGGCGCCGGTGTTCCGCAGCCCACCAACTCCGCAGTCTGGCGGAAGCCGATGCCTGCACGGAGTCCGGTGCGATGGGTGCCTTGCTCGGGCGAGAAGGCCCGTAGCCGTCGCATTTGACGACCTAGCGGCCGCACTCATCCACGCGACGGTCCGCCGACAGGGCGTGGCCAGGAGCGGCTGCCGCTCCATGTCGACAAGGGCGCAGAGATGGCGTCCCAGCGGGTGACTGGGCGGCTGGAGGCACTGCGCGTTACCCAGAGCCATTCCCGGCCGCGCACGTCAAACGACAATCGCTTCTCGGAAGCCTCGTGCCAGACGCTCAAGTATTGGCCCGATTTCGCGCACCGGTTCCCGACCCTGGTCGGCGCCCGGCGGTTCCTGCGACGCTGCTTCGCGTGGTATACCACCGCGCGCGCTGGGGTGGATGACGCCGGCGACCGTCCACCACGGGGCAGGGGCGGCCGTCCCAGACCGGCGGGCCCAGGTGTTGGCGGCGGCATACGCCCGTCACCCCGGGCGTTTTGCTGCGGCGCACCACCCGGAGCCCGCGTGGGTGCGTCTTGAATTCATCGAAGATCTGCTCCATCTCCCAGCGCTCGTGATACGGCGCCGCCAACTCGTCGGCCGGCGCTGGCGGGGGGGCCAGGGTGTAGGTAATGGCCCGGACGTCCACCCGCTCCTGAGCCCGCCGGCGGGCGGTCCGCGTCGGATAGAGGCGGTGGCGGTCGGACCCATCCGCGCACGGGGCGAGCACGGGGAGCCGGAGATCTTGGCGGAACCGCGACACCAGGGCGGCCCCGGTCGCGGCCGCCTGCGTCCCGAGGGCATCGCTGAAGAACCCGCGGTTCGCCAGCAGACACTGCGATCCATCCAGGGGGGCCACATGATCGATTAACCGGGCGCCCGGCGGCGGTTTACGCCGTCCACTCCGCGGAAAGATAGTCCCCCCGGGACCGTCCGGCCACCCCGTCCATCTTTAAGTCAACGGTACTGGGATTAATCCGCCGGAGGATGCCCCGTAATCCATCCCCTGATTTCTCCGTGTCAATGTGTCTGGGAGGGCTTGGCGCCTACCGAGGCACGAACGACCGCGTTGGGGGAGCTCTAGTCGGCTGAGTGCAACTTGCGGTGTTGGAAGGGACGTCTGTCCGCGGACAGGTACAGGAGAGTCTCGGGCCCCAAGGTCCACACCTCACGCCCCGAGAAG
>JAJZWS010000118.1 GCA_021846565.1 Bacillota bacterium
CTCCGCCCGCGGACTTAGTCCCTCCGCGTACAGGACCACCCCAACCACAACGAGGCTGGCCAAGAAGCCGAGCGGAATCAGGCCATAGCGGGCGTTGAGCTCCAACGGGCGCCGTTTGCGCGTCCGGTACAGGGCCCGCATGTCCACCACATAGGCGGCCAATCCTACTAGCACCGCCACCCAGGCCAACCCGTCGAGACGCGGGGTGCCCAACCATCGGCCGGCCCACGCCACCACCAACCCCAGGGCAGTCACCCCATACGCGATCCATCCCAGGGCGCCGCGGTGCTCATCTGACAGCGTGAACATCGCCAAGAGCTTGTACGCCACCCCCATCGCCGTGAGCGTCAGCCATCCTCCGATGCCCCCGATGACGTGTGCGGCCAGCCCACGGCCCACCACCGCGCGCAAGACCGATGCCGACAACACCTGGGGGGCCGCGAGCGACAGCGCCAACAGCAGACCGGCGGCCACGGTGGCCAGCAGGAACACGAGGCCGGTGGCCACCAGCCACGCCGAGAGGGTCCAGGGCCAGGCGCGCGCGAGCGTGACCCCCAAGTTAACGGCGGCCACCAGCAAGCCCAGGATCACGAGGCTGCCGCCAACGGGCAGCAGCCAAGGAACAAAAGGCAACGCGCCCCCCGGCAGCGCCAAAAAGCCCAGCAACATGAGGGTCAGCCCCAGCGTCACCGCGAAGAACGTGGCGCCAGAGGCCGACTGACTCGCCAGTTCGGTTTCGGTCAACACGGGCACAAACTGGTGCAGCGCGCCCAACATCAGCAGGGTTGCAAAACCCAGTGTGGTGAGGTGAACCCCCACCAGCACCCAGGGATTCCCGACGTCCGCGAGGGGATTGGCCAGCCCCGACGCCCACAGCAGTTCGGCCAGCATCAGCGCCACCACCGCCGCCGAAAAGTAACTCATGCTCCAGCGGGACAGCCGGACTCCCCGCATGCGCCCACTCCTCCTCTCGCTGTGCTCGCCAGCCTCGCCTGGGCTCTGGGCGCTGGGTCTCCACCGCTGGGTGGCAGCGACGGGGCGCTTACGGGCGCATCGCCATGCCCAATTCGTGCGCCAGGCTGTGATACCGCGGATGGGGCATCAGCACCAGCTGCACCAAGGCGTCCGTGAGCCCGGTAAGCGCGTGGTGCTCTCCGGGGGGCAGTTCCACCGTTTGTCCGACCGACATGACGCGCTCCTCGGCGGCGTTTAAGCGAATCTGCCCTTTGAGCACTTGAATCAGCGCGGTGCTGGACGTTTCATGGTCCTTCAGCACCTGGCCGGCCCGGAAGCCAAACCAGACGACGGCCGCATGGTCGGCGTCATACATGTGCCGCACTACCAGATGGTCCGAGTGATAAAGCTCGGGGTCGTTCACGTTCCACATCACGATGTCTGCACACTCCTTGCTGGCGGCCACCGATCGCGGCGCCGGCCGAGGCGTTTGTTCTGTGCGTGCGGGAGGCGCCGCCCCAGCCACGCTACTCTGCTTCACCCGATCGGCCTTCATGGTGATGGAGATCACCCCGGGTCCGCTCCAGCACATGCCAGCGCATGGTGCCCTCTAAGGCGGGCCCACTGACGGCTTCCTCCGGGATTGCCTCAGCATCGGCCCGCGCCGCGACCACCACGAGGTGTCCCCCCTCCCGGATGGTTGGCCCTGCCACCTGCCAGAGGTGGCCCACCGGCAGGCGCTCAGGCGCCAGCACCAGCATCTCATCGCACGGCGGCAGGGCTCCGCGAGCCAGGAGGTCCCAGTAATCTCCGACCCAGACGGAATCCGCTGACACCAGCCCCGCGGCCACGGCTTCGGCCACCAGGTCGGCCCGCTGTTCTACACCGCGTACCCATCCCGCCCCAAGGTCCCGCAGGATGCGGACTTCCAACCCCGCGTGGCACCCCAGCAAGCAGAAGGATCGCCTGCTCAGCTCGCCTTTGGACCGATATCCCGCCGCCAGCAGCGCGGTCGCCAACCGCGCGTGAACGAGACCGGGCACCAGGGCGGGCAATCCGTGGTGCCCGCGGGCGGCCAGCGCCGCATCCACACGGAGGGCCGTGGTACGCCACGCTCGCCGCTGTCCCTGCGTCGACGGAAAGGCACGGAAGAGCATTTCTAAGCTTTGCCAGTCGCCGTATGGGTCTAAGAGGCTGGCCGACCGTCGTGCCGTCATGGCGCGCCCAGTGCGGCCCATTCGGACAGTTCCGCCGTTGTCATGACACGTCGCGCCAGGGGAAACAGGATGAGGTTCTCCTTTTGCATGTGCGTGGACAAGAGGCCGCGGAGGTCCAAGGCCGCCGCCGCCCACTCCGCATAAGCATCGTCGGCGCCGGCACGCCACGTCCGATACCAGCGGGCAAAGCGCGCGCTCTGGACCCGGATGGCACGGTGCTCCTCCAACATCAGCGCAACGGGGCTGTCGGGCGCGCGCTCCACCAGACGCGGGAACACCCACGCCTCCTCTCGGGACGCGTGTGCGTCCAATTGGGTGGTCAGCGGCTCCAGCAGCGCATCCAAGCTGACAATGAAGTACCCGCCGCGCCCGTTGACGCGAATCCCTTCAACGATTTCCGCCAGCTCGGTGAGTTGCTGCACGTATTCTTGATGCTCCCCCCGGAGCTGCTCGATGAGATCCAACCTCCAACGCCTCCCCTTCGGTGACCGGTGGCCGTCGACCGTGACCACCATGATGCGCGATGCGCGGGCCACCGCGGTGACGGTCGTCACAGCGCCGGCATCCCCCCCCCCCGAACGAACCGAGCCGACCCGTGATCTCCGTCACGATGTGCGTGGTCCGCAACGGCCATGCTGGCGGCATCCCGTTGGGCAGCCGGGACCAGCAACAGGGGCTGCCACCGAGAAGTTCGCTGAATCGGCACGGAAGCTCAAACGGAGCGAAGGACGGAGCGAAGGACGGAAGGACGGAAGGGCGGAAAGAAGGATGCCATCTATGGGCATGAGCGCGGTCACGGCTGAGCAGGTGCGTGAGGAACTGAAAGACGTGATTGACCCGGAGCTCGGGTACAACATCGTCGACCTGGGGCTCATCTACGGCGTCACCATCCAGGAAGCCCGCGTGGAGGTGGTGATGACGATGACCACCCCGGGCTGTCCGGCAAGCCAGTACATCCAGAACGGCACGCACGAACGCCTGTTGGCCATCGAGGGAGTGGATGACGCCGATGTCGAGGTGGTGTGGTCGCCTCCCTGGGACCCGTCGATGATGTCCGAGGATGCCAAGCGGCACTTTGGTTTCGACTGACGGGTCTCACAAGAACCGACACACGCGCGGAGGTGAGCCGCCGTGAGCGGACGTGAACGAATGCCGCTGACCCCCAAGGACGTTCTGGCGGTGCTGGCCCCGTTTCGGACGGCCCAGGGCGTACAGCCCCTCAAAGCCGGCCACATTGTGGACGAGGCCTGGAATGGCGCGCTGTGTCAGACGCGGACCGCGCGGCGCTGGCCCGCTTCGTGCAGGCCGAGCGCCCCGAGGTGTCGGTGGTGCGGGTCATTCCCCGGGCGCGAACCCAGGCCGCAGCCGCGCGCGTGCTCGCGAAGCCACCGCGGCCTCGACCCGAGCCGCCGCCCGGCGCCACCCTCATCGCCGTCGTCAGCGGCAAGGGGGGCGTGGGCAAGTCCACCGTCGCCGTCAACCTTGGCCGCGCACTCGCCAACGCGGGCCACGCGACGGCCATCCTGGATTGCGACATCTATGGCTTCAGTGTGCCGGACCTGCTGGGCCTGCACGACGCCGTCACCACGCAGGACGGGCGCTGGGTTCCGCCTCGCGTCTCCGGAGTGGACGTCATGTCCATGAAGTTTTTCATCGGCGACAATGCCCCGGTCATGTGGCGCGGCCCCATGCTGGGCAAGGCTATCCGTCAGATGATGGAGCAGACCGCGTGGAACGCACCCAGATACATGGTGCTTGACTTGCCACCGGGGACTGGTGACATCGCGCTGGACGTGCACGACTACTTCCCCGCGGCCGCCGTGCTGGTGGTCACCACACCGGACCGCCACGCAGCCCAGGTGGCCGAACGCGCAGGACGGATGGCACAGCACCTCGGGCGCTCTGTGGTGGGGGTGGTGGAAAACTTGTCATCCGGGGTTTGCCCGGCCTGCGGGCATGAGACGCATCCGCTGGGGCGGGGCGGGGGCGCGAGAGTGGCCGAGGCGCTGGCGGTGCCGCTCTTGGCGGAAATCCCCTGGGTTTCGCCGCTGGATGGAGCCCCCGTAGGACTCCTGCCGACCGGCCATCCGGCGGCGGCTGTCTACCGCAGCCTGGCCGTCCGGTTGGCCCAGGGCACCCCCCGGCGCCGCGGGGCTCTTGACCGCCGTCACAGGTCGTCGGGCGACAGAAACACGTCGCCGCCGTCGACACGGACGGGAAACACCTCAATGGGTGCGATGGCGGGCATCTTGACGGCGCGTCC
>JAJZWS010000119.1 GCA_021846565.1 Bacillota bacterium
GACGCCCTCACCCGCCTGGCGACGATTCCGGGGGTGGGGCGTCGGGTCGCCGAGACCATTATCGCCGAATGTGGCACGGACATGCAACGGTTTCCGTCGGCGGCGCAGTTCGTGTCGTGGGCCGGGTTCAGCCCCGGCCAGCGGGCGAGCGGCGGGCACGCCCATCCGGCCCCCGTGCGCAAGGGGAGCAAAGCGCTGCGCGGGGCGGTGGTGGAAGCGGGCCAGGCGGCGGGGCGGACGCGGACGTACCTGGGGGCCGTGTACCACCGGCTGGCCGGCCGCCGGGGCAAACAGCGCGCCGCGGTAGCCACCGGGCGGCACATCCTGGTGGCGGCGTACCACATCTTGAAGACGCCGGGCACCGTGTACGAGGATCTGGGCGCGAACTACTTCGACGCGCGGGACCGGACGGCGGTCGTTCGGCGGGAGTTGCACCGCCTAGAGGCGCTGGGGTATCGCGTGACGCTGGAGGCGGTGACCCCGGCCGCGGGGTGATCGCCACACACCACCCGTAGTGTCAGGTGCAAGACACCGCACTACCGGTAGTACGACCAACCTATTTTTCAAGGGAGGCGCCACGTGAGCGCTATCAGCAATTCCGTCGCCTTTCGGAACTTCTCTCCCACCCTCTTGGCCGACGTGCTGGGTGCTGGCCAGGTGATGGACAGCGGCATTCGGCCGCTGGGGTCCTCGCAACAGATGGAGCGGGTGGTGGGGCCGGCCTTCACCGTGCGGTGTGCGCCGGGTGACAACCTCATGCTGCACGCGGCCATCTATCGGGCCGAGCCTGGATCCGTGGTCGTGGTGGAATCCGGAGAACGGCACTTGGCGCTGGCTGGAGGCAACGTGTGCGCGATTGCGGAGCGCCGGGGCATCGCCGCCTTCATACTGGACGGCATGATCCGGGACCTCGCGGAGGTGCGGGCGCTGGGGTTTCCCGTCTTTGCTCGCGGGGTCATTCCCTGTGCCGCCGCCAAAGACGCGGTGGCGCCGCTGAACCGCCCGGTGCAGTGCGGGGGCGTGACGGTAGAGCCGGGCGACATCATCGTCGCGGACGAAGAGGGCATTGTCGTGGTGCCACACAGGGATCAGGACGCGGTGCGGCGGGCCGCCCAGGACAAGATGGTGGAAGAAGCCGACTTGTCACTGGACGGCTGGGAGCAGGCCCACCGCGCCCGGGTGGACGAGCTGCTGCACCAGCACGGCTTCCGGGACCAGGGCCGGTAGGCCCCGCACGATCATTGGCCGCGAGCACGATCCTCGCCCGCCCCGTGACGTGCAGAATGTGTGCTGGGGAGGGGTGGCATGCGTGCGGAGCCCGCCGTGACCGTGTGGGCGCGCTACCGGGCGGTATTGCGCCACCGGCCGTTTCTGTTGCTGTGGGGCGCCGGGGGCGTGTCGTCGCTGGGCGACCACTTCTTCCTGATTGCGCTGATGTGGTTCACGTTCGCCGCCACGCGCTCCTCGCTGGAGGTGGCCGCCATCGCCGTGGTCTCGCAGGTGACGTACGTGGTGGTGGGGCCCGCCGCGGGCGTGTGGGCCGATCGGTGGGACCGGCGCCGGACGCTCATCGTTTGCGACCTGGTGCGGGCGGGCGTCTTGGGCGCGTTCGTCGTGATCACCTGGCGGGGGGGCTTCTCGTTCCCGCTGGCCTTGGGTGCCATGTTCCTGGTGGAGGCGACCGGCCGCTTTTTTGGGCCGTCGCGCGCTGCGTATCTTACGACGCTGGTGGATCCGGAGAGCCTCGTCACCGCCAATGGCCTCATGAGCGGCACCACCCAGGCAACCGGTCTCGGAGGTCAGGCCGTGGCGGGTGTCGTCATCACCGCGCTGGGCGCGGTGGCCGGCTTTCTCATCGACGCCGTGTCCTTCGCGCTGTCGGCGCTGTCCCTGGCCTTCATCCGCAACGACGCGCCCCCAGCGGGGCGGAGCCGACCCTCGGTGCAGACGTCGTCCCCCAGCTCCAAGCGTCGCCACCGGTTCTGGGGTGAGCTGGCCGACGGATATCGGCTGCTGGCGGGGATCCGGGTGCTGCGCACCCTGTTGCTGTTTGCGATCGTCTTAAACCTGTTTTTCGCGATGATCGAGCCGGCCATGCCGGCGTACGTACACGCGACGTTGCATGCCGGCGCTTGGGCCTATGGCCTGGTGGGGTCGCTGCAGTTTGCAGGCGGCCTCGTGGGAGGACTGGTGGCCGGCGGCGTGGCCGCGCGATTCCGGGCCGGCCCACTCCTCGGCATCGGAGCCGCCGCAGCCGGCCTCTTGGTGGCGGCCTGCGGCGTGCTGCCGTTGGTGCCCCTCGCCCTAGTTCTGTGGGCCCTGTGGGGGTTTTCCCTGGCCGTGGTGGGCGTCGTCGTGCAGTCGCTGGAACAGCGGCTCATTCCGCGGGCGTCGTTGGCGCGCGTGCTCGCGCTCAGGTCCTCGGTGGGGATGGTGGCCATGCCGGTAGGCTCGCTCGTGGGAGGATGGCTCGCCAACCAGATGGGGGCGGGCTCGCTCTACGTCGTCATTGGGGCGGGTTTCCTCGCGACCGCGCTGGCCATGATGGCTCACCCCACGATCCGCACGGCGGACTTTTCCCCCGTGCCCTCCCCGTCGGCGGCGGGCTGATCGCCTCCGACGCCCAACGGGGCGGAGGCGAGGGAAGCGGCATTCACATCCCCGCCCCACCCGGTGGGCGTTCACGGAACGAACCGTGTTCCGGCCGGTATTCCCCATAGGATTGTCCGGCCAAGAACGCCTGGACGACGCTGTCCATCCGGGCGAAGGCCACGCCCATCTGACGAAGCTCGTCCACCAGCCGCTCATAGCCCAGGAGCCGGTGTCCCCGCCCCGTCACCTCCGGGTGGCTCGTGAAGGTCACGACGCCGTCCTGGAAATCCCGGAGCATGTAGACCACGTCGTCCCGCCAGTTCTCAAACACTAGCCGGGCGTTTTGGAGCGGCCGGCCGCGCCCGTTGGTTTCAAAGGCGGGCCAATCGTCCAGCGACCAGCTGATGGGCAGTTCGACCAACGGCGAAGGGTTGCCCAGCGCCGATGGGCCCTCCACGCGGTGGTGGTCGCCCTGCCGCACAAAGTACGGGCGGTAGTCGTGGGCCATGAGGCTGGAATCGTAGTCCAAGCCCAGCTCGGTCAGGATGTCGAGGGTCGCGGCCGAGAGGTCCCAGGACGGGGTGCGCGCACCCTTCGGCGCCTCGCCCAGAAGGTCCGCCACCACCTCAAACGCGTGCCGGGTGACCTGGCGCTCCTCGCGAGCGGTGAGCCGGCTGTTGTTCTCATGGGCGTACCCGTGCAGTGCCACTTCGTGCCCGGCCCGGACAATGTCGCGGCAGAGGGCAGGATACGTCTGTACGGTGTGTCCCGGGATGAACCACGTGGACAAGATGGCCCGATGCTCCAGGAGATTCAGGATGCGGGGCACACCGGCGGCCGCGAATTCCGCGCGAGCGAGGTCGCCCGGCGACCCGCCCGGCAGTGCCCCGGCAAAGGAATCGAAATCAAACGTCAGGCAAACCGTTCCGCTCATGAACGCCCTCCTCTTTGCGCCCGAGGCCTGGGCGGCGCCATCCAATTCGGGAGCGCCTTCTCCCCTCATCCGCCCCCGCTGACCGTTCCCAGGTGTCAGATTACCGATCCTGATGAACAGGGTAACCGCCAGCGCGACTTGGTCCATAATGAATCAGGCGCTGATGGAGCGGTCCCCCGGGTCGCGCTTTGCCGTGCGCAATGAACATACCTGAACGAGCAGCGTGGCTCAGAGAGGCCTGGACGACATAACGAAGCGAGGAGCGTTATGACCCAAACTTTTACCGTCGATTGCGGCAAGTCGGCCCAGCATCTGCTTCAGGTGACGCTGGAGGTGACCGGGCTCCCTCCGGGCCAACACGAACTGGCCATGCCGGTTTGGACCCCTGGCGCATACCGCGTGGCGGACTACGCCAAAAATGTCTTTGACGTCCGCGTGGTCGGCCACCCGGCCCAAGCCATCCCGGTCAAGAAAACCACGAAAAACACCTGGCAGTTTGAGGGCGAGGGCACCGTCACCGTCACCTACCAAGTGTACTGCTTCCAGCTGGGTGTGACCAGCAGCCACTGCGACGGCACCCATGCCTATTGGAACGGCACCAACGTGTACGTCGTGGTGGACGGGGAACAGGGGACCCCGATTGACCTCCAGATTGAGGCACCGAATGGCTGGCGCGTCTCGACCGGCCTAGACCGGGTCGGCGACGACGCGTTTCACTTCCGCGCCCCCAACTTCGACATCCTCGTCGACTGCCCGGTGGAGGTGGGCACGCAGCGGGTGTACCCGTTCGAGGCGATGGGCAAGCCTCATG
>JAJZWS010000054.1 GCA_021846565.1 Bacillota bacterium
CGCAGCATCACCGCCTCGAGCGCGGCCAGGTGGGGCTGTCCACCCTGCCGCAGTTTCACATCAACGCGCAGGTGGTGGGCCTCTTGGCCACCCTGTACGCCGGCAGCACGCTGGCGCTGGACGACCGTTTTCATGCGCGCGATTTTTGGGACGTGGCCGCCGCGGTCCACCCCACGTGGATAAATGCGGTGCCCGCCATTATTGGCATTTTGGGCCGCCAGCCCGGGCCCGCCGCGTTGTCGGGTGTGCGGTTTGTCCGCTCAGCCTCGGCCCCGTTGCCTCTGCCCGACCTGAACCGCTTTCAGTCGCGGTTCGGCGTCCCCATCGTAGAAACCTACGGCCTGACGGAGGCGGGTAGCCAGGTGGCGGCCAATCCCTTGCCGCCCGGACGCCGCAAGGCGGGGTCCGTGGGGCTCCCGGTGGGCGTGCGCCTGGAGGTGGTGGACCCGGACGGAGTCCGGGTGCGCGCGGGTGAGCCAGGGGAGGTGCGCATCGGGGGTCCAGGCGTGGTGGACCGGTATGTCATCGCCGGCGAGGGCGTTCAAAGTTTTCGCGACGGCTGGTTCTACACCGGCGATCACGGGTATCAGGACCGCGAGGGGTACCTTTACCTGACCGGGCGTACGCGGGAACTCATCAACCGGGGGGGACAAAAAGTGCCGCCCCGCGAAGTTGAAGATGTGCTCCTGCAACACCCGTCGGTCGCTCAGGCGGCGGTCATTGGCATTCCGCACGGCCTGTTGGGCGAGGAAGTGGCGGCCTACGTCGTGGTGGACGGTCCCTCTGCCGGAGTGCTGGAGGAGTTGGACGCCTTGGCGCGCCGCGAGTTGTCGGCCTATAAGCGGCCCGTGGCCATTCATGCGGTGGACCGGTTGCCGGTGGGCCCCACCGGCAAGATTCAGCGGCTCCGCCTGAAGGCCGAGGTGCTGGCCGCGAAGGGAGCTTCCTGATGGCGCTCGCAGGGGCCCCGGCTGCGTCGGCGAAACCCCAGCGCCGACACATCAGCGAGCTGGACTTGTTGCGCGCGCTCACCGTGCTGGGCGTGATTTCAGTGCACACCATCTGGTTCACGAACACGTCCACCAACCTGTCGGCAAACCTGGGTATGGACATGTTGCACTACACCCGCAACGTGTTCATGTTCATGACCGCCTTCGTGCTGTTCTATGTGTACTACCGGCGCTCGTATCCCCTTTCGAGCTTCTGGGCCAAGCGCTTCAAGCTGGTGGGCATCCCCTACGTGCTGTGGAGCATGTACTACGTGTACTACGGCGGGGCGCTTAAGTACGGCATCGGGTTCTATCTGTCCAAGCTGGGGCCGGATCTGCTGCAGGGCACGGCATGGTTCCATCTGTACTACCTGTTGGTGACGATGCAGTTCTACCTGGTGTTCCCGCTGTTCGTCTGGCTGGTGAAGAAAACCGCCGGGTACCATCGGTGGCTGCTCGCGGCGAGCCTCGGCCTCGAACTCCTGATGATGGTCGTGTTCCAGTACGCGCCCACCTGGATGACGACCGGCGTAGGGCAGCCGCTGTTGTGGATGGTGCTGAACCGCCATCAGGTGGTGTTCACCTATCAGTTCTACCTGGTGTTTGGGGCTCTGGCGGCGGTGCACCTGGACCAAATCGAGGCGTTCATTCGGAGTCATGGACGTACACTGGTCAAGGGCTTGGTCGCCACGGCCCTCGCGATGGCTTCATACTATGGGCTCGCGGTCAGTGTGTGGCACGAACCGGTGACATTTGCCGCCAACGTGTTTCAGCCGCTGATGCCGATTTACAGTCTGTTTGTGATTTTAACCCTATATCGTCTCGGTCAGCGCTGGGTGGGAGCCAAGAGCCAGAACCGGTGGCGGAAGGCCACGTGGGCCATCACCTGGGTCGCTGATCTCTCGTTCGGGATCTACTTGATTCACCCCGCCGTACTGGAGGAAATCACCACGCGTTTCGTGTGGATGGTAGGACCCTTTACCCGCGTGATCGTCACGCCATTGACAGCGCTGGTGACCCTCGCCGTGTCGGCGCTCATCGTTCGCGGCATCGCCGCCACACCGTGGGCGGTGTACGCGATTGGCCGCGAGCAGATCCCGATCCGCTGGGACCGTTGGCGGCAGCACTGGCCGCACCGGCGGCCGCCCGTGGCGCCGGCCGGCCATGCGGCTCTCGAGGCGACCGAAGCTCCCGCCGTCGCAGAAGGAGGTGCACGATAAATGGCTTCGTCAACCGGAACGCTGCAACAGAGCGTGGTGGCCCGCTTGGAGCGGCTGCCCATGACCCCTTATCTGTGGATGCTGGTGCTGGTGGCCGGCGGCGCATGGTTCGTCGAGTCCCTTTCGATAGGTGCCACCGGTGTCATCCTGCCGGTCTTGAGGCCCCTGTGGCACCTCACGGCTGCGCAGGTGGGCTTTTTGGCCGTCTCGTCGACGGTGGGCGTCGTGGTGGGACTGATTCCCGCGGGGCGCATTGGCGACCGCATCGGGCGTGTGCGCCTCTTGACCTACGGCATCCTGGTATACAGCGGGCTCACGCTGCTCTCGAGCCTGTCGCCCAACTACACAACGCTCGTGGTCCTGCGCCTCTTGGCGGGGCTCGGCATGGGCGCCGTGTTTCCGCTGCCGTACTCGATTGTGAGTGAATTTGTGAGCCGCACCCGTCGCACGTGGCTCTCCGGCGTGCTGGATGCCTGCCTCTCCGTGGGTTATTTCATCGCGCCCCTCTTGGGGCTCCTGATTCTGCCGCATGTGGCGCCGATCCTCTCGTGGCGCCTGTTCCTGGTGGCGGCCGGCCTCCCGTTGCTGTACGCGTTGGTGGTGCGCCGGGTGATGCCCGAGTCGCCGCGCTGGCTCTGGCACATGGGCCGCCACCACGAGGCGCTGGTCGCGGTGGACCGCATCGAAGAGCGAAGCCGGGCCTACGGCCCCCTGCCCCCGGTGGATCTGTCTGGGGTGGACGCCCCGGAGCCGCCCCGGTACTCTGCGCGCGACACCGTGCGCCGCTACGCCGGGGCCACCGTCGTCAGCGCCGTGGGCGCCACCGGTACGTTCTTCATGTTTTACGTGGTCATGACGTACATGCCGACGGTGTTCAACCAGCTGGGCCTGTCGTTTGCGACCTCCCTGGCGTTTGCGGCGCTGGTGACCGCGGCCGCGATTCCCGGCAAGCTGCTGAACGGCTATCTCTCAGAGCGTTGGGGCCGCAAGATGGTGTTTGCGCTGTTCATGGGGCTGGCAGCCGCCTCGGCCGTCCTGTTTGCTACCGCGCCGTCCATCGGGTGGCGGCTCGCGGACGGCATGGGCATGTCGTTCTTTGGCACCGGGGCCTTCCCGGGCCTCAAGATGTACTACGCCGAGCAGTACCCCACCGGCTACCGCGTCACCGGCGCATCGACCGTGGAGGCGGTGTCGCGCACGCTGGGGGGCATTGTGGGGGCAGCGCTGGTGCCGATTGCGTGGCACACGATGGGGCTCGGGTCTTCGTTTCTGATCATTGCGGCCGTGGCCGTCGTCTCGCTGACGGTGGTCGCTTTCTGGGGTCGCGAGACCCGCGGCATGACCCTCGAGCGCATCGAGCAACAGTATCTCGGGCGGTCGCTCGCGAAGACGCCCTCGGCCGCTGCCAACTCCTGACGGTCGCCAACGGGCGGGTGGCGAGACGGCGCCGCCCGCCCGTTCTTGCGCCTCGTCGACGGCACCAAACACCGCCGCGTACTCTGTTCACCGCTCGTGCGCGGGGCGCCGGCGGCACGTCACTCGACCCGCTGGCTAGATCCCAGGCGCCCCGTCCACGTGCCGGTGACCGCCGGGGCGCCCCCTGCCCGGGCGGCCACCGCCACCTGCACCACTACGGTCTCCGCATCCACGGACACGACGTGCCCGGTCATCACAAGGGGTATGCCCGGCCGCACCGGGGAGCGAAAGCGCACGCGAAACGAAGTGGGGGAGCTCCCGCCCATCGTCGACTGGACGTATGTCGCCATCCGCCCCATCACCAGCATGCCGTGGGCAATGACGCCGTCCTCCAGGCCAAACTGGCGGGCCACGTCGTCGTCCAAATGAATCGGATTGTGGTCGCCAGACGCATCCGCATAGCGGCGCAGGTCCTCGCGCGTCAGGATGAGCGCCTGGGGTGGCAAGCTCTGTCCGGGCTCAGGGCGGGGAGACCCTTGCGCGCCGCTCATGGGATGACGCCGTCCGGCACGGTGACCATGACGGTCGTCCGCGTTTCCACCAGTAACACCGTGTCGTCTGGCCGGTCGTCCAGGTCCCCACGGTCGCGTGGGGCGGCGGTCATCTGGTTCACCACCACCACGATGGCCAAACGGGCCCGCTGCCGCACGCTGTCGAGCCACCCCACCACCCGCACCCGCTCGCCCACCTTAAGGGCCCGCCCCGCCGGAAACAGAAATTCCTGCGACGCGTGAATCACGCCGGCCGGCGGCAGGGTGAGCCCCGGCACGTCCAGGGTTTGCAGCCGGACGGCCAGCGTGGACGGGGACGGGTCCGCCACGCTGGCCGGGTCCACCGCCGCACGAAAGGCAGCAACGACCTCGGCGGACACCTCGTGCAGGATGGGGCGCGACCGTTCACCCACCCGTTCTGGGTCCCACTGAAAGTTCTGGGCCGTCATCGCGATCCCTCACACAGGACGTACCGACCATCAGACAGCTCCGCTACCACGCCATCGTGCTCCAAGGCGGTCAGATGGCCCAGCAGCATCAGCTGGCCGGCCCGGTAGGTGTGCGCCTGGTCGCGCCCGTAAATGGCGGCAGCCAGCTCGGGCACGGACAGCGCGCCTTCCGCCAGCAGGTCCACCACTTGGCGGTCGCGCTCGGCTCGGTGCTCGCGGTAGTACGTGAGCCAGCCCCGCGGCTCGCGCACGACCGATCCGTGGCCAGGGCCAATCAGGGCAGGGTCCAGCGCCGCCAGTCGGTCCAGGGTCGTTCGATAGTCATGCAGGTCACCCGCCGGCGGCACCACCACCGATGTGGTGTCACCCAGCACGTTGTCGCCAGCCAAAAGCGTGCGGTCAGTCGGCAGCCACAGGTTCAGCTGCCCCGGAGTGTGGCCCGGCATGTGCAGGACGTCGACCGCCACCGGCCCAATGTGATAGGAACCCGGCAGAAACGGCGTGGCGTCGGCGCAGTCGGACATTACGGCCGCTCGGTCCGCGGGGTGCACCCCCACCGGCGCGCGAAAGTGCTGGTGCGCCCACGCCGCGCCCCCAAAATGATCCCGATGGCCGTGGGTGATGAGGATGAGCGCGACCGGTGGCGCCCCCAGCTCGGTCCATGCCGTGTTCAGCGCCTGGGTGGCCCGGGGCCCCCCATCCCCGGTATCCACCAGCCACACGGTGTCGGCCGTACCCACAAAGTAGCACTGGGTGCCCTCGTACGGCTTTAAGGTCAAGCCCGGGGCGTGCACCCGCCAGACTGACGATCCTAAGCGCTCCAAGGCGCTCAATAGTCCCACCGGTGCCGGCGGCAGTAAAGCACCCAGCGCGCCAGGACGGCACCCGTGAGCGCGGGATCCCACATGAGCACGGCATCCACCCCTTCGTAGCCGCGATAGGTCGAGGGCGCCGTGTGGCACCGAAGCACCCGCATCGTGCCCACGAGCGGCGGCTCCTCGTCCAACGTGAACTGCGCCGACAGCACGCGGCCGGTTTCCAGCACCTCGGGCGTAAACACGCGCACGCTGCTGGGCGAAATGTCCCGCGTGATGCTAGCAAATCCGCGGGCCAGCGGCCCGTCGGCCCCAACGCTCTCGAGCCGCACCCGCACGTGGGCAGCCGACCGGAGCTCGCTCCGCCGATTGTGCCGGCGGGGCGGCCCCAAATACCTCACTTCCAATGCGGGCAAAGGGTCCAAGACCTCGCGCACCTCCACCGGATACGTCTCCACCCACTCCTCGTGGCCCCACTGGAGGTCGACGCGCTCTCCCACCAACGCCCAGCCGGTGACGGCACCTCCGCCGACGCTGCGGGGCGCGTCCAAAAAATCCACGACGGACTCGCCGGGGGTGCCGCCCTCGCGGGCCATCACCCGGCTTGTGAGCACAGTGCCGTCCAACAGGTGCAATGCGATGGTCGCATGCACCGGGGGCAACTGCCCCGGGTTCAGTACCTCCACCCGGGCGGACGGGGTGCGTTTCGGCCGTCCGTTGCCACTAAACCAGGCGCGACCGACTCCAGCGTGGCTGGCGCGATCCGATGGGCCCACGGGTGCCGGTGCCATCGTTCTCATGCTCCCCCTCGCGTGCCGCTTCGTGCCCCCATCATAACGGACGTCAGCCCCACTCACGCATTTCGCTCGCCTTATGCGCACACGCCGCGGCCGGCCTGCTTCACATTTCGTCCGGGGCGGGCAGCCCCAGCACCCCAAGCGCGTCCCCGAGCACGCGCTCGACGCGGCGCGTCAGCCGGATGCGCCCCGACTGATCCCCCCGGTCGGCCCGCGCTACGGGATGCGTTTCGTAAAAGTGGGTGAACTCCTCGGCCAGCCGGTACGCGTAGGTGGCCAACAGGGTCGGGTTGACCGTGGCCGCCGCCTCCACGAGCACGGTCGGCCAGGCGGCCAGCTGCCGAGCCAGCGCCCGCTCCGCGGGAGTGAGGACGCGCGGCACATCATCGACGGGCACGTCGGCCACCCGGCGCAGCACCGACGACGCACGGGCATGCGCGTACATAAGATAGGGTCCGGTGTTTCCGTGCATGTCGCGGGCCGCGTCCACGTCAAACACGATCTCGGTCGACAGGTTGTGGCGCAGCAGGTAATACCGGATGGCTCCCACCGCAATCTCCTGGCTGTCCAGGCCGCTGTCGCGGCTCCGCGACGCGGTGACGGCGTCCACCACCAGCGCCAGCAATTCCGACACTTTGATGCCGATGCCCTGCCGACCCGCCATCGGATACGAACTGCGCCCGGCCGACGTATCCACACCCAGCTGCGCCGCCGTAGCGGGCGAGAGCGACACCACGCCGTAGCTCACATGCGTCAGCGCCTCGGCGGCGTCGTCATGCCCCAGCGCCGACAGTGCGAGGCGCACCATTTCCTGGGCGTAGTCCTGCCGGTGGTCAATCACGTTCACCACCCGGTCCGCGCGGCCAAAAGGAGGCGGCGACAGCGCTCCGACGCGCGCGGTGGTCCATGGCCCGTCTGCGCCAACGGGCCGGTACCGAAAGTCCTGGTCCAGCCGGCCAAACTTCCAAAGATGATACGCGATGTCCTTGGCCACGTAGGTGAGCGTCCCGTTGGATCGCACCAGCACCTTGTCGGGGTTGAATCGAGGGTCGCCGGCCACGGCCTCCTGGGGCGGCGGCCCGTCTGCGCCCGGGTCGTCCCCGGTGCGGAGCACCCAGCAGCCCGCGAGCCGACCCGCCGTTTCATAAACCATCCGTGGTGATCGCGACAGGTTGGCAAAGGCACGCGCCCAAAATCCCTCCCGCACTATGTCGGACTCGTGCACCAAGAGGTCGTACGCGATGTGAAAGCGGCCCATGTCCTCCAGCTGCTCGCGCACCAGCCGCTCGGTCATGAGGTGGCCCACCCAGGCCGTGCTGTTGTCCTGCCGCTCCAACGCCTCCAGCGCCGCCCGCTCGTGCGCCTGCCACTCGGGGTCGTTCGCCACTCGACGCGCCACCTCGGCGTACAAATCCCAGCAGAAGTCGTCAAAGCGATGGGTAGGGACGGGGCCGGTGAAGTCCAGGTGCATGAGGCCAATGAGTGTGTCGGCCACCTGCTTGCCCAGATCGTCGACGTAGTTGTGCACCTCCACCGAGGCCCCCACCCGCCGTAGCAGACGCGCCAACACGTCGCCCACCACGGCACTTCGCAGATGGCCGACGTGCATTGCCTTGTTGGGGTTGACCGAAGTATGTTCCACCACCACCTTGGTGACCGCAGGCGCAAACGCCGGCAAATCGGGCCCCAAGAGCCCGGGCCAAAAATCGACGGTGAGGTTCAGGTGGCCCGGGGCGGCCGCCTCCACCCCGGTGGCCACTGGGCATAGCGCCACCACCCGCGGCGCCAGCGCATGGGCAATGGCCATCGGCGCGCGGCGCGCCACCTTGGCCAGACCAAACGCCACATTGGTCGTATAGTCTCCAAACTCCGCGCGCGCCGACGGCTCCACGGTCAGTTCCAGCGGCACCGGCACCTCCAGGTGTTCATCCGCGGCCCACGACTGCACGGCGTGCCGGATGCCGGCCGCAAGTTCATCCACCAGCGGTCGGCCCCCACTGGTGAGGTGCGTCGCCCGCTTCAGGTCCTCCCAATCCGTACGCCCATCCCCTTGTCGTCCTGTCCAAATTCGTGAAGATATAGAGACGATGTTAACAGACGCCTGGCCTCGGGCGCCATCAAAGCCGCCGCGGCCAGGATCCGACCGGCGGGCGCCCTTAGACCGGCGACGACGGGCTTACGAGAGGATGACGGCCTTGGACTACTATCGATATCATGGTCTGGGCAACGACTATCTGGTCATTGATCCGCGAGAAACCTCGGCCGTGACGACCGGGCTGACCGAGGAGACGATTCGGCTCATCTGCGACCGCCACTTCGGTCTTGGATCCGACGGCATTCTCTACGGACCCGAGTTTGACGACCCGGACCACCCCGAGCGGCCAAGCGTCCGCATTTTCAACCCCGACGGCGGCGAAGCCGAGAAAAGCGGCAACGGCACCCGCATCTTCGCGCGCTACCTGGTGGACGCCGGCGACCAGCGCGTAGGGGAGCGCTTTGTCATCCATACCAAAGGCGGTCCGGTGTCGGCGCAGGTGACCGACCCCCGCCAGCGCATTGAGATGGGCATGGGTACGGTGAGCTTTCACAGTACCGCCGTCGGGATGACGGGTGCCGACCGCGAGGTGGTGAACGAATCCCTGACCGTAGGAGGGCGCCAGGTCGTGGTCACGGCCGCCAGCATTGGCAACCCGCACTGCATTGTCCCGGTGGCCAACGCGACCGCCACGTTGGTGCAGGAACTGGGGCCGGCGATCGAGCGGCATCCCGCCTTCGTAAATCGTACCAACGTGCAACTTCTCCAAGTGCTGAGCCGGTCGGCGATTCACATTGAGATTTGGGAGCGCGGGGCTGGCTACACGCTGGCGTCCGGCAGCTCCGCCTCGGCCGCCGCCGCGGCGGCGGTACGACTGGGCCGGGTGAATCGTCGCCTTGAGGTCCGGATGCCCGGCGGGTCGCTCCAAGTGGCCGTGGCGCCCGACTGGTCGGTCACGCTGGTAGGGCCCGTCGAAGCCGTGGCGTCCGGGTACTGGAGCGACGACTTTAAGAGTCGGCTGGCTCCGCCCGGCTGACCGCTGGCGACGCCTCCGGAGGGATCCAGGCGGGCCAGGCGCCACGCCACACCAGCGTCAGGCGGTGGCGGGCGCGGCTCGCTGCGACGTACAGCGCGTGGCGGGTGTCGGCCGCTTGATAGGCCGAAACATCCGCCACCACCACTGCGTCAAACTCCAAGCCGCCGACCAGCGCCACCGGCACCACCATGATCCCGCCGGAAAATTCGCTGGCCTGATGGTCCACCAGCGCGACCGGGCGGCCGAGGGCCGGTCCCAGATGTCCAGCGACCGCCCGGGCCTCCGCGCTCGTTCCGCAGATGACGCCCACGGTGGCATCGTTCGGTGTGCGCCCCACCTCCCGGGTCAACGCGTCAGCCCACGCTTGTGGGGATGCTGGCACCAATGTCGGCGCCGCCACAACCCCGAGGCCGCTCCCAGCCGGCCACTCCACCGCCGCCGTCGGGGGCCCGGCAGATTCGGCCAGCAGCCGCCGACACCAGGCCGCGATGGCCGGCGCGGACCGGTAGCTTTTCGTGAGCACCACCCGACCGACGTCACGGGCCGGCCACGGCAGCGGTTGCTCCGGGCTCCAGGACAGTCCGGGCATCAGCGCCTGCTTGCCGTCGCCCATCATGGTCACGGGGAGGTCGGGCACGAGACGGTGGAGAACCGCCAGCTGGCACACCGTCAGTTCATGCGCCTCCTCCACCATCACCAGGCGAACGGGCCAGGGGAGCTGCGGCCGCAGCAGAGACGCTCGCATGTAGGCGAGCGGACCCACGTCCTCAAACGGCAGCGCCCCGTGTTGGAGGCGGAGCCGCACATCCCCCAGCAGCCGGTCCAGGTCGGCGAACCCCATCCTCGTGGCTTCGCCGCGCCACGTCGTATTCGGCCCGTAGAAGGACAGGTACAGTGCCCGCCAGTCCACCATCTCGCCCTGGTCCACCCACGCCCACAGTTGCTCCGCCCCTTGCTCCACACGGCGCTCAACGGCTTGGCGGAGGCCGTCGTCCCCCAAAAGGACCTGGCTGTCGATGAGGTCGGCCCGCACGCGGGCCACCACCCGGCGCCGTGCCCCCCGAATGCGCTCGGCGAGCTGCTCCTGGATCAGGCCGAGGCGCACGGAGATCGGCCGGGCACCCCACCGCCCCTGCCACCAGGTGTCGAGCTCCTGGCGGGTGGCCACCACCACGCCCTCCCACACCACGTCCCGAAATGGCGGCGGCTCCTGAGCGAGGTGCATGAGCCACCCATCGATGAGGGAAACAAATCGTGCGTCGCCCCGGAGGCGAATGCCCTCGACCCGCAACGGATCTAGACGCGCCGCCATCCAGGCGTCAACCACCGCCGTCCGACCTTCCACTTGCCCAGCTGGCAGCCATGGCGCCACGAGGTCGTCCCAGGTGGCGTAGCGCGGGTTCTCCTCGCCCAGTTCCGGGAGCACGTCCGAGACATAGTCCGCAAATATGCGGTTGGGCACCACAAACAACATTTCGGAGGCGACGAGCTTGGGCCGGTGGTACAGCAGGTACGCCAGCCGCTGCAGCGCAACCGCGGTCTTGCCACTGCCGGCGGGCCCGGTCACCACCAGCACTCGGTGCGCGGCGTCGCGAATGGCCCGGTTCTGCTCCCGCTGGATGGTGGCCACAATGCTGGGCATCCGGGTTCCGCCCCGCGCCGCCATCGCGCGGGCCAACAGGTCGTCCCCAATGTGCAGGGTGGTGTTGAAAAAACCCACCAGCGCGCCTCGCTCGATCTGGTACTGGCGCTTTTGGGCCAAGGTGCCAGCCACCCGGCCATTGGGTCCCTCGAAGTGGGCGTGTCCGGGCTCGGCATCATAGTAGAGGCCGGCCATCGGGGTGCGCCAGTCAATCACCAGAGGTTCGCCATCGTCGTCCCACACGCCGCCGAGGCCCACGTAAAACGCCTCGGCGCTGTGACGGGGCTCTGGGTCGGTCTCCACGAAGTCCACGCGCCCGAAGTACGGCCGGCGCGCCTCCAGGCTCAGCTGCCGGAGGCGCCGGGCGCGTGCGGCCGCCTCGGCCTCCAACCCTGCGAGGAGTGGCAGGTTCTGCCCACGGTCCAACAGTTGCGTCGCTTCGCGCGCTTCTTCGTCCGTCCACCACCGCCGAAGCCCCGCCAGCTCATCCCCCACGCGCGCCGCACCCTCGCCTTCACGAGCCTGTTGCCCACGAATCCGCGACAGGACGCGGCTCAAATACGCCCGTTCCTCCGCATCGGTCTCGGGCCGATGTTCGCCCACGTACCGTCCACCTTCCGCATAAAACCACGCGCCAGAATCCGGACATCTATTGTACCCGGTGTCTCCAGTGAAGGCACGGGCCCAGTCGATGGGCGGCACGCGTCGGCGATTGAGGTGGCGGCGAACCGTGGTCACGAAAGCGCGGCACTATCCGCACAGCACGGCGCCGCGTCCGCCGAGCGCGGTTCCAGACCGAGACGCGTCCGCACCGACGCCAGGCGGGCCGGCACCTCCGGAATGCAGGGACAGGAGACCAGCACCTCTCCCAGCCAAAAGGCGGCCTCGGCCAAGTGCCCCGCCACCTCCGCGTGGCAGGCGCTCATAGTAGACGTGAACGGGATGGACGTGCAGCACAACCTCGGAACGACGGGCACGGCCCGGGCGAGGGTGCCAGGTCAGCAGCCCCCACGCCTCGAGCCGCCCCAAGGTTTGGCGCGCTGACCATCGGGCGGCGCGGAGTGCGCCAACTTGAGATACCGATCCAAGAACACCGAGCCCTTCGGTCCGCTGTCCACGGTCACCGGTCCACCCCCTTCATCCTCGCGCACACGGCCCCTCGGGTTCACGCCGGACAGCACCCCGTCGGTGCAGCGTCACTCGAGGCTCCGCCCGGTGTACCGGATTCGCGCTGGTCCACATGGAAAACCTCCCACCGGCGTCCGTCGGGGTCCGTCACCCAAAACTTCGACTGCCGCGAGCAGCAGCAGACCGTGTCTTCCTCGACCTCCACGTCGAAATCGGCGGCCTGGGCGCGTCCCAGCGCAACGCCTATGTCCTCGACGGTCGGCACCTCGATGCCGTGGTGGCCTCCCCGAACCACCTCTTCCCCCCCAGCCGCCGTGAGCGAGGTTGAGTCCGGGGTCCTCTACAAGGAATTGCGCATAGTCAGCAAACCGCCGCGCGGGGTCTCGGCCCAACAGTGTGGCGTAGAAGCGCACCGAGTCGTCCAACCGGGCCACCGGCAGGGAAATGTGTACACGGTTCAATCATCTCACCTCCGGAGGGATCGTAGCGGCGATTGGCCTGCCAAAAAAGGGAGAGATGTGGACCGCATCCTGCCGGCTTGACGACTCAGCCCGTGCCGAACGCTTAGGGGACTGATTTGCTGGTCCGCCTTCTTTTCGGCAGGGATTCACCGCCCAGCTGCGAATACCTCTGGCAGTGCTTGCATGGTGGTTTCGACTCGTGTCGGTCCATGGAAAGGTGGCCTATCATGCGGTTGGGACGCGTGAGCTGGTGGTCGATCGGTGTGGGATTGGTGCTCTTGGTGCCGTTTGCGAGCACGGTGCGCGCGGCGGGTCGTCTGGCGGCCACCCGCCCCCTGACTGTTCCAGGCTACGCGCAACATGTCGGCCCGATCCGCCCTCTTGCCGGGGGCGCCCCGGTCCAGGGCACGCTGGTGCTGGCCCCCGGCAACGCGGCGGGCCTGCAAGCGGCGGCGGTCGCCACGGTCACCCGAGGGCGTGCGTCCTACCACCATTGGTGGAAGCCGGCCGCCATCCTAAAGGCGTTTGGTCCTAGCGCCTCGACCCTGCACAGCCTGCTGGTGACTTTGCGCCAGCAGGGTTTTCACGCGTCAGCGAACGGATGGGTGGTGAACGCCTACGCCCCCGCGGCCGTGTGGCAGCGCGTCCTGGGTATGAAGCTGGGCACGGTGGTCCGCCAGGGACACACGTATCGGGTGCAGGCGAGCGCCGGTGTGGAGCCGCCGTGGATGAGCTCGGTCGTGTTGGGCGTGGACGGGCTCACGACGCTGCCGCCCCCGGCGGCCCCGGTGCACCCGGCCATGCACCGGGTGGCCACCGCGAAGAACCCCCGAATCCTTTCCACCCCCGTACCGGAGAGCTTGGCGGTCACCGCCCAAAACGGCGCGTTTCAGGTGACCGCCACGATACCCGGAGGGGTCGGCAAGGCGACGGGGCAGCCTGTCCACGTAATCCTGACGGCCACTATGAATGGGGTTCCTGCACCCGATGCGGGATTGACGGCCAATTCGCTCGGTGGTAGCACCAGCACTGGGCAGGCCGTTTGGTCGGCCTACTCGTACCGGTACAATGGCACCATTGAGTTTCCCCTGTACGCAGACCAGCCCCTGTCCGCCGGGCTGAACGTCACCGTGTACTCGGCGGTCGAAAGCGGCCAGCCCGCACCGGGCGCCGTCGCCGCGACGGTGACGCTGCCCACGCTGACATGGACCGGTGCCAGCACCGTGCAGGGGCTGGACGCGGCGCAGATTAACTCCGTATACCATGCCTCTAACTTGTCCGCCACGACCCCAAGCTCGCCCGCGCCGACGATTGGCCTCTATGAGAGCGAGCCTCCCTCATCGTCCATGATGGCCGCGCTTTCCAACTTTTCCACCGCCAACGGCCTCGTGCCCCCCTCGGTGTCTACCTGGAACGTGAATTACGGTACACCGGGGCCGGGATCGGGCGGCGAAGAGAACATGGACCTGCAGGCCGTGGAAGCCACGGCGCCCGGCTCCCATCTCCTTGTATACAGCGATCCCCAGAACGATATGGCGAACACGCTCAACACGGTGGCGCAACAGGATGCCGTGAGTGTGTTCAGCATGTCGGTCGCCACGTCGGGCGCAGCGTCCTATTTATCCCCTCTGACGAACACGCTGGCGACCGAAGGCATCACGGTGATTGCGTCAGCGGGTGACTGGGGCACCATCACCGGGTGCGGTCCCAACTTCAATGCGACGCCCACCATGAATCCTCCCGGCATCTGCGAACCTGCAGACTTCGAAACCGTGACCGCTGTGGGCGGCACGGACGTGTCGGTAAACCAAAGTGGCCAGGCTTACTACACGCAGGCATGGGGCGGCGTGTACCTGTCGTCCCTGCCCACGGTGCTCGAAGCCTACGTGCTGTCCCAGTTCGCCGCCTCGGGGGGAGGGTACAGCCAAACCCAACCCGTCCCGTCCTGGCAGCAGGGCTTCGTCCCTGCTGCCGCCAGTGGCAAGGGCGTTCCGGACGTTGCACTGCTGGCGGATCCCAATGTGGCGGGTATTGAAATGTACGATCGCAGTGGACAGGCCGTGATTAGGGGCGGCACCAGCCTCGGCGCGCCCCTGCTGGCCGGCTGGGTAGGCGACGTGGTGGCCGAGACCAATCAGAATCAGGGGGACATCGCGCCCACGTTTTACGCGCTGGCCAGCGCCGACCCCGGCGCCTTCACCCAGGCGGCGCGCGGAGACAACGGCGCGTATCAGATAACCAGCCAGGACAACCCGCCCGGGACCTGGAATCCCGTCACGGGACTGGGCTCGCCGAATATTGATCTCTGGGCTTCGTTCGTGGAAAACGGAGCCCAGCTCGCTGCGCCGATTCTGAAGGTGCCCTCGACGGCGTCCTATGGGTCCCCCGTCACGGTCTCGGCTAGCTGGGCGGGTACGACGGGGGCAACATTTCAGTATTGGTGGCAGGACCCCCGCGATGGTGTATGGCACAACAGCGGCGCTTACGCCTCCGGTTCCTACAGTTTTGTGCCGCCGGTGCCGGGCACCTTCCCGGTGGTGGCCTACGCCCAGGCGCCGGGGCAGTCCAGCACGCGCACCGCGACGGCGACCGTGACGGTGTCCACCACCGCGCCCATGGTGTCGAGCCTGATGGTCAACTACTTGGGGTCCCACGTGGAACCCGCCGGAGCCACCGTGACGTTCACGGCGTCCGCCACGGACAGCGGCGCGAAGCCCGTGTATCAGTTTTGGGTGCACGGTCCCAACAACGTCTGGAAGATCGCGCAAAACTACGGCCCGACCAACACGTTTACGCTGTCCAATTTGGCCCCGGGCTCGTACACCATCGCGGCCTACGCGCTGGACCAGCAACAGGTGACGGCCGGAGCGTGGAACCAGGTGTACGGCTACGCCACCGTGGTCAATGTGGACAGCCGCGTGTCGCTAACCGTCCCGTCCACCGGGACGGTCGACACCGCCATCCCGCTCACGGCCACGGCGACGAACATCACCAACCCGGTTTTCCAGGTGTGGATCCGTTCGCCCAGCGGGTCGTGGAGCCAGAGTGGCGCCTACAGCCACAGCAGCACGTACACGTTCACACCGACGACATCGGGAATCTACACGGTGGTCGTCTACGCGAAGGACCCGTATGCGCCCAACACCGCGGTCTATGCGGTCGTGGCCGAACAGCAGCTGACGGTGGGGCCGTGAGGCCGTCGCGGAGGCGGGCGCATCCCGTGTCAGGTTCTGCACGGCGTTCAGGGACGGCATTCAACCGTCGGGCGCCTTGACGTGGCCATCTCTGACCGGGGTGTGCGCCTCCACATGACCAGATGGTCCTGATGCGCCGGCCCGTCAATGCCCGTCGATTAGCCTCAAGGCGGTAATTCGGTGCTCCAACCGACCACATTCCCATTCGGCCCACGCACGGGACCCGCATGCGCAAGCACACTCTATGCATAGCCATGGACGCTGTCCGGCTGTTCAGCCTGGCTGGCTGCTCCCAGGTCTCCCTCCCTTGGGCCAACCGGTGGAGAGGCGCTTTCCCGAGCGACGGTGGCAGGCTCCCCGACGCAGGCGGCAGCCACGCTGTCCCGAATCTATTACGGGGGCAGGGCTGTCCGGTCGAAGCCTAACTGACCGTACCCAAGAGTGCCCGCAAGTTTCCGCTGTCGGTTCGCCTGCACGGAGGATCGGCCAGGAATGGCGGGACCACAGCGTTGGCGGGGAGCCTGGGCTCATGCAGTTATGTTGAGCTGTTCCCGGAGTACCAGAGGGTACATGGGTCGCCCAGGATGCGTCCAGGGTCTTCGCCCGAACGCCGAGCATACGATCTGCGGCATTCACGCCGTCGACTCCACCGGCCAGGTGCGGCCGCACGATCTCTACCTGACTGGGTCCTCCATCGGCGGCGGCCTCGCATTGACGGCCGCGGCTGAACTGTCGCATGTCCGGGCGGTCGTCGCGATCAGTCCGCGGGTGGGTCTCCACATGGTCGAACTGTGGGAGACACCGCATGCGCCAACTCATACCATCTTCTCCCCGCCGCCCAAAAAAGTTCACGTCCGCAATAGTGGTGTAAAAGTGGGTTCCCCCAAGCAACAGGGGAACCACGTTCCGGGTAACCGAGCACGAAACAGAAGTCAACCGCGGAGGCGGCCCTCGCAACGCCGGCGCCCGCGTCCGCCGGCGGTGGGACGTGCCTCACTCCCCGGGAGGTGGATCGCCGGAACCGCGCCGGGGGCCGTCGGGCCGGGTTGCGGGGTCGGGGCCAGCCGCCGGTCGTAGCGGGGGCGTGGCTCCATCCAGTACCGGTCGGCCAAATCGGTCGCCAGGCAGCAGACCGCGCAGTGGTCGAGCATTGGGCGCAGCGCGTCGTTCAGGGACACGTCCCACCGTGCGGCCGCGGCCCAGATGAGTTCGTAATCGGCCCGCCGGCTCCGCAGGACACCCGCCCGCGTCGGCGTCGCAGGCGTCTCGTAGGGGCCTTATCGTGTCGTCGCTACATCGTCCCCCCGGCCATGCGGCCGGCGGCCTCCCCCACAGGGGCACCATCGCCTCCTGGCGCACGTAGCGCCGGGCGGCGGCCCACTCGTCCTGCTGTTCCATGAGCACCGCACCCAACAGGCGCAGCCTCGCCGCCCGGCCGACCACATCGTCCCGCCGCCCGATTTCGCGGTTCAAGCGTTCCAGCGGGTTCGTCGAGTAGCTGTGCCGCCAATGCGCCGCCGGGACGTGCATAAACGCGCGCCCGTCGTAAACCATGTCGCGGAGTTCGTCCGCCCCCTGGGGGGAAGCGCGGGTGGAGCGCCGCCGCCACCTTGGCCAACTTCGTCAGCCCGGTGGCGTGGTCCGGCTGGACGAGGATCGCCGGATGACTGCGGCGACCACCACCGGCTGGTGCTTCGGCACCGCCGCAGGAGCTTCCGGAACGCATGGCCCCGGCCCCGCTGTCACACGGCCCCCTGGCGGACGGTCCGCACGGCGGCCACCAACCCGCGGTGGGCATCACTGATGACCAGCTGCACCCCGGCCGCCGGCCGCCCCCCGGGCTACACGGTCGCGCCGAAACCCCGTCCAGAACTCCTTCGCCTCGGTGGGCCCCACGTCACAGCCAGCACGTCCCGCTCCCCCTCGGTGAGGACGCCCGTGGCGATGCTGTACGCCCTGCTCAGCACGCGGTCCCCCTCGCGACCTTCACGAACTGGGCGTCGAGTCACGCATACAGATAGGCCCGGTCAGCACCTGCTGCCGGAAGCGGGTCACCCGAGCCTCCATCCCGGCGCAAACGGCCGCGACCGCGGACTTCTTGAGGCCCGTCATGCCTAACGCCTGGCTGAGGTCGTCGACCTTGCTCGTACTCCCCCCTGCACATAGGCCTCCTGAATCACGGCCGTCAGCGCTTGCTCGCTCCGGCGCCGTGGCGCCAAGAAGTCGGGAACCTAACTACCGCACTGCAGCTTGGGCATCTCGCCAAAAGCTCAGTAGCTTCGTAAACCTCGTCCGCCCACATTCGCGGACTCAACCCTCAAAAGCCAGATGATCGGCTACGACCTGTACCCCCTGCCTGCCGTCCTTGCCCGGCAGTCCCCCACCATCGCCTGCCGCAAGGCACGGCGGACCGCCACGTACCCTGGCCGATGGCCCAAGAGTTCCATCACACGATGAAAGCCTCGGACAAAACCCGCGACCGTGAGAGACCAGGCGAGACAGAAATAGCGCCGTGAATTTCGCCAGCCTGGCGCGATTCGCCGACGCGGGCCTATGGTGCCGAGGTGCTAACATGCACCCACGGGGGGAGATGGCCTGATGGTTTTTCGTCGCGTCATTGGCGCCATCGTGGGACTGGTCGGCCTGGTGTGGCTGTTTCAGGGCATTGGCGTGCTGGGCGGCAGTTTCATGTCCGGCAGTTCGGCGTGGGCCACCGTCGGGCTGGTGCTGGTGCTGGCCGGCGCGTGGCTGGTGACGGGCCAACGCAGCCGGAGTCGCCGGTAGCGCGGCGCGGGTCTCCCACAGCGGCTAGCGACAATTTTTTCTCGCGTTGGCGGGCGACAAAATCGGAGGCGCTGGTGCCAGAATCCTTGACCGCGGGTCGCCAACTTGGTAGCATGGCGGTGATGCTCCTCGATAGCTCAATTGGTAGAGCACTCGGCTGTTAACCGAGTGGTTGCAGGTTCGAGTCCTGCTCGAGGAGCCATTCTTTTTGGGCCCATAGCTCAGCGGTTAGAGCTGCCGGCTCATAACCGGTTGGTCGGGGGTTCGAATCCTCCTGGGCCCACCACCTT
This sequence comes from Bacillota bacterium, assembly GCA_021846565.1. GTDB lineage: Bacteria > Bacillota > Sulfobacillia > Sulfobacillales > JAIMBI01 > JAJZWV01. The sequence goes on from JAJZWS010000054.1 coordinate 18,808, forward strand.
GCTCGTGTACAGGTCAGGAGGAGCGAACTTGACCAACCACCATGTTGCGGTCATATCGTGCCAGAATCTTTCTATACGCGTGCGCATGATGAGCGACTGAAATGACAGAGCAACCACCCGGGGCGGGAGTGGGCAAATGTTCGCGTCGGTGCCACGAGTGTCGAGAAGTTCTTGGCCCACTTGGCCACCGTCCCGTCGGAAGTTCGGAGTCGGCTCTGGGCGCAATTATATATGGACATCTTCGGCTTTCAGTTCGCGATGGACACCACACTCCCCGACGGCACCCTGCGCTGGGTCATGCTGAAGGCACCCGCGGGCGGCACGGCCCTCGCCCTAGTGACATGGTTTGACCGCCTGTCAGGCGGATCGTTGCAGGGCACGGTGCGGTCTGTTCCTGACCTGGACGCGGCCCTAGCCGCGCTGACGATCGCCAGGTGCCGTTCAGCGAGCCCCTATCCGCCCCGTGGGGCCACTGGGTAACGTTGCAGGACCCTGACGCCAACAGCTGGGTCATTCAGCAGGACGCCTGAGCCACGACGTTCGTTGCCCGTCGCCCAGGGACCGGGCCGCGGCATTCGCCCGAGCCTCCTCCCCTGACGTGTGCACGGTACCGAGCGGCACCGCCCGTTGCCCACCCTGCAGGAAGAACACGGCTTCCCCATCGAACGCGCGCAGTTTTGCCCACGAACACGAAAGCCCCGCCTGCAGCGGGACCTTGTCGGCACTGGTGGCATCATGGTGGGCACGAGAGGTATCGAACCTCTGACCTCTTGAATGTGAGTCAAGCGCTCTACCACTGAGCTACGCGCCCGCCACCACACACCTAGTGTAGCGGGCTGCGGGCCGCGCGTCAACAGGCCACAAACAGGTCAAGCCTGGTTGTCCATGGCCACTGACATGGATGCAATGGAACGCGTTACAAGCAAGTGCGCTAGCCTTCGCATCATATTGCCCGCGTTCAGGTCACCGTGGTCCGCCGTCCCGCGGCATGTGCGTTATGACCCGGCAGCACCCGTGTGACTCTCCCCCCTGACCTATGAGCCCGCAGGCTCAATACTGTCAGCGGCCAAACTGGCGGCTTGGGCAGGGGGGCGGTACAGGTCTACCGAGTCGGGATGGGACAGGCACCCCATAGCCGCTGTCGGTCGGGGCCGCAACAAGAAACTATGGCGCTTCTATGGTCGGCGGGGCCAACGACGCTTGACGGCCACGGACGCCGGGCGCCCTAGCCCCCCGCGGTGGTGGCCCAGTAGTAGCCCTGCCGGCGCGTGTATCCCGGCAACGGATGCGGCGGCTGGCCATTGTAATGGGACCGGAGGGCGGCGGCCGACGGCGATCCAATCCAGGCCATGAGATAACTGCCCGCAAGTCCCCTCTCCATCAGGTTCTCCGCCGTCGTCCGCGCCTGCTGCTCGGACGCCGACGACATCGGAAGCGTCATCGCCCAGAGCAGGGAAAATCCCACGGATCCATGGTTGTAGTAGGTGGGCTGCATGCTGAGGGCACTTCCGCCGAACACCGACGCTCCGTTGGGACACGCCGTCTTGTTGGGGTCTGCCATCACATAGCAATTCCAAAACGCCGCGTCGGCATCAATGCTGCTCCACGCCGCGTGGGTGAGCAGTGCGACCGCGGCACTCTCGTCGGCGGCCGCAGCAACCGGCGGGGTCCCCAGGGTCGGCAGCGAGGCGACCGCGCCCGGGTCCGCCGGGACCACCGCCACCCAGTGGCCGACCGCGACCAGGCCGTCCCCGGAAGCCAGCGTCGCAAAGGCGGGCGCGTTGAACCAGAGCGGGCCGTACAGCGCGGAGGACAGCTCGGGCGGAATCGGATAAACCTGGTAATGTCCCGTCGCGCGGTTCAGCGCCACCAGCCGATCCCAGTGACGGTACCCCCAGACCAGCGGGATCGCGGTCGTGGGGGGATTCTTCGGCCCCTTCAATGCGGCCCACAACCACTGCCCGGTCTGGCCAATCACCGCGTTGTCGACGCCAAACTGGTTGGCCGCTGGGTTCTCGCCGGATGTGTAGGTGGGAATCGATGCCGGCCAAGCCAGCGGCGCTGTGCCCGGCCCCCCCCCGATCCACGGCGGCCCGCTGGCCGAGCTCACCAGCTGATAGGAAGTGGTCAAGGACAGCGTCGGCGCAGCGATGGTCGTCTCCGCGCCCAGCGCCCCCGTCCTCCAGTTGTAGGACACCGTCGCCCACACGCCTTGTGGGCTTGACGCATCGGGGGATGTGCCCAGCACCAGCGTCACGTCGCTGCCGGATTCGACCCGGATGGCCCGAATGTCCATGGCACTCGGGAGACCAAGGTGGCGCCACCCCACCGTCGCGGCCGGGGCAGAGGGCGCTGACGCCGTGTGCCGCGTGGCGTGGTGGGTCGTGCGGGAACGGGACGCGGCACGAACACCGTGCGCGCCGGATACCGCGACCGTACCGCATCCGGCCAGCAACAGCCCTCCCGCCACGACGGCGGACACGCTACGGAGCGCCCCAGTCTTGGTCATCTGTCATCCCCTCCTTTAGCTCGCCGTGGGCAGCGGTCACTGGCCATACAATCCTCGAACGAGACAGCAGCTCGTGCGGTTACACGGGGGTTTCCGCCGGAAGGGGCGACACCCCTCGCAGAGGCCCGGCATCCCCCGCTAGGGCCCGACGGCTGCGCCTCACTCGCCCGTGGCGCCTCGCCCCAGGCTTTTGGCCCAAGCGCGCTTCCTCCCGATCCACTGGGCATGCGGAATCTGGCTGCGTCGCTGGTGCCCGCGTTCTGCGCAACCGCATTCCCGTCAATCGGCGAAACGGCAAACCATTTCCCTCGGTGAATCGTATCGGCGACCATAATGCCACACACGCTTCGGACCCAGGCCGCCCGTCATCAGGTTCCGCCCTCCGGCGTGGCCATGCGACCAGCACACATTGAGACCCGACGCGCAATATTGTGCACCCTCGACGCGCAACTCTGTGTCACAATGGGCACATGCTGTACAATGATGAAACCCCGCTTGGCATCTCCGCCATAACGATGGGCCCCATGTGCGTAGCGCGGGTGGATCCGTCACCGCTGGCGGTGGCCGCCGGCCTCCTGCCCGCCCTGGATGGCGGTCTGATCTCGGTTGACGGGGGTGAGACGTTGCGGGCGCTGCCGGGTTGGCTCGGCGCCCGGGCTCTCCTGTTGCATGGCGCGGCGCTCCGCGACGAGGTGGCCACGGCGCTGGCCGCCGGTGCTCCGTTGCCGACCGCGTCCAACAACATCCGCCCCTGGCTCGCCCGGCAAAACCAACGATTCTTTGACCGGCTGCTGGTCAACGCCGCGCTGACGGGCATTCAGCACTATGTCCAACGAGGCGTCGCCAACCCGCTGGTGGAGGCGGTTCGTGTGCGGTGGCCCAACCCCCTGCCCTCCGCGGAGGGTCTACTGGGCCAGCCTGACCTCGCGAGTGAACTCATCATGACGCAAACCATCGTGTGGGCGGCGGCCACGCCCGCCGCCCTTCCCCTGGTCCACGACGGCGGACGCCTGGCCGCCGTGCTGGCCGACGCATTGGAGTTGGTGCTGGGCCTAATGCCGACCGTCACCGGGCTCCCCGTGCTGTCAAGCGGCCCTCGAACCGCCCTGGGGCTCTTGGAGCAATTCACCGGGCGAGCGGCTCCGCCGGATTTCTCGCTCCGGCTGTCTCAGGTTCGCCAGTTGGTTCTCATTCCCGGCGCGGGATTGGGACCTCAAGTGCTTCCGTGGCAGCGTGACGACGTTCTGGTCTTGTGGGCCGACCCGTATGCCGTTGTCCCAGCCCCACAGGCCACCGCGGAGACGCCGCCGGCGGCCGCCGCCACGTCGCCGGAGACTCGCTCTGCCCTGTTGCGACTGCTGTCGGATCCCACGGCATCGGCGGTGCTTGAGCACTTGGCCCTTGAGGGACCGCTGCCCGCCCATCGGCTGGCGACCGCCCTAGCCGTTCACCCATCCACGATGTCGCGACAACTGAAGCGTCTGGTAGAGGCTGGCCTGCTGAAGCCGGTCGCGGACGGCACGCGCGTGGTTTACCATGCCAAGTGGAGCGCGCTGGCCCCGGTGCAGGCATGGGTCGACCGCCTCGCCGCTCTGTAACCCAGCGACCACCGCGGCGGCCGAAACTCCCCATGCGTGGCGGGAGCCGGGAAGACAAGGGACCACGCCAGGACGAAAGCGCACCCAAGGCGGAACCAAGACGGCGGCACGATGGTGGAGTGAACCGATCGCGTGGTGCTGTCACAGGAGGCGGCACCGGCATTGGACGGGAAACCTGTCTGCGGCTGAACCGGTGGGGCTCCGGCGCCGAGGCGCAGCACGTGGCGGCGCTGGTCCAAAGGCACGGACGGCGTGCGCTGGCGGTCGAGGTCGACGTGGCCCACGATGCCGACGTCCGTCGCATGATGGCCCGCGTGGGTGACACGCTGGGACGTCTGGATGGGGTGGTCAACAATGCGGGCATCACGACGCATATTGGGCTGGGTGATCTGGAGGCCGTCACCGACGAGGTGTGGGACCGCATCATGAACGTGAACCTGCGCGGTATGTTCTACGTGGCCCGGGCGGCCGCTCCTTTGGTCCGTCGCGCCGGTGGCGGCGCCATTGTCAACGTGGGCAGTGTGTCCGGCCTCTCGGGTTCGGGCTCGTCGTTGCCCTATGCGGTGTCCAAGGCGGCCGTCCATGGTCTGACCCGGTCATTGGCCCGAGCCCTCGCGCCGGACATTCGCGTCAATGGGGTGGCCCCGGGCGCAGTGGCCACCCGCTGGTGGGATGGGCGCTCCGAAGACATGGCACGGATAGAGCCCACCACGCTGTTTGGGCACACCGTCTCAACCGCCGATGTGGCTGCGGCGATTGTGGGTCTCCTGCAACAGGACTCCACGACGGGCCAGGTCCTGACCGTCGATGGCGGCGCCCACATGTAGCCAGAGCACGGGCCTTTTTCGGCCACGACCCCGTTACATCGGTTCAGCCTTAGTCCCGGCGCTCAGTTCCAGACCCGCAGGAACGCCGCCACGCTGTCCGCCGTGATCGCCAACTGCAACCCCCGCTCCAGCCGGTCCGCATCATCCACGGCCGCAATCCGCGCCGGACAGGCGGCCGCCGCCTCCCCAAACCGCGCTTGCAAGACCGTGACCAGGGCGCTCTGCCGGCCCTCCACTTGGCCGTCCGCTTTACCCCGGGCCTCGCCTCGGGCCTCGCCCCGAGCCTCGCCTCGAGCCTCGGCCTCGGCCTCGGCTTCTTCCACCAGCACGTCCAGGACGGATCGCACGCCCTGCACCTCCCTTAGTGATTCTATCACCGCCC
>JAJZWS010000120.1 GCA_021846565.1 Bacillota bacterium
AGGACATCATGGTGAAAGCGGCCCTGCATGCTGGCGCGGAGGTTCGCGAGGTGGCCTTTCACAAGTTCAGCCCGCAGGGGGTGAGCGGTGTGGTGGTGATCTCGGAGTCGCATTTGGCCATCCATACCTGGCCCGAGCACGGGTACGCGGCCGTTGATGTGTTTACGTGCGGAGACAGCGTGGACCCCTGGCAGGCCTGCCGGTTCATTGTCGAGCGGTTCGGGGCCGAGCACTTCACCGCGTCGGAAACCTTGCGGGGCGTGCTGGTGGGTAAAGATGCCGAACGCGCGGCCGTCTGAACGCCCGCTGCGCCCTCGACGCATTTTAGTCAACCCCAGGTGAAAGAAGGATGTTCGTGTCGCGTACATTTGTGATGGTCAAGCCCGACGGAGTCCGTCGCGGCTTGGTGGGGCGCATCGTTGCGCGGCTCGAAGCCAAGGGCTTGGTACTCACCGCGCTGAAACTGGTGTCGGTGTCGCCGGAGATGGCGGCACAGCATTATGAGGAACACCGCGACAAGCCGTTCTACCCGGAACTGGTGCAGTTCATCACCGCGGGCCCGGCCGTCGCCATGGTGTGGGAGGGTCGTGAGGCGGTCGCGGTGGTGCGTGGGCTGATGGGCGTGACGGATCCAGCCAAGGCGGCGCCGGGCACGATTCGCGGCGACTGGGCGCTCTCTATCACCGAGAACCTGGTGCACGGATCAGATGGCGAAACGTCGGCGGATCGTGAAATGCGCATTTATTTTTCGGATGCGGAGCTTTCCGCCGGCACCCAGCGGCGCCCCCGCGCCTGAAGGATGGGGCTGTCACCGTGGACCTGGGTGGCTGCTCTGGCGGCCGGGGCCACCGCCGCCTATGGGTTTTTGGTGGAGCCGTTTTGGATCCGGATGGTAGACTACACGGTGTGGCACCCTGACTGGCCGGCCGACGTGGCCGGCTTTACCCTTGTCCAGCTGTCTGACCTGCACGGCCGCGTCCAGGCTTTTGGACGTGCCGACGTCCAGCGGTGGCTGGCGGAGGCCGATCTCATCGCCATCACGGGCGACCTTTATTCCCCGACCCGCCCACGGGCGCAGCTGGTGGCGTGGCTCGACCGGCTGCCCGCCGGCCGCACCCGCTTTGTGTCGGGCAATCACGACTACCGTCGGCGCGTCCTGGACATTAGGCCCTGGGAGCCTCCTGACGAGGTGCGCCTCGACAATCGCGTGGAGTGTTACACGAGCCCGACGGGGCGGCGGATTTGGCTGACTGGCGTCGCGGATTTGGGCCGAGGACGCCCGAGGTGGCCGTCTGTGGGGATGGGGGCGCCCGCCGTCCTCCTGAGTCATCGGCCCGACGCGATCCTTGCATCGGGCGCCGACTGCTGCCAGTTGGTGGTGGCGGGACATACCCATGGGGGTCAGGTGGCTCTGCCAGGCCTCGGACCCATCCTTCGCCACAGCCGGCTTCCGCGCGGGAAGACGGCCGGCCGGGTGTTGTGGCCTGACGGCCGCACGCTGGTGGTGTCGCGTGGATTGGGCACCTCGGAGCTTCCGGTGCGATTGTTTGCCCGGCCCGAGGTGGTGCGGGTGGTGTTTGCGCCCCCAGCGGGCTCGGACCCACCCGTCCCTCCGAACGGATAGACTAATACCGCAAGACCGCCGCTTCGGCGGGCTCAAGCAGGCGGTGGCGGAAACAGCACAAAGGTGGAGGTAGGGTGCCTATGCCAACAACAGACCTGGCGCCGGTCGGCCTCATTGGCGGTACCGGCATCTATGACCCCGGACGGCTTACAGGTTTCGTGCCGACGGCCAGCAAGGTGGCGGACACCCCCTATGGGTCGGTGCCGCTGACGGGCGGGGAGCTGGGCGGGCGCCCACTCTGGTTTTTGAATCGCCATGGACCGGGGCACCACGTGCCCCCGCACCGTGTGAACTACCGGGCCAATCTGTGGGCGTTGTGGCAGGAGGGGGTGCGCGCCGTACTGGCCACGGCCGCGGTCGGCTCGCTCGAGTCGGCCCTGCCGCCCGGCACGCTGGTGTTGGTTGATCAGTTTTTGGATTTCACCGGGCCGCGGACCCGCACGTTTTTCGACGGGGCGGGCGCGCCGCTGCCGGGTGTGCGCCACACGGACATGACGGCCCCGTACTGCGCCGGGTGGCGAAGCGTGCTGATGGCGGCGGCCGAGGACGGCGGCATCAAGCTGTCTCCGTCGGGGACGTATGTGTGCACCGAGGGGCCACGCTTTGAAACGGCGGCAGAAATCCGCGCGTTTCACCGGCTGGGAGGCACGGTGGTCGGGATGACGGGCGTGCCCGAAGTGGTGCTGGCCCGCGAGCTGGGCTTGTGCTATGCGACCGTGTGCCTGGTAACCAATTTGGGGGCAGGGCTGGCGCCCGGGCCGTTGACGCACGAGGACGTGACGACGGTGGTCGCGGCCCAGCAGACGGAGATGACGCGTTTGTTGTCCCAGGCCCTGCCCGATGGCGGGCGGACCGCGTGCTTTTGCCCGGCGGCTCCGGATCATTTGATGGGAGGCGGTGGCACGTGACGACGAAGAATGGTTCCCGGCAGTCCGAGGTGTCGTGGGGCCGTCGCAAGTTGGAGTGGGCGCGGGCCTACATGCCGGTGCTGGCCGGCATTCGCGAACGGTTTGTGGGGGAGCGGCCCCTTTTAGGGCAGCGAATCGCCATGTCGCTGCACCTGGAAGCCAAGACGGCCATGCTGGCCTGGCTGCTGGCTGATGGCGGCGCCCAGGTGGCCATCACCAGCTCCAATCCCCTGTCGGCGCAGGATGACGTGGCGGCCGCGCTGGCGGAAACGGGTGTCAGCGTGCATGCGCGCCGCGGCTTGTCGGACGATGAATACGACCGGCTCCACCACCGCGTGCTGGACATTGAGCCGACCTTGATCGTGGACGACGGGAGCGAACTGGTGTCGCGCCTGGTGGGAGACCGCCGGTCCCTGGCGGCCGGGGTGCGCGGCGGCACCGAAGAAACCACCACGGGCGTCACGCGCCTTAGGGCGCTGGCCACCGCGGGGGCGCTGCCGTTTCCCATGGTGGCCGTGAACGACGCGCCCATGAAGCATCTCTTTGACAACCGCTACGGCACCGGCCAGTCCACCTGGGACGCCATCCTGCGTCACACCAACCTCACGGTGGCCGGCGCCACCGTTGTGGTGGCCGGCTACGGCTGGTGCGGGCGCGGCGTGGCGGAGCGCGCCCGCGGTTTGGGTGCCCGCGTTATCGTGACGGAGGTGAACGCGGTCCGGGCCAACGAGGCGCTGATGGATGGGCACCGCGTGATGCCCATGATCGACGCGGCGCGCGAGGCCCAGTTTGTCGTGACCTGCACGGGCTGCCGCGACGTGGTGCGCCCCGAGCATCTGGCCGCGATGCGCGACGGCGTGGTGCTGGCCAATGCCGGCCACTTTGACGTGGAGGTGGACGTCGAGTGGCTGAGACAGACCGCAGTCGCCGCCGAGCCCGGCCGCGATGCGGACGTCATGCGCTATCGCCTGGCGGACGGCCGGCAGCGCGTGGTGATTGCCGACGGACGACTGGTGAATTTGGCGGGCGGCGACGGGCATCCTGTGGAAATCATGGACCTCACCTTCGGCCTGCAGGCCCTGACGCTGGAGCGGCTGGCCACTGAGACCCGCCCCGCGGGCCTTTACGCGGTGGACCCCGCGGTGGATCGCGCCGTGGCCGAGGTGCGCCTTGAAGCGTCGGGTGTTCGCATCGACCAGCTCACAGCCGAGCAGACCGCCTATCTGGCGGCGTTTTCGTGGAACCCCGCATGATGCCCGAGCTGAATCAAGCCACGAGCGTCGTGGCCAGTCATGTGGTGACGGGCGACGGCGAGGGCACGGTGTGGGCCCCCGGGGAAGTGGTTTGGGCCGATGGCGTCATCCAGTACGTCGGCCCGCCCGAGCGCCCTCCGGTCGGCCGCCGCATCGAGATGGGCGAAGGCGTGGTGTTTCCCGGGTTCGTCAACGGCCACGGCCACGCGGCGATGTCCCTCCTGCGCGGATTTGCCGACGACTCCCGGCTCATGCCCTGGCTCACGGAGCACATCTGGCCCATCGAGAACCGGCTGACGCCCGAGGACGTGGAGGTGGGCACGCTGTTGGCGGCCGCCGAAATGCTGCATGCCGGGGTGGTGGGATTCGCCGACATGTATTACTTTCCTGGGGCGGTGGTGCGCGCGGCGGAAACATCCGGGCTGCGGGCCATGGTGGGACGCGGCCTGGCGGGCGGGGCGGGCGCGCAGGCGGCTGTGGAGGAGGCGGTGGCACTGGCCGCCGAGCTGGCCGGCCGCGG
>JAJZWS010000055.1:0-6239 GCA_021846565.1 Bacillota bacterium
CTTATCATAAGGCCGAGCGAGCAACGATCGGAGGCATGCCGGGTGACGCCCTCCAGCGATCCCAGTTGCCGTGAAGCGGTCCTGCAGGGGTACGTGCGCCAAATTCTCTTGGCAGGCCATCCGCAGGCGGTGCTGTTGTTTGGGTCCAGCGCCCGCGGCACGGCCAACGCGGACAGTGACTTTGACTTGCTGGTGGTCGAGGACACGCCCCTGCGCCCCACCCAGCGAGGCCTCCGCTACCGCCTCGCGATGCATCCGCGGACCATCCCCGTGGACTTGGTCGTCCGTACACCGGACGAGATACGCAAAGCCCTGACTGAAGGTCGGTCATTCCTGTCGGAAGTCGTGCGTGAAGGCCGGGTGATTTATGGCCATCTCTGAGGCTGCGAATTACTCCAATTGGCCCTGAAGGATCTGCACGCGGCACAAGTCCTGGCCAACCACGATTGTGGCACCTCAGTTGATTTCATGCCCAGCAAGCGGCGGAGATGGGCTAAAAGGCGGTGTTGGCCTCGCGCGGAGCGCCGTTTCCCAAGACACACGACATCGAGCGCCTGGCCGCCATGGTTTCGGTGGACTTCGCCGAAGATCCATCCCTGGCCCCAGCCTGCGCCGTGTTGAGCGAATATGGCGTGGCTCCACGCTACGAGCCGAGTGCCGCGTGCGGCATCGATAACGACGAAGCGCGACAGGCCATCGCACTGGCGACGGATGTGCTGAGCTACTGCCAGGACAGCGTGCCAACACGGCCCGAGGCCAGCAGCCCCACGGAGTGACGCCGTAGACTGCTAGGTCACGCCCAAGGGAAAGGAGGCTCGCAAGAGCGGCTCCCCATGGTGTTCACCTGCGGGCGGTGGCAACACTGGTGATGCTGGCCCCACGCATGTTCCGCCAGTACCCCCGCGTCAGTAAGCCGTCACGCGCGCCTCTTCGGTTTGATGCCCAGCCCCACGCGTTGCCGGCCAGCACCAGCGCCAGGGCCGGCAGAAAGACGGCCGGGGTCATGTGGATCTCGTTGACCACCAAAAGGACCATGCCCAGCCCCGCCAGCACCTTCACGACCCGCGACAGGCTCCACACCGCCCAAATCATGAGCACGACCGACACGGCCAAAATCTCGGGCGCGCACTGCGTCACCAGTTGAACCCATCCGGCAGCGCGGAGGTTGGCGTGCTGGCCACGCCCGGCGTGCCCGGCATGCTGCTGGAAACCGACGCCCCCACCGTCCCCAGGAGCGCTGGAAACAGCCAAAACATCATCGCGGAACGGCTGACGGCCGTCGCCACCACCCCGACGGCGCTGCCGCTGCGCCCGCGCGAGGCGGCGGATGACAGCGGCAAGACCTTGGATGGCATTGTTTACCGCCTCCAGTTCTTCCCCGGTTCGAGTCAGCGTACGTATTTATAGATCGCGTCCATCAGGTCGTCGTAGGTTTGGGCCGCCGCCGTGGGATCGTGGTCCTGCAGTGCCGACGTCACGCAGGTCTCCAGATAGTTGCGCATGGCAAGCTGTCCGACCCGGCGCAGCGCCTCCTGCACCGAGGCCACCTGCATCATCAACTCGAGACACGGCCGGCCGTCTTCAAACATCCGCTCTAGGCCGCGCACCTGCCCTTCAATCGCCTTCAAGCGCCGAACCGCCGCCGCGCGGCGCTCGGGGGACATCGTGCCGGCCGGTATCCCCGTCAATGCCCCCTCGCGTTCGTCGTCCACCCGGCCACCTCCCAGCACGGTCGTTACCACCGCATGATGCCCTCTCCCCCTCCCCCTGTCAATACATAAAACATACCGCCTGGAAGGTAGCGACGACTAAACCCGGACACTACCGAAAGGCTAATCAAAAAGACCAATGCCCGTGTCCTTGACTTCGTCTCGTCGGATGTTATTTTGAATTCATACCCCCCTCCCCTCCTGGGGTAGGAATTCGAGTAGAAGGGGGATGGCCATGGCCCGACAGCACGTGCGCTGGGTGATTCCCGAGATGGGGTGAAGCGGTTGCGCATCCTCCGTGACGAGGATATTGACCGCCGTGACAGGTGTGCTCCGCGTGGCCACCGATGTGAGCCAGCACGCGGTCGAGGTGGACTGGGACGACCGACGTCTCTTGGCGGACACGTTGGTAGAACGACTGCGGCAGGGAGGCTACGACATTGAGCGACCCGGATCGTGAGCCAGCCGCTCCCACTGAGCCACCGGGTGAAGAGGCTGCCTTGGTGGTCACGGGACTGCACTGCTCCTCGTGTGCGGTGGCCGTGGAGCGGGCGGTGTCGCGTGCTCCGGGGGTGGCCCACGCCGATCTGACCTTCGCGACCGAGCGGCTGCACGTGGTGTTTGACCGCCGCCACTCGTCGCTCGCCGCCATCAAGGCGACGGTGGCCCTTGCTGGGTACGGCGCGCTGGAACCCCACGAAGTGGAAGCGCGCCGGACCGCCCATGTGCGCGACCTTGAGCGCGAACAGCGCCGCCTGGTTCTGGCGCTGCTGCTGGGATCCCCGATTTTTGCCTGGATGATGGCCACGTGGATGAATCCCCACCTGTCGGTGCCGGGCCAGGGGTACATGATGTTTGCGCTGGACACGCCGCTGCAGTTTTACGTCGGACAGCGGTTCTACCGCGGTGCCTGGCGTGCGCTGTGGCACGGCCGCACCGCTACCACCGATGTCCTCATTGCGCTGGGGTCGTCGGCCGCCTATCTCTACAGCGTGGCCGCCCTGTTTTGGCTCCACCACCAGCCGCCGTACTTTGAGACGGCCGCGCTGGTGGTCACGTTCGTAACGCTGGGCAACTACCTGAAGGTGCGCGCCACCTACCAGGCCTCGGCCGCCATCCGGAGCCTCGTGGACCTTCAGGCGCGCTATGCCCAACGGGTGGGGGACGACGGACAGGTGGAGCGCGTGCCCATCGACCGCGTCGCGTCCGGCGACATCGTGGTCATTGCGGCCGGCGAGACGATTCCCGTGGACGGCCGCGTGGCATCGGGCCAGTCCACCGTCGACGAGTCCCTGATGACCGGGGAAGCCCAGCCCCAAGTAAAAAGCGCCGGTGATGACGTGACCGCCGCCACCATCAACCTGCTGGGCTCGATACAGGTCCAGGTGGGTGCGGTGGGCCGCGAAACCCTCATTTCCCGCGTCATCGACAAAGTCGAGCAGGCCCAGTCGGAGAAAGTGCCGCTGGTGGAGTTCACCGATCGGCTGAGCCGCATTTTCGTCCCCATCGTCCTGGGGCTGGCGGTGGCGGCGTTCGCCGGCTGGTGGTGGTCCGCGGGCCTTCTCCTGCCCGCCGTGGTGCACGCGGTCGCCATCCTGGTGATCGCCTGCCCGTGCGCGCTCACGCTGGCACCGGGTACGGCCCTGGCCGTCGCCAGCGGGGCGGCCGCGGAGCGTGGTGTGCTGGTAAAGAACGGCGCCGTCTGGGAGCACCTCGGCCGCGTGGGCGTGGTGGCACTGGACAAAACCGGGACGCTCACGGAGGGCAGGCCGGCTGTGACCGTGCTGCGTGCCTTGGGGTCGGCGACGCCGCGGGCCGTGCTCCGAATGGCGGCCACTCTCGAACAGGGCTCCGACCATCCGCTCGCCTACGCCATCCGGCAGCGCGCCACTGCCGAGGCCCTCTCGCTGCCGCCCCTGCCGGAGACGTTTGAGACGCTGGTGGGGCAGGGCGTGCAAGCCGAGGTGGATGGCACGACCGTGTCTGTCGGGAGCCACCGGCTCATGGCGCGGCTGGGCATCGACTGGGAACGAGACGCCGCGCTGGTGACCGAGATGGAGGCGATCGCCACATCGGGCGCGACCCCGGTCTTCGTGGCGCAAGACCACGAGCTAATTGGCCTCTTGGGGGTAGCGGACCCAGTGCGGCCCGAGGCGGCGGAGGTGGTGCACCGGCTTCAAGAAGCGGGACTGCGCGTGGTAATGGTGACCGGGGACCACCGGGCCACCGCCAAGCGGCTGGCCCAGACGCTCGGCATCACCGAGGTGGAAGCCGAGGTGCTGCCCGATGGCAAGGCCGACGTCGTCGCGCGCCTGAAGGCCGACAGCCGCCGGCCCGTGCTCATGGTGGGCGACGGCATCAATGACGCACCGGCGCTGGCCGCCGCCGACATGGGGATCGCCATGGGCTCGGGGTCCGACATCGCCGCCCAGTCGGCCGCCATCACGCTCCTGCACGGGGGCCTTCGGCAGGTCCCCGAGCTTTTCGCGATGAGCCGCTTCACCGCGCGGGTGATTCGACAAAACTTTTTCTGGGCGTTTATTTTTAATGGGCTGGGCCTGCCGGTGGCAGCACTGGGCTACCTCTCCCCCGTGCTGGCCAGTGGCGCCATGGGGCTGTCATCCTTTGCCGTGGTGACCAACTCCGTCCGTCTCCGTCGGCGAACGTAGGCAGGAATCGGGGCAGCGCTGGCGAACGCCCCGTTGGGGCGCATGCCGCGGCCACAAGCCCCACGCGTTTCGGGGCGCGTGTGGACTAGACCAAGAGGGACGTCATGGCAACGAACGACCTCTCCGCCGCGCTGGCCCGCTTGACCGCCCAGCGAGAACGGCTCCAGGCTGGGCCTGCACTGCCGCAGGGCAGTCTCCAGAGCCTGTTTGCCGCTCCCGAACCCACCGCGCCGGTTTTGACGGCAGCCTGAGGGCCCTTCGGTTGGTGAAAGTAGGAGGATGGGAATGGACGTGGTGGCGGCTCCTTTTCCAGTGAGCTGGGATATGGCTGCCAATGTGGCGTACATGGAACGTGCGCTGGCCGTGAGCGCCCCGGGCGCCTTGGTGGCCTTCCCCGAGGGGGCGCTGTCCGGCTACGGTGATGATCTGGCCGGACTGGCTTCGCTGAACCCGGCACGGCTGGAAACCGCTCTCGGCCACATCCAGACGCTCGCCACGCGCTGCCAGGTGTATGTGGCGCTGGGTACGCTCTGGCCGGCCCACGGCGCGGGCGGCGGCTGGACCAACAGCGCGGTGGTTCTGAGCCCAGCGGGGCATCCGCGATGGTGGTATCACAAGGTCAACCTGGCCACCCACGAGCGGGGTGTCTTGGTTTTCGGGGACCAGCTGGCTGTGCGCCCCGGCATGCCGGCGGTCCTGGGCGTGCAATTGTGCCGCGATCTCCGGTTCCCTGAGCAGTGGCGCTGGCTCTGTCAGCAGGGCGCCCAAGTCCTGCTGTACCTCACCCATGCCGTGGAGCATCCCGATGCCTATCCCGTTTGGCGGAGCCACCTCGTAAGCCGCGCTGCCGAAAACCAGCGATTCGTGGTGGCGGTCAACACCGCCCATCCACACCAGATGTGTCCCACGGCCATCATCGACCCGCGGGGCGACGTGATCGCCGAAGCCCAAGGTGCGGAGGCACGGGTGCTGACGGCCACGCTCCGTCTCGAAGACGTATCGGACTGGTACCTGTCGCAGGCGCGAACCGATTTGCTGCAGCTGGTGGACGGCGCATAAGGCGGTCCCCGTCCCACACCTCCGAGTCCAGGCGTCGAAAGTCTCGATTGAACCGGTCGGCTGCTTGATACCAGACGTCGCGGCGAACAAGACCTAACCGGCCTGTCCCCAGTACGTGCGGAGGTGACTTATGGTGGTCGACTCTGAAAATAGCGAGCATTTTTCTCCCCTCCCCGTGGCGCATGACATCCTCGTGCTGGAAAGGCCGCGGGCCGGCATAAGGGCCTACGGCTATCACACGGGGTGCCGGACCGAGTTCGTGGTGCAGGCAGGCGCCACCCTGGCCAAAGAGATCAAGCCGTCCCTCTTGCCGCGCATCCGCGCCCTCCGCGACGAGCTGCTGCCGTGGGCGCGATCACGGATGCGGGCTCGGTGCTGGTACTGAACCGGGATCACGTATTTCACTCGACCTCGTCAGCGGCCGCCTTTGTGCTGGCGGTGTCCGCCCACGGCCTTTGGAAGTGGCAGCCCGACCGATCATCGGCACCCTTAAGACCTGGTCCCGCTCTAAGCGTCCATCGACGGCCGGAAACACCCGAGCCTCTTATTGTTTCCCGGCCCGCGCGTGGAGGCGGCGGCACGCCCTGCTCGGACGCGCGTGACGAGGGCAGGGGCGGTGAAGGGTGTCAGCGCCCCACCCCCACCAACCCCAGCCCGGCAAGGGCCCGGTCGAAGCGCTGCTGCTGGTCAAGGAACCAAACGCCGTTCACCGCCACCGCACCGCAGTTGTCCATGTCCACGATCGAGACGGAACCGCTCGCGGTGACCAAGGTGAGCCGAATTGTATAACTGATGGCGGGAC
>JAJZWS010000055.1:6785-23810 GCA_021846565.1 Bacillota bacterium
GTGTCCCGGGTACGGCGGGTACGACGAGGCCATCGGCCGCGGCTGCAGCGGGCGTATGCAAGCTTATCGTGGCGACCGCCGGGTCCAAAAGGATGCCCAGCGGATAGGCGCCGGTCCCCCACTCGAGTCCAGCCACCACCAACGCCGCCGTCGCCGCCAGGAGTAGCACCCACCGGGAGCGCACGCTCATCTCCTCCTTGGGTTATCCAACGCGGCCGGACTCGAGAATGTTTCCGGCGCGGCGGGGAGGGAGCCTCCTCCGTCCGGCGGGGCGTCCCGTTGACTTGCCGGCGGACCGACGGATAGGATGCTCCTAGATTCAAGGACTTGGCGGAAAGTCGGCGTTCGACGGCATGGCCCGGATGGCCGAGGCAAGTGCATGGCCCACAGGCCAGCCTGCCCAAGGCGATGCCGCCAAGCAGGGAGGCGCGTGACGATGGCCGAGGTCACCTCGATCCGGACGGGGCCCCATTATCAGGTGAGCCAGACGGGTCGCCTGGAGGACCTGAATGCCAAGGTGTTCCTGGGCATGCCGCTGGGCTTCACCGGCATGGAAGTGTCCCTGAACCGCGTTCGTCCCGGGGAAACGATGCCCTTTTTGCACGACCATCGAGAACACGAGGAACTGTACCTGTTCCTGGATGGGGAGGGTGAGTTCCAGGTGGACGGTGACATTTTCCCGGTGAGTGCGGGAATCGCGATCCGGGTATCCCCCGGTGGCATGCGTGCATGGCGCAACAGCGGGAATCGGGACCTTCTCTGCATCGTCGTTCAGGCTAATGTTGAGAGCCTGGCCGGACGGACCCCTCCCCCCGAGGCCAGTGGCCTGATGAGCATGTCGCCGGCCTCGATGCAGGACGGCATACGGGGTTCACGACACGTGACGTGGGACTAAGCCTGCACGCCGTACCGCCTGCACCCCTCGCCGCGGGTGCATGACAGGCCGCTCCCCGTTCTCCCGCGCGACCCGGCCCGGACCGGTTGCACCGCCGTCGGGCAGCGAATGCTTTAAGTCGCCCGCGCCGTGGCCAGCTCCAGGATGGACAGGATGGCCCCCAGGTGGCTGAACCCCTGGGGAAAGTTGCCCCGCGGCTCGTTGGTGTCCATGTCCACATGCTCGCCCAACAGGCCCAGGTTGGTGGTATGGGTGAACAGGTCGCGCAGGATCTGCTCCGCCTCATCGAGGCGGCCCAACTGCAGGTACACCCGCGCCAGCCAGTAGCTGGCCAGGATAAACGGGTGGGTGGCCTCCCCCATCATGTCGTTCCGGTAGCGATACACCCACGGATGCTGGACCAGGTCCTGCTCCATGCGCGCCAGGGTCCCAAGAAAGCGCGGATCGTCTGCCGGCACGAACCCATACAGCGGCAGCGTCAGGAGCGCAGCGTCCACCGTGTCGCCGCCAAACCGCTGAGTGTAGATGCCCAGCGTGGCGTTGAAGCCCTCGGCCTCCACGCGCGCGCGCACGGACTCCGCCGCCGTGTGGTAGCGGGCTGCCGTCTCGGCCCGTCCCACTGCGGCCAGCAGGCGGGAGCCATACTCCAGCGACACCCAGCACATCACCTTCGAATGCGTGTAGTGGTCGTCCTGGCCTCGGAACTCCCACAGGCAACAGTCTTTCTGCTCCCAGTTGCGCGCGACCCACTCCAGCAGAAACTCCAACGGGTCCACGTAGCTCACCAGCCACTCCTGGTCCCCGCAGGTTTCATGGTAGCGCCACATGGCCCACACCAGCGCTCCCTCGATGTCTAGCTGGAGCTGGGCCGTGGCCGCGTTGCCCTCGCGCACGGGCCGCGATCCCCGAAAGCCGTTCAGCCAATTGAGGTCGCGTTCATACCGAATCAGGGTGCCGTCCACCCGAAAGAACGGCGCCTTAAAGGGCTTGCCCTGCAGGTCCACCGTGTTGATGAAGAAATCGATGACCCGCCGCGCGGCCACATGCTCCCCCGCCACCAGGAGCGCCTCCGCCGCGTAGCAGCCGTCCCGCACCCAGGCAAACCGATAGTCCCACTGGCGCTCGCCCCCCACCTGCTCGGGCAGCGACGTGGTCGGTGCCGCCACGATCGCCCCGTTCGTGCGGTAGGACAGGCCGTGCAACACCAAGAGGGAGCGCTTCAGCTGGGCCAGGTACGGGCCCTGGTAGGTGGTGGCCGCGAGCCGTTGCCAGTACTGCATATTGCGGTCAAGGCCGTGCCCGGCCTCCGCCTCGGGGTCGACGTCCAGCTCCGGCGAGTGGCTGTCTGGATGATGAATGAGTCGCACGTCGTACGTTCCCGGGTCCAGTGCCCACGAGTCGGTGGAGGGGATGTACCGCGCCCCCTGGCCCGCCAGCATCAGCTGCAGCGATTCCCCATCGGTCGGATCCTCAAACATGGCGCCGGTGTCCGTGAGAGTCAGCCCGGCGGCAATCAGGCCGTTTTGGAAGACGGGGCGAATCACCAGCTCCAGCGGCAGATCGCTCACCACGACGCGGTGCAGCTCCTGACTGCCAATCGCGAGATAGTCCGTCACCGTGGCTTCGCCCGTGGCCCCCTCCGTGGCCGTGTAGCGTGTCAAGAGGATGTTGGTGTCCTCGATGTAGTGCTGTTCGGTGCGGTGCGGCACCGTCGGCTTGATGACAAAGTAGCCGTTGCGGCCAGCGCCCAGAAGCTTGGCAAAGACGGCAGGGCTGTCAAAGCGCGGGAAAGGAAGCCAATCCACGGACCCGTCAGGGGACACCAGCGCCGCCGTGTGGGAATTTGAAAGCAGTCCATAGTACTCCATGGCATTATGCTAGCGCGGCCGCGCACCGGACGCAAACGCGCGCGGGCGAGCACCCCGATTTCCACATGCCACAGGCTGCCGTGGTGTGGCTGTGACACCGCGCGGCAACATGAGTGGCTTTTCGACGGCGCCGTGCGATGGTGCCTCCAGTCTACCGGCTGGCAACCATGCGGTAAGGGGCCGACCCCGCCCCTCATGGAGGAACCCTGCCGACCTTCCCCAGGGTGTATAACGGTCACATTCTCGTGACCATGGGGAGGAGCGTTTGACCATGATGTACCAGCTAGCCAGTTCAAAGCGCGGTGTCTGGAGCTCATCTGCCTCGTCAAGGATAAGCGCGTGGAGGTCATCATCACCAAACGGCGGCCGCGCGTGGCGAAGCTCGTCCCGTTGGCCGACGAGCCTCCGCGCGCGCTTTTGGGCTACCTGCGGGACACGGTGACCGTTGTCGGTGATATCACCGAGCCCGTCGGTGAGGGGTGGGACGCAGAGCATCATGGAAGGTGACGGGGCCCCCCGACTCCTGCTCGACACCCACATTTGGATCTGGCTGATGAATGGCGAACCGCAGCGACTTGGCGCAGCAACCATCGAGGCCATTGAGCGGGCGGCAAGCACCGGAGCCGTGTACGTCTCCGACATTTCGGTGTGGCAAGTGGCCATGCTCGAAAGCCAAGGGCGCATCCGCCTATCCCGCGACTGCAGCGAGTGGGTTCGAGAGGCATTGTCCGCGCCCGGGGTACAACTTCTTCCGTTGTCGCCGAACATCGCCGTGGCCAGCAGTCGGCTTCCCGGAACGTTTCCCGGCGACCCGGCGGATCGGATTTTGGCCGCCAGCGCCCGCCTGATGACCCTCACCCTCGTGACCCGGGATGAACGCCTTCTCGCTTACGCGGCGGCGCACTGCGTGACGGTGTTGGACCCCCATCCCTTGGGGCCAGGCGGCTTGCGTCCCTAAGCGCCCGGCGGGCAAGGCCCCCCTGCTCGCCAGGACGCGGTGGCACTTTGGCACGGGGGCCCCCAGGCCAAAGTTCTCGTCAGCAACGCCTTGCCTCCTTGGGGTACGCCCGGCGGCTCGCGTCGTTGCGGTCCAGCGCGCCCGTGGGCGGAACGGAACGGGAGGACAGCTCGGTGCGCCTAACCCCCTTTCCGCTGGTTGGGCACCCGGGTGTATCCGGCCAGACAGAGGTGAGGGTCGTGGCTGAACCGGATCCCGGGCATCGCCCCACGTTTCTCGTCTGCGGCCTGGTCCATCTGGTGAGCCGTCGCGACTGGCATGTCGTGGACGCCGACGATGTGCGAATTCCTGAGCGCACCCCGGAGATGAACGACGTGGCCGCACGGCTGGCCGCCTTTCACCCCACCCAGGTAGCGGTTGAGCGGGTCGTTGGCGACCAGGGCGTGCTCGACGCCCACTACCGGGCGTACCGTGCCCGGCAAGCGGACCTGGAGGCCAGCGAGGAGCAGATCGGGTTCAGACTGGCCGCCCGCCTGGGGCTTGATGGTGTGCAGGCAGTCGACTGGATGGAGCTTATCCCCGGCCAGCGGGCGTTCAGTGAGGTGATGGCGTGGGCCCAGACGCACCAGCGCCCTCTGTACGAGGAGCTGGCCGGCGGAGGACCAGGCGCCGTCTCCATCAAGGATCGGTCCCTGTTGGACGTCCTGCGCGAGGTCAACCAACCGGGTCGCGACCGCGCGAGTCACGCGTCATACCAGCGCTTTGCGCAGATTGGCGCGGCCGCCGACCCTCGGGCGGCGTACGTCGGCCTCGACTGGCTCACGTGGTGGTACCGACGGAACCTCACGATTTTTGTGAACCTCATGCGGCTCGCCGCCACACCCGACGACCGAGTCCTGCTGCTGATTGGAGCGGGTCATCGGTTTCTGTTGAATCAATTCCTGCGCGACAGCGAGCGGTGTCACGTGGACGAGGCGATCCGCTACTTGGGCTGACCGAGAGATTCACTGAGCGCCGGTCGACTGGACGCACCACCCCCTCCAAACCGTCCGTGGTGAAGATCCAGCGCAAGCCAGCTGTCCGCCCCGTGCACCCGGTAGACCAACGGACTAGACTTTTACCCAGACTAGACGGTCTAGCCGGGGAGGGATTCCGCAGTGAGGAATCAGTGGCAACTGCAGGACGCCAAGAACCGCTTGAGCCAGGTGGTTCAGCAGGCCGAGCACCACGCTCAGGTGATCACCGTCCGCGGCAAGCCGACGGCGGTGGTCTTGTCGGTAGGCGATTACGACCGTCTCACACGGCCGCGAAACACCCTGGTGGAATTCATGCGGGATTCTCCTCTCCACGAATTGGAGTTGGATCTCACTCGGAGCCGAGATGCGGGTCGCCAGGTGGACCTGTGAATTTTCTCCTGGACACGTGCGCGGTTTCCGAACTGGCCAAGCCCTGGCCCAACCCCGGAGTGATCGCGTAGATGGATGCTCACGACGAGTCGTCCCTCTATCTCAGCGTGGTCACGGTGGGCGAGATCCAGAAGAGCATCAGCCAGCTGAGCCACCGCGACCGCCGGGCTTCTCTCGGCGAGTGGCTTCAAGACGCGGTGGTAGATCGGTTTTCCAACCGACGGTTGATGTTGGATGCCGACATCATGCTGCATTGGGGACACGTGTTGGGTGAGCAAGTCCGCTTGGGAATCACCCTTCCGGTGGTGGACATGCAGGTCGCCGCGACCGCCCATGTGCACCGGATGACCGTCGTGACCCGCAACGTCTGAGATATGGAGCGATGCGGCGCCCCGGTGGTCAACCCCTGGCGCTGACGCGCGGCAGGCCGCGCCATCCGCCGGCGCCATAGACGCGGCGGCCCCCTGCGCGCCCACCACCGTCCTCATACGCCCTGGCCAAGAGCGCTCGGCGAAAGTTGGGAGCCTCGGGGCATGAGACCGACCGCGGACCCGCCGGTCGGTGGGGGATTTCGCCACCCATCGTCGTGTCGGTTACAGTAAGGCATGACCAAACTGCAGCGCGTCGCCATTGTGGTCCGAAAGCTTACGGGGCGGGGCGGGATGGAAACCGTCATCCGCGCGGTGGCCGCCGCCGCTGCCGCCGATCCCGAGCCGACCCAGGTTCACGTGTGGTGCCTGGGCGTCCCGTTGCGCACCGAATGGCTCGACGGCTTGCCGCACCTGGTCGCCAACATCGATCAGGGAACGGGGCGGCGGTTTCAGCTGGGGGCCAAGCGTTGGCTGTATACCGTTGCCCTCAAGCGTTTTCTGCGTCAGGCCCCCGTGGACGCGCTCCTCGCCACGGACCCCGTGTTCGTGGCGGCGGGGCTGGCGGCGGTGGGTCGGGAAGCCAGCCGCCCGCACGTATTTTCGTGGCCCCACTTCTCACTCGACCGCCTAGCCAACATCGGATGGCTCCAAGGGGCCGACGGCCACCTGGCCCTCAGCACACAAATTGCCGAGCAGATCCAGGACCTCAACCCGCGTGTCCCGCCCACGGTGGTGGGAAACCCCCTGCCGACCGAGTCGGCGGCCCTAGTTTCCCCGCCGGCGGGTCCGGCGCGCTTTCTCTACGTGGGCCGCCTGCAGAACCATCAGAAGCGAGTGGACCTGTTGTTGGACGCGCTCGCGCCGTTGCGGGAACGGGCCTGGACGCTGGACGTGTTGGGTGACGGGCCGGATCGCGCCACCCTCGAGTCGCAAGCCGACCGCCTGGGGATTGGGGACCACGTCCAGTGGCATGGCTGGCAGGCCGACCCGTGGTCCGCCGTGACGGAGGCCACCGCGCTAGTGCTGCCCTCGGATTTTGAAGGCTTCGGCATGGTGCTGCTGGAAGCCTTGGCGCGAGGCATCCCCGTGGTGGCCACCGACTGTGTGGCTGGACCGCGCGACATTGTGGCGTCAGGGGCCAACGGCTGGCTGGTGCCGCCGGGAGACGGGCCAACTTTGTCTCGCGCGCTGGAGCGCTTCGTGGCGACGTCCGAGGGCGAGCTTACCACCTCGACCCGCGACCGACAGCGGGACGTAGTCGAGCGGTTTGCTCCGGGAGTCGTCTGGCGCCGGATGCGTGAGACGCTCACGACGTAGTGGCACTGGCCTGAAGGAGAGGTGGCGAGCGACGGCGGGGTCGGATGCAAGCGGCGCCGCCGCGATGGGCTGGGTGTTGCACGCGCGTGCGGCTCAGCACCAATGGGTGGGCACGGGGCAAGCCTCCAATCGTTCTCCGGCCCCGCCTTATACGAACTGGAGCATGGCCGGGTGCCTGTGGACCGGGACCACCACCTGCAGCTGAACGACGGCGAGGCGGACCGCATCACCGTTCTTCCCCGGCCGCCAGGCGACGACCCCACACGCGCCCGCGACGTCGAGTCGTTCTGGGTGTTTTTCGCGACCGGTGCCCTCGCGCGCGCCCGGTGGGCCGCGCACGCTAACCTGGACTCCTGCCTGGACGCGCCCGATGGCCGGGCGTCGGCACGCACCCTCCTGAACCACCCGCGCCGCCACGACCGCGTCGTATCCCCGATGCTGAGCGCCCTGCACCACCAGTACGCCGCCCTCCGCCACGACCCGCTAGGCTTGGATGAATCGCTGGCCCGACTTATGAACGCCATCGTGCGGGGGCACGACGACACCGAGCGCATGATGGCCCAACTGGGCGCGGCGCGGCCCGCGACCCGCGACGAGTTGCTGCGGCGCGTCATGATCGTCCGGGACTACAGCGATGCCCACTACGCCGAGCCCGTCCCGCTGGTGCAGGTGGTCCGGAAAGGGGCGCTGTCCCCCGACCGCGTCATTCAAGCTTACCGGCAGGCGTTTGGCACGACCCCGCATCGGGCGGTGCGGCACGAGACTCGCCGAGGCGTATCGACGGCTGCGGCAAGGCCCCCCGTCGGTCACCGAGGTGGCGCTGGCGGTGGGCTGGGATACGCCGGCTGCCTTCAGCACGGCGTTCAAGGCCGCGTACGGACAGTCCCCGCGCCAGGTACTGCACAGGCAATCCGGTGATTTTGAGCCAGACAGGTCCTTGGGCCCATCGTAGGGTGGGGGTGAACCGGTCCGGCCGCGCAGGATGGTGAGAAGGAGTGACGTCGTGTCGTCTGTGATTCGCCAATTGGGCCAGGCGGCGCTGCCCGCCCATGACCTTAGCCGCTCCATCGTCTTCTACCGGGACGTGCTGGGCCTGCCCTTCATCGGGAGCAACGACCGCATGGCCTTCTTCCAGCTCGGGTTCACCCGCCTCCTGATCGAAGTCCCGGAGACCCCGGCGTTCGACCATCCCGGGTCGATCCTGTATTTCGACGTGGCGGACCTCGAGGAGGCCGCGCGCGAACTTCAGGACCACGGTCTCGTGTGTGACGACGGCCGGCCCCTCATCGGCGAACTGGGTAGGGTGGCGGTGTGGTGGCCTCTTTTCGCGATCCGGTGGGCAACGTGCTGCCGCTCAGCGGCGAACAGCCGAGCAGCCGTTAGTCGCTGGCCGGGTGGTTGAATCGGTTCATGGCGGCCTCCACGCCCTCGCCCACGATGACGGCGAGGGCGTCGCTGGCGGCCTCGATGGTCTGCTCCCAGTCCCGATCCCGCGGCAAGCGGGCCAGCACCCAGTCGATGGGCCCCATGCCAGGTTCGGTGGGCCGTCCAATGCCGAGGCGCAGGCGGGCAAACTGAGCGGTGCCCAACGTGTGGATCAGGGATTTTAGGCCGTTGTGGCCGCCGCTGCCGCCGCCGGGTCGAATGCGCAGCGCACCCGGGGGGAGGTCCAAATCGTCGCACACCACCACGATTTCCTCGGGCGCGATTTGATGGTACCGGCAGAACGGGGCCACGGCCTCTCCTGACACATTCATGAAGGTCATGGGCTTGAGGAGGTACCGAGCGCCCTCCTGGGCCACCTGGGCACGCTCGCGCGCCTTTTGAAACCGGAGGCCATGGTGCTGGACGTAGTGGTCCAGCACCATGAAGCCCAGATTGTGATGGGTGCGCTGATAGGCCCGCCCGGGATTGCCGAGCCCCACCACCAGGCGCACCGGGGGCCGCATCTCACTCAAACAGCCGCGACACGGACAGGTTCTCGTGCACCCGCCGAATGGCTTCGCCCAGCAGTGGGGCCACCGTCACCACCTCCGTCTGCCGAGGCGCGTTGGTCACCGGGATGGTGTCGGTGACCACCACGGACCGAATCGGGGCGTGCCCCAGCGTATCGGCCACGGCCGCCGAAAACACTGCATGGGTCGCACACACATACACAGACTTGGCGCCAAGTTCCAGCACTGCCTCGGCCGCCTTGGCCAGGGTGCCCCCGGTATCGATCTGATCGTCGACAAACACCACGTTCTTGCCGGTCACCTTGCCCACGACGTTCACGACCTCGGCCACACTGGGTTCGGGCCGCCGTTTGTCGATAAAGCCCAGCGGGCACTCCAGCTGTTTGGCGAGCTGGCGTGCCCGCTGCATCCCGCCGACATCGGGGGAAAACACCATCACGTTATCGAGATTCTGCTCCCGCATATGTTCGGCCAGCGTCCGGTTGCCAAACAGGTTGTCCACCGGAATGTCGAAAAACCCCTGCAGCTGCGGCGCGTGCAGATCCAGTGTCAGCACCCGATCCGTGCCCGCCACGGTCATGAGGTTCGCGACCAGCTTGGCGGAAATCGGCTCACGCGAGCGTGTCTTGCGGTCCTGTCGCGCATAGCCAAAAAACGGCACCACCGCCGTGATGCGATGCGCCGATGATCGACGGCAGGCATCGACCATCAATAGCAGTTCCATCAGGTTGTCGTTGACCGGCGGACACGTCGGCTGCACGATGAACACATCGGTGCCGCGCACGTTGTCCTCGATATTGACCCGAATCTCACCGTTGGGAAACTTGCCGATGTCGGCCTTCGCCAACTCGACCCCCAAATACTCTGCCAAGCGGTCCGCCAGCTCGGGGTTGGCGGATCCCGGGAGTAGTTTCAGTTCACCTTCCGCTAGTGACGCCACGCTGCTGCTCGGTCCCCTTTCTGTCCTGTCGCTAACGGCGCAACTTGCCCACCAGTCCCCGATGGCGCGCCCAGTCGGGCTTGTTTTCCTGCCGGCTCCGCGCGATGGCGAGTGCATCGGCGGGCACATTATGGGTCACGGTGGACCCGGCCGCGACGTAGGCGCCCCGCCCCACTTCGACGGGCGCCACCAGGTTGGCGTTGCACCCAATAAAGGCATCGTCGCCGATGAAGGAATGGTGCTTCTGCTCTCCGTCATAGTTCACGATCACCGCGCCGGCGCCGATATTCACGTGGCTGCCGACGCTCACGTCCCCCAGATAGCAGTGGTGGCCAGCCTTCGACCCAAGGCCCATGCGGGCATTTTTCAACTCCACGTAGTTGCCCACGTGCACATCGCGCTCCAGATACGTCCCGGCCCGGCAGTGGCTGAACGGCCCCACGCGAACGTGCGCCCCCAAGTGGCTTTGCTCCACCACCGCCTGCCGCACCACCGCATGGTCGCCCACCTGGCTGTCGATAATTTCGGCATAAGGCCCAATCTCGGCCTGCTCCCCGACGACCGTGCGGCCGCGGAGCGCCGTGCCCGGGTGGATGATGGTGTCCATGCCCACCTCCACGGCCGCATCCACGTAGGTGGCCCCCGGGTCGATGATGGTGACGCCCCCGTCCATCAGGCGCTGCAGCGTGAGCTCGCGCTGAACCGCCTCCAGGGCGGCCAGTTGCGCGCGTGTGTTGACGCCCCAGAATCGGCGGGCGTCGGGGGCGTGGATCGTCCCCACCCGTCGTCCGGCGGACAAAAGGGGCTCGAGGGCCTCCGGCAGGTACTGCTCGCCGTCGTGCATCGGGAGCGTCTCTAAGATTTCCGCCAGCGCGGCTCTATCCCAAAGCCCCACCCCCGTGTTGATTTCCGCAATGGCGCGCTCGGCCTGGCCCGCCTCGCGCTCTTCACACACCCGGACCACCTGGCCGTCGGACCCCCGCACAATACGGCCGTAGCCCGTGGGGTCGTTCACCACCGCCGTCACCAGAACGGCCGCGCACGCCCCAGGTACAGGCTCCTCGAGCAGCGCCGCCAGCACGGCCGCCGGCACCAGCGGTGCGTCCCCATAAAGCACCAGCACCCGCTCCGCGGAGGCCGGCAAGACCGCCAGCGCGCGCGCTACGGCGTCCCCCGTGCCGCGTCGCTCCGACTGAACGACCACATCCGCCCGATCCCCCACGAGTGCTTCGACGGCCTCTGCGCCCGGACCCACGACCACCACCCGGTGGTCCACCAAGAGCCGATCCACCGTGGTCAGCACATGGTCCAGCATCGCAACGCCCCCGACGGGGTGCAGCACTTTGGCGCGATGCGAGTGCATCCGCCGTCCCTCGCCGGCCGCCAGCACGATTACTGCCGTCACCCTATCGCCTCCGGTTCATGCTACGACCGACATCTTGTCCGTGCCCTAGGATACCAAAATGGTGGCACGGAGCCGCTCGGGCGGTCTCGTCACGCGGGTATGGGGTGCTAGGTCTCCTGCACATCCCGAAAACGATCCAACACGGCGCGCTGAATCCGCTCGCGCGCCCCCGGAGTAATGGGATGCGCCACGTCACGATACTCTCCGTCGGCCCCGCGGCGGCTGGGCATGGCCACAAACAGCCCGCGGGGTCCCTCCACCACGCGCACATCGTGGACCACAAATTCGTTGTCCAGCGTGACCGATGCCACCGCCTTCATGCTGCCGTCCTTCGTCATCCGACGAAAGCGCACCTCCGTGATCTCCACGCTTGTCCCTCCTCGCCACGTTGGGCCTGCCACGTCGCGCAAGGGGTTCGCCATCCGACCGGTGCAAATCCTGCCGTTGTCGAAATTTTGGGGCCGATTCCCGACGGCCCTATGTGAGTACGTGGACCACGTGACCGGCATCCGCCATTCTCGCCAGAAGGTCGTCGGCATGCGCCGCGTCGCGGGTCTCGATCACCATCCGAATTTCGACATCGGTCGGGTGCTGGCCCGGGCGCCACCGCTGATGCTCCACCGTCAGGACGTTGGCGCGACCCGCCGCCACCAGGTTCAGCAGCGCTGCCAGCTGCCCGGGACGGTCGCCCACGGTGGTTGTGATGTGCAGTTGGCGACCCTCTTCCACAAGGCCCTTCTCAACGATCCGCGACAGCAGGCTCACGTCGATGTTGCCCCCCGACACCACCACGCCGATCCGATCAGCCCGGAGCGGGACTTTGTTGGTTAAGATCGCGGCCATAGCGGCCGCACCGGCCCCTTCCACCACCAGCTTGGTGCGCTCAAGAAACAGCAAAATGGCGCGGCTGATGTCGTGGTCACCCACGGTCACCAACTCATCGACGTATTGCTCAATGAGCTGAAACGTCAGCGTGCCGGGCCGCTTGACGGCGATGCCGTCCGCGATGGTGTGCGCGGACGGCGCCGCCACCACGTGGCCCGCCGCACGGGACGCCACCATCGCCGCCGCCCCCTCCGCCTGCACCCCAATGACGCGGATGTGCGGGTTTTGCGATTTGAGCGCGGCCGCGATGCCGCTGATGAGGCCGCCGCCCCCGACGGGAACCACCACCGCATCCAGATTCGGCCGCACGTCCAGCATTTCCAGACCCACGGTCCCCTGCCCCGCAATCACCCAGGGATCCTCAAACGCGTGAATCAGGACGGCGCCGGTGGCCTCTGCCAGCTTCACCGCGTGGGCATACGCGTCGTCAAACGTCTCGCCCACCAGCTCCACGCGCGCTCCGTACCCGCGGGTGGCCACCACCTTGGTCATGGAGGCCATTTCCGGCATCACAATGGTGGCGGTGGTGCCCACGAGCGTGGCGGCCAGCGCCACCCCCTGCGCATGATTCCCCGCCGAGGCCGCTACCACGCCGCGGTCCAACTCTTGGCGGGTCATCTGGCGCATGCGGTTGTACGCTCCCCGCAGTTTGAAGGAGCCGGCGCGCTGCAGATTTTCCAACTTCAAAAAGACGCGGGCGGACGACTCACTGTTCAAGCTGCTCAAGTAGCTGGATTCCTGCAGGGGCGTCACGTACGTGATGCCTTTCAGCGCAGCCCGCGCCCGCTGCACGTCTTCCAGTGTCACCGGCCACGGTGCGGTCTCCCCCGGCGGAGCGGTTCTTGGCATGATGTTCCATCGCCTCTCCTTCGATTGCACGCGGTAAGTTCGAGCCCCGTCAGGGCGCCCCAGGACAATCCTCCTGGACCGCGGTGGCCGCGAGTCGCTCAACCACCCAGGGCGTGGGGGTCACGGCGTCAGCCTGCCACAACAGGCAGGCGGCCACGTCTGCCACGAGCTTGGCGGCTGGGCTGGCGGTCGCCACCAGCACCCCCACGCCCACCACTTCGGCCTCAAACTCCCTCAGCAGGTCACTGGCGGCGCGGGCCGTCCCCCCTGCCTTCAAAAAATCGTCGACAAACAAAACCCGGGCTCCACGCACCGGGGCCCGGCGGGCGAGCGACATGGACTGGATCCGATGCGACGAACCAGACAGGTAGTTGATGGAGAGGCTGGACCCTTCCGAAAGGCGGTTGTCGCGGCGAATCAGGATCACGGGAATGGACAGCGCCCGACTCACCGCCAGCGCCAGCGGAATCCCCTTGGTTTCCACCGTCGCCACCAGCCCCGCCCCCCGACCCTCCAGCCGCTCGGCCAAGAGGGCGCCCAGCGGCTCCACCAACTCCGGCCGAAACAGGAGGTCGGTCATGTACAGAAACCCCGGCCCGGTCACTCGGTCCGGCTCGTCCAACGCATGCACAAACACGTCCAGCGCGTCCCGCACGCGGTCCACATCGAGGCGTTCCACAAATCGCACCCCACCCCCCACGCCCACCTGGGTATGAATTTCGCCAAGACCCGCCTCCACCAGCACCTCCCGGACCAGGGCCAAGTCCTCGGACAGGGTCGATTTCGCCACGTGCAAGGCATCGGCCATGCCGGACAGCGACGGCATGGCGCCGGGCGGGCGCGTCACCATCCGCGTCAGGGCGATCAGCCGCCGCACCCGGTCACGCATGACGCACCCCCGCATCTACCGCCAGCTGCCGGCGCACCAGCTCCAGGTCACTCTGCTTGTCCACGTCGACCCCCAGCTCCGCGTGCGGAAACACGAGTCCGGCGCCGCGGACGGCCAACAGGCGGCCCGCCACGCGTTCCACGTCCGCGAGACGGAGTCGTCGCAGCACGTAGCGGGCCAGCACGCCCCACCCAATGTCGCCCGCCAGCTTGGCCGGCGACTTGCGGTGGGCCAACAGCCGCTCCGCCTTCCCCCGCAGCCCCGACAGGGCGGCGGGCCGCACCCAAAACAGGTTGCCCCCGGTGAACACCCCTTCGCGCAGCCGAAAGTACGTGCGGTGCACCTCGGGATACGCGCGCTCCACCACGGCCCGGGGGATGAGGGGATACACGATATCCACGCCCCCGGCCGCCGAATCCGCTGCGGCCGCCGCCTCGACGAAGGCACGCACGATGTCGCCCGTCAGCAGCGGGATGTCGCCGGTGACCACCAGCGCTGGCTGACCGCGGTCCACGGCCGAAAGTCCAAGATCTAAATTTTCCCACAAAGTATCACGCGGGGCGATGGTGTGCACCGCGCACGCCTCGTCCCCAACCGGCATCCCCCTGCCCGCGGCGGTGGGACCCACCACGCGCACCGCATGCACGACACCGCTGGCCATCACCGCTTCCACGACGTAGGCCAACATGGGGCGACCGGCAATCGGCAACAAGGCTTCCCAGGCCTCAGGGTCCGCGGCCGCCAAGCTGCCTCGATTACGCTGGCCCGCCAGCACGATGGCTTCCAATCCCGGGTGCCGCCTCCCCCCACCATACGAACGGCACGCCTGCCGCCTGCCAGGCCCGCCCGATAGCCGCCGCCTCCCGCTCATCGTCCGCCACGGCAACAAACGCGGAGCCACTCCCGGTCATCGTCAGGCGGTCCCGCGGGGCATGCCGCTCGAGCCGCGCACGAAAATCGGCCACCACCGGGCTCACCGCCACCGCGGCGTCCTCCAGTTGATTGCCCACCAGCGAGGGTACCATGCCACGCCGAAAAGCGTCTACGACGCTCGGCGCGGCGGCAGGGGCCGCTGTCCCTACGCGGTCAAACGCCTGATAGACTTCGGCGGTGCCGAGGGCGAACCCGGGATGAGCCACCGCCAGCCACAAGCGGGGTGCGTCCGGCAGGGGTTCCAGCTGGTCACCGCGGCCCGTGGCCCGACAGCGGGCCGCCGGCCCCGCCAGAAACGCCACGTCCGCGCCAATGGCCGCCGCCATCGCGGGCACCAGCGGCGCCAGCGTCGGCCAGCGGTCAGCTGCCCACCGGAGCACGGCGGCGGCGTCGGCACTGCCGCCTCCGAGCCCGGCCCCCGACGGCACGTGCTTGGTAAGGGCCACGTGGACCGCCAGCCTCCGGCCCAGGCGCTCCTCCACCAAAGACAGCGCGTGGGTCGCCAGGGTGTCGTGCGAGAGGCCCTGTCCGGACACCGCTACCCGCGGGCCAGCCGGATCAACCCCGTCTCGAATCTCCAGGCGGTCGCCCAGCCCGATGCGCAGGAGCACGAGGTCCACGGGGTGCCACGGCGCTTGCGCGTCCGTCCGCGGCCATACATCCAGGGCCAGGGTCACCTTGGCCGGGGCCCAGAGGCGCGTGGTGGCATCAGGCCTAGTCGTCACGACGTGCCCCTTTCCAACGCTTGCGGCCGCAACCCTTGGCCAAAGCCTCCACCGCCGTGTTGTACTGAATCCTGCGCACGGTGGGCGCTGATACCCCTGCCATTCGACAAAGGAGCGGGAATCCCTGTATGCATAGAAAGCTCCGGGACTGGACCTTCTGTGTCTTGGGCGGGGCGGGCGTCGGGGGCCTCAACGCCGATGCAGTCCGCCCGTCTCCTCAGCGCTCGCTGCCGATTCGATTCACTGACCGTCCTGGGATGTGCACCACAGACGACCGCCTGGACAAGTTCCAGGGAGACGCGTGGGGGGCTCACCCCAATGCGCACCCCCACGGGGTCCAGAGATAAGCCCGTGCCCGGCGCACCGGACACTGGCCCAAGGCTTGTTGGGTCCGTCGGGTTCTACGGGATCTCGGCGCGCCAATGGCTGTCGAGGGGGTCCTGATGGACTGTGTCGGTTGTGATCCACGCCCGCCACAACTGGCCCGCCCATGGGAGTAGGGCGTCGATGGGTCCAACATCGCCGGCGTCCCCGTTCCGCTTGACCAAGCGGATAAAGACAATCTCCGCTCACGTCCCGCCGCAGAGCGGACGGGCGACCTGCGGTTCGGTCAAGCGGATTCCAAGCTGCGGATCCGGGTCCATCCACATCCCGTCTTCAAAGGTAAGCTGGACCGCCTCGCCCGCTGGCTCCGTGCGCGAGTGCACGACCACCGTGCCACCGATCGCCGCCGCAATGCCGATCGCATCAAGGGCACACCAAGTCCAGTAGGAGCGACCGTTCCAGGTTAAGGCATGTGGGGCGGCCACCACCGACAAGCCGCCCACCCCCGTCACGCGCTCCCCATCCGCCGTCGCCAATCCCTGCACGACCATGCTTCGTACCGTCTCCGCCACCGTCGCATCCGGTAGCCCCAAAGCGGCGGACAGGACGGCGAGGCCGGTCGCCTGACCCGTCAGCAGTCGGTGAAATGCGGCCCGCGTCAGTGCGCGCTCGTCTCGCGGCCGCGCCCGTTCCCAGTCTTCCCACGCGGTCAACAGCCGGTCATCCACGAGCCGGGACTCCCGAACGCCTGACCACTGCATATGTCGCCGCGCTCAACCCATGGCCCTGAAACGTGGCTTGACCGACATCCCACGGCGCCGACACGTGAGTCTCGGTACTTGGGGACCTCATGTCATCACCCTCCCACATCTCGATATTACAATGCTCACATGTTTCGCACCAGGCCAACCGGCCATCGGCCTGCTGTCAGTACGGGACGGGGGGGCATCTCCATGGTCTGGCGCGCCAAGCTTTGACGTAGAGCCGCCGGGGGGAGGACCACTGCAGGAGGACCCATCCACTTTGGGGTTGGCCAGGGAGGGCAGCCCCGTGGAGGAGAACACCCCGATCGACGCGGTCGGCGGTTCTGGAGCCTATCGCGCACAGGGAGCTTGCGGAAGGCGGGCTCCCCAGGAGATAGAGCCAAGAAGGCGGTGGTGACCAAGCGCCAACTCGTCCCTAGATTCCCCGTGATGTCTTTCTTCATCCTTCGCGCTGGCACGACGTGCCGCAGCCTTTCCCAGTCGCCCGGCGTTTCCCTTTAGGAGCGAGCCGACTCGACCCGGGGGTGGACCTCGCGCGCGG